>DATBRO010000074.1:0-13067 GCA_036560265.1 Gemmatimonadaceae bacterium | reverse complement strand
ATCGATCCGCTATTGCCGCTCGGCACGATCAGCTCGATGGAAACGCTGGTGGGAAGCGCCTTGGCCACGCAGCGATTCGCGCTCGTGCTCTTCGCGATCTTCGCGCTCACGGCGCTGTTGCTCGCGGCGATCGGGATGTACGGGGTGCTGTCGTATCTCGTGCGGCAGCGGACGCACGAGCTGGGGATTCGCGTCGCGCTGGGAGCATCGTCCAACACGCTCGTTCGATCGGTAGTAGGCGGTGCGATGCGCTTCGCCATTCCCGGAGTGCTCATCGGCCTCGTCGCAGCGTGGGCGCTGACGCGTCTCATCGCCAGCCTGCTCTTCGGTGTAAGCCCCACGGACGTGCCGACGCTCGCCGGCGTGAGCGTCCTGCTCACGGCGACCGCGGCGCTCGCGAGCTTCGTACCGGCGCGACGCGCCACCAAAACCGATCCGATGCTCGCGCTCCGCGGCGAGGGCTGACTCGCGGCAACGCGGCTGCTTCGCAACCAACTGCACGACGTCCACCCCGCGGACCCAATCGCGATCGTGTCCGCGTTGGTGGTGCTCACGGCGAGCGCGCTCGTGGCCGGGCTGCTGCCGGCTCGGCGTGCCGCGCGGCTCGATCCGCTGTCGGCGTTGCGGGCGGAGTAGAAGCGCGTAAGATCAAGCCTCCAATCGCCCATCCGTCACGAGGCCGCACATGAGCATCTCCAAGACGCTGCTTCCCGAATTCGATCAAGAGATGGCCACGACGCGCCGAGTGCTCGAGCGCGTGCCCTCCGACAAGGGTCAGTGGAAACCGCACGCGAAGTCGTTCTCGCTCGCGCATCTCGCGCAACTCGTGGCGTGGATGCCCGGTTGGATCACGAACACGCTGACCAAGACGTCGCTCAACCTTGCCGCAGCCAGCGGTTACAGCAACGAGAAGACGGAAGACCTGCTCACGATGTTCGACAAGAACGTGAAGGAGGCGCGCGCGGCGATCGCGAAGTCGAAGGACGCAGACTACAAGAAGAACTGGTCACTCAAGCACGGCGACCGTGTGCTCTTCACTCAGCCGCGGGGCGCGGTGGTGCGGCAGCACGTCAATCACCTCGTCCACCATCGCGGTCAGCTCACCGTCTATCTGCGACTGATCGACGTACCGGTGCCATCGATTTACGGCCCGACGGCGGACGAACGGATGCCAGGCTTTTAGTCGTTGCGCATCGCGATCACCGGATCGACCTTCGCCGCTCGCCGCGCGGGTAGATAGCAGCCGAGCAGCGCCGCCGCCATGAGCACAACGGGCGCGGCGGCGAGCGCGAAGGCAGCGCCCTTTGGCGCCCGATCTAACACGTTGTGTCCCAGCGCATTGTACTAGGTGAGCTAATCCTCTTTCGCGGCGCACTAGCGTCCGCTCGCGGGACCCACGCCCCGATTTCGAACGGTAGCCGCGCCGGATGCGATCCGACATCTTGGCGCACCTCTTCAGGAGCAAGTGATGCGCGATAACCTCGAGCGCGACGTGCGCTTTCTGAAGCGCTACGCGGTCCTTTCTTCCCTAGCCTTCTGCGTCGTCGCACTCGCGGGTTTCGTGCGCCAGGAAAAGAAAGCCAGGTTCGACGAGATCGACGTCGGGCGGATCAATGTGATGGAGCCGGACGGCAAGTACCGCATGGTGATCTCGAACCGTCCGCGATCCATCGGGCCGATCTACAAGGGAAAGCCGTTCGGGTATGAGGGCGGCGGGCGCCCGGGGATCATCATCTTCTTCAACGACGAGGGGACCGAGAACGGCGGCCTCACGTTCGAGGGTAAACGAGGACCGGACGGCAAAATCAACGCGTCGACGCACATGTCGTTCGACCAGTTCGATCAGGATCAAGTACTCAATCTCGACTACGCGGACCGCAACGGGCAACGGCGCATCGGGATGTCGATCGACGAACGTGCCGACGTCAACATTTACAACTGGGTGCTGGAGCGCGATTCGATCATGAAGATCGCCGACAGCGCGACTCGAGCCAGCGCGATGGAACGTCTGCGCGCGCCGCGCAACGGCGTTCCGCTCGTGGCCCGGCGAGTCTTTGTCGGACGCGATCAGTCGAAATCGGCCGTCGTCAATCTCTCCGCGCCAGACGGCAAGCCGCGACTGCGGCTCGTCGTCGACTCGCTAGGGGCGGCTCGTATCGAATTCCTGGATGCCGATGGCCGAGTGACCTCGACGCTGCCACAGAAGTGAGAAACGCCCCGTCAACTCCGCTCCACGACGCCACACGCGATGCGCGCACCCGAATTACCTGCAGGATCGGTGCGCTGATCATCCGGTCCCACATGGATCACGACCGCGGTTCCATCGGCATCGAAGACTCCAGTGGGCGCGGTAGCGCTGAGGGCTACGCGCGGGGTCATGAGATCGACGACCGCTGCGCCGTTGGGGTTCACCGTGATGTTCTGCAAGTCGCCGGCGTGCGGGCCGGCCGGATTCTCGAGGCCGTGATGTTTGGCGGCTGGGTTGAAGTGCGCGCCCGCTGTCGAGAAGTCGCTCGGGTCACACTTCCCCACTCCGTGCAGGTGGATTCCGTGAACGCCCGTTGGCAGTCCGGTGAGTGTTCCGGTGATGTGAACGCCGGATGACGTCGGCTCGAGCAGCAGAACGCCGAGCGTCGTCCCTGCGGCGTTGCGCACGGTGGCGCGCCCCGTAGGAGAAGCAGGGCTTCCGACCTGAGTCTGTGGGCGACACGCGCCGAGCAGCGCGCAGAGAATGACAGCGGACACACCGAATGTGTTTTTCATGAGGTCACCTGTTGATGCCAACGGCCTTGTCTAGCGATTTTGAATCGTAAACTCGCCCTGCTCGAATCACAGTCTCAACCTTACGAAGATCGGTGATGTGCTCGGCAGGCTTGCCGTCGACAATGAGGATGTCGGCCACCTTCCCCACCGCGATGCTGCCATATTCCTTGCCGTCCTTCATCACCTGCGCGGGGACGATCGTCGCGATGCGCAGCACCTGGGGCGCGGGAATGCCCGCACGCTCATACAGCTCCAGCTCGGAGTTGTACGAGCTTCCGTCGGTTCCGGGAACCAGCGTGACGCCGGCGTCGTAGAGGCGCTTGAGGAGCTTGAGATAGTTCGCATCGGATTTCTGTGCGATCGTGTCCGCGGTCGTGCTTGGAACGCCCGTGACATTCGGCGCGCCTGAGGACGTCGATCCGCGCATCCAAAGGTTGAACGTGCCGTCGATGACTGTACCGCGCTCCTTGAAGAGGCCGATCATCGCCGTCATCTCCGGCCCGTCGACATTGACATTCGGCGCTACCACGGCGGCGACTTGCGAGTACGCGCGCATCTGCGGCAGGTACAGCGAGTCCGGAAAGAACGTCGAGAACAAAAACGCCGCGTGATTGATCTCGTCGTAGCCGAGCCGCACCGCCGCCGGCGTGCTCATGCCTCTCGGGACATGGCCGCTGAGCCGCATCCCGCGCTTGTGTGTCTCCTCGGCGATGGCTGGGACCAGGTCCGGCTGCACGAGGTTGTAGAGCTTGATCTGCTTGTAGCCAAGTGAGTCATACCGCGCGATCCATCCTCGGGCTTGATCTTCGGTGCTGACGATGACCGCGCTAGGGCCGGCCCAGCGTCCGGGACCTTCGATGAATCCGGCGAGCACCGCTCGCGGCGCGGCCAGAGTGCCCGCCGCCGATCGATCGCGAAACGAGATCGCGTCTTCGAGATCCGACGCCATGTCGCGAATCGTGGTGATGCCTGTCGCCAGATCTGAGACGGCTCGTGTCGTCTGGCTCGTGAGGAAAAGGTGGGAATGCATGTCCCACATGCCCGGCATCACCGTCTTTCCAGTCGCGTCGATCACCCGGGCGACGTACGGCACCGGGACCGAATCCTTGGGTCCGACCGCGACAATGCGGTCCTTTTGGATCACGACCGTCTGTCGAGGCACCACGACGCCGCGCTCGCTGTCGAAGACGTCACCATTCACGATCGCGATCGCGGTCGCGGGGGCTGGCGCGAGCGTCCGCGCCAGGGCCGCGCCGTTCGCGTTCCGATACCTGACCTCGATGGCGCGCAGCGCCGGTAGCGCGGCCTCGCTCCCCTTCTTCACAGTGATGAACCAACCAACCTGATCGGCGAAGAGCTCGTTCTTGTCGTCGAGCCAGATGCCGTTGGCGTCGCCGATCGTGTCCCGCATCATCGCGAGCCGGACGCGCTGACGTCCGGCCTGGGTCCGCACGATCGTGTCGGCGACGATCGTCAGCTTCCGCATGCCTCGAGGGAGGATGCTGGCAGAATGATTCGGCTGCGTCAGGAGAAAACGAGCGAGCAGTGCCTGGTTGTACGGTGTGAAGCTGAGCAGGCGGTAGAAGGTCGCGGGCCCATAACGCACGCTTCGCGACGTGTCCCGCGAGCGCCAGAGCAGCGAGTCGCGGACGACCTCGAAACGATCGACCGGCTCGCCGAGCTTCGGCGGCGGACCGTTGAGCGGAAGGTTCCAGGCCTGGCCCGCGACCACGCGGCCTTTGGAAATCACATAGTGAGCCTCGGAACGCGGCCCGCGGTTCCGGTCCACGTGATGGTATTTCACGATGACGGTATCGCCGGCCCGGATGACGAGCATTTGGCCGGCCGGACGTCCGTGATTCAGGACGACGTACTCGGTGGTGTCGGTGGTCGCAGCCGAGCCAGCGGAGGCCGCGGAGGCCGCGGAGGCCGCGGATGTTGCGCATGAGAGCAGGAATGCGAGTGCGCGCATGTGTTGTTCCACCTGCTTGTTCGGGGGGAGCACGAACGAGAACGCTCAAAGGTCGCTGACGGGAACGGTCAGCGCACGTCCCCGCAATAGTGTGTGACGGGATCCGGTGAACTGGAGACAACATGCGCACTGCACCGACAGGTTTCGTCGCTACACTCGCGGTCGTCGCAGTGGCATTTGTCCTTGGTTGTAACGACGCCACCGGGCCCAAGATCGGGGAGCTCCGCGTATCGGCGGTGACGACTGGTGCTGACGTGGATCCGGACGGATATCGCCTCGTCGTCGACATGGCCGAGCCGGGTCAGCAAGTGAACCTAAATGGCCTCATCGCGATTCTGGATCTCAGCGCGGGCGAGCATGTCGTCCAACTGTCCGGCTTGTCTCCCAACTGTACCGTCGCGAACGCGAATCCAATTCGGGTTAACGTCGCCCGAGGCGTCACAACAAAGGTCGAGTTTGCCGTCACATGCGTCGCGTATCTGGGAACACTGCGGGTGGCGACTCAGTCTGTCGGCCAGGATCTCGACGACAACGGCTACATCGTCGAGGCAGACGGCAACGTGGCGATCACGTTTGCGCTCGACGCGAACAGCAGCGTCGTGCTGCCAAAGTTGGCGGCGGGTCTGCATCGCGTGAACCTCAACGGAGTGGCTCGCAACTGCGTGGTGAGCGACGGCACGCAGCACTGGGTGCTCATCACCGCCGGAGAGATCACGGAGGAGACCTTCGTTGTCACGTGCTCGGCGTTCGCAAGTCTGCGTGTGAAGACCGTAACGACAGGAATCGATCTCGATCCGAACGGCTACCAGCTGAGTGTCTCGAGCTCGGACTTCGAGCAGAGCGTCGGTTTGCCCGCGAATGGATCGACCGACATCTCGAAGATCGTCGGCGGCGCGTACACGGTTACCATAGCCGGCGGCATCGCGGTGAATTGCGACATCAGCGATCCAGCCACCCGAACTGTTTCGGTCGCGAGCGGCACGACGTCGGAGATCATGCTGCAGTTCACCTGCACGCGGGCCATGCAGCTTGCGTACGTGAGCGACGTGGGTGGGAGGGATGCGATCTACGTCGTGACCTCCAACGGCACGGGTCTCACGCGACTCAGCGCCTACAACGTCGTCGAGAGCGATCCGAGCTGGTCGCCCGATGGGAGCAAGATCGCCTTTCGGAGCAACCGTGACGGAAACTTCGAGATCTACGTCATGAGCGCCTCGGGGTCGGATCCCGTGCGCCTGACGACCGCCTCCGCGAGCGACTACGATCCGGTCTGGTCGCCGGACGGTACGCGAATCGCTTTTGTCAGTGAGCGCAACGGGAAATCCGAGATCTATGTCATGAACGCGGACGGGTCGGACCTCGTGCGCCTGACGAACAACAACGCCCACGACGCCGACCCCTCGTGGTCTCCGGACGGACGGAAGATCGCCTTTAGCAGCGATCGTGACGGTAACTCCGAGATCTACGCGATGAACGTCGATGGATCGGGCGTCGTCCGACTCACGAAGAACGATGGCTACGACGGCGAGCCGGATTGGTCTCCCGATGGCGCCAAGATCGCCTTCACGCGTGAGGTCTCGTGCGACTACTACTATTACTACGACTGCGTCAGGAACATTTTCGTCATGAACGCCGACGGAACCGGCGTGACGCAGCTCCTGTCCGACTCCTACGATGGCGCGCCGACCTGGTCGCCCGATGGCCGTTGGATCGCGTTTGCCGCCTGGGAAGGACACGACTGCTCGTGCGCTGGCGTCTCGGCGATCAAGCCCAATGGCACGGACCGCAGGGAAATACTCGCCGGAAGCGCGTCCAAGCCCGCATGGCGGAGGTGATGCGACATGCGCCTTCCAGTGCGGGACGGACTTTTGGGCGTCGCGGCGCTGCTCGCCGGTTGTGCGGGAGAACCGACGGCAGTGCCTCTGCGCCCCGTGATCGAGACCGCGGCAGCGGTGCGCAACGAGCGCAACGTGCTGAGCGGAATCCTCGCGGTTCACGCGCGGCATGCTGACAGCGTCGCCGTACGCTATCGGATCGCTGGTGCTTCAGCCGACAGCGTAACTCCAACCACCGCTCTGCTGGGTGACAGCGCTGCCGTTCCGGTGCTCGGGCTTCTGCCGGAGCAGCACTATCAATTGCGCGCCGTCGCGTACGGCAGCGGCGGCACCGTGATCGGCGACCCGATCGCATTCGAAACCGGCACGCTGCCCTCCGACCTGCCGCACTACGCCGCGTCCGGCGACGATCCGTCGCCGGGCTACGTGGTTCTCGCGGCGGGGATGTACGGGCTCGCGATCGACAACACCGGCCGCGTCGTGTGGTACCATCGTTTTCCGAATGGGCCGTGGCTGAACTTCATGGCGGAGCCCAACGGGCGCTACGTCGCGCGACTCGTGACCATCGATCCCACTGACGTGGAATCGTGGATCGAGGTCGATGCGCTCGGCAACACGACGCGGACCTTCGGCTGCAAGAACGGCCTGCAGCCACGCTTTCACGATCTCGTCTCCGAGCCGAACGGCGGATATTGGACGCTCTGCGATGAGACGCGGACGATGGATCTGAGAGCGTCCGGCGGCGTCGCCAACGCGAAAGTGACCGGACAGGCGATTCAGCACGTGAGCAGAACCGGAGAGCTGCTCTTCAGCTGGAGTCCGTTCGATCATTTCCTGATCACCGATGTGGATTCGGCGACGCGAGCCGGCCCGAGCGTGAACTGGACGCATGGCAACTCGCTCGACATCGACTCGGACGGGAATATCCTCGTCTCGTTCCGGAATCTCAGCGAGATCACCAAGATTGACAGCCGCACCGGCGCGGTGTTGTGGCGCTTGGGAGGACGTCGCAACCAGTTCGCGCTCGGGAATGGCATCCAGATTTTCGCGGGCCAACACAGCGTGCGCGCACTCGGTGGCGGCCAGCTCATGCTGCTCGACAACGTGGGCGACTCGCTCGAGTCGCGCGCGGAGCGATGGGAAATCAACGCGCAGACCGGCACGGCCCAACTGATCGATGTCCACGGCGCGGTGCCGCGCGTGAGAACGTTGATCGGCGGCAGCGTTCAGGCAGTGTCGAGCGATCGCACGCTCGTATCCTTCGGGACGGAAGGGCGCGTCGAGGAGTACGACGCTCACGGCGCCGTCAAATGGCGTATCGACGGAGCTCCCGGGTACGTCTTCAGGGCCCAGCGGATCCGCTCACTCTATCAGCCGGGCGTCAACACAGCGCGCTAGTCCGGGCTCGAAAAACGAAACACCCCGCCGTTGAAGCGGGGCGTTCTGTGTCAGTCCGTGCAGCGTTTAACGAATTATTCGACCTTGAACTTTACGGACTGCAGCACTTTGCCGTCCTGTACGACGTCGCAGCGCCAGTCGCCCGCGGGGTTCTCGCCGAGCTTCTTCGAGCTGTGGGTGCGCCAGGGCGAGCCACCGACCTTGAGCTTCACACGACCCATTTCCGTGTCGCCTTTGTACCAGACGTGCTCGATCTCACTGTCGGCCGCATTGTACACTTTGCTGAAGCAGTACAGAGTTCCGGCGTCGGCCTTGAACGAATCGCCGGCGCCAGTGAGCGCTCGATCGGCGATCGCCGTTCCAACCGCCGCTTCGACGGTTGCCGCCGCCTTCGCGCCGGCCTGCTCCTGTGCGATGACTCGCGTTGGAATTCCTGCCGCCACTGCTACCAAAAGAACTGCTGGCCAGTACTTGCGCATAGCGCACCTTGGGGGGGTGAGGATGCACCTAAGATGCAGCGCATACGCCGCACCGCAACTGGGATATGGAGATCTTCATCACACTACGACTTCGACAGTTACTCGACCTCTTGGTCAATAGCGACGCGATGGCGGAGCAACCGCGCTCGACGCGGACTGCATCACAGACGATGCCATTTACAGATTCATACTGCTGATGGCGCCTCTCGCGCAGGCATAAAGCTAACGGGTCCAAGAAAAACTCCTGCCAGCGCGAAGGGCCGCGGCAGGAGTTGTAGCTTCAACGCTGTTTTTTTCGGACGATTCGGAGAACTAAGGCGCTGGCGATGAAGAAATATCTACCGTAATTGCACGCGCTCTACTCACGCCAGGTACGTCTATAGGGTCGGCAGCGAGCATTCGGCTCATTATCAGATCGACGCGCTCGCGCTCCTTTTCATCAACAGCACGTAGACGCGTTCGCTCCGGTATGTAGACTTCCACAACGGTTCCGCCTTGTCGCTGGGCTGCGGAGGCTGCCCGCAACGAGGCAGCCAACAGTTCTCTATTGAGCGCCGAACTCTTTATCTTGACGACGATCCTGTAATTCGTTGCCGCAGAGCGGCGGGCAACGGCAACATTGCCAGTGTTGTCTACCGTTTCAGCTAATACCAAGGTGACCAACTCGCCTGTTACTGCTGTCGCAACGACAGCTAGCCGCGATTTGTTTCGCGTCCTGCCCCTGCACGGCGGCCCACGAGCCCTCGTACGCGAGTGCGACGATGGAATAACTACCTCGACGATTCTTTGCATTCCGGCGAACCGTAGGCGTAGCGCCCAATTGGGGCACTCGCAGGCACAGTTGTTGACGCGCGGCGCGCCTGTGCCCACGAAAGAAATAGCGTGTCCCCGTCGAGTGACGAGAGCGACGGCATCGTCTCTATAGCGCCGAAGGCGAGCGAGTCGACGGGGGTCCACTCATTGTCTCGCCAACTCGTGCTGAAAAGAGCGGAGTTGCTCGAACCAAGACGCCCAGAAACGCCGACGACATGAATGACGCCGTGACGATCTGCCGCCATGGCCAGTGCAGTTGCCTTTCCGGACAGAGACAAGGCACTTGCTGATCCCCACGTCAATCCGTCGTCTGTAGACGCCAATGCAAAGATCGTGTCAATTGTCAAAGCGCCTCTCGGCTGGTGACCCCAGACGAGAACAAGCCCTCGCGGTGACTTGGATGTTGCTGGAGTGCGAAAGAGCTTCGGATAACGCGCTCCTGACAATCCCGACCACTGGACTCGCCTTGGCAGTGGCCAAGCAGTGTCATTAGTTGCGGCGCGAATCACGAAGACGTGCGATCCGTTCGGAACTCGGGCTCTAACGTCGCTGGCGACGAAGGCCACAACTATAGAGTCTGCGCCTGACCGTACTGCTGTCACCTCAGACGGAAGCCCAGGAATTGGCAGAGACCCCACACTCCACCGACCGCTAATTCTGCGAACGTAAGCTATCCCTGCACCTGAATCATGCCGAAAGAACGGTAAAACAACGTGGACATCCTTTCCGATGGTAAAGAGCGCGCCTCTCGTGGAGCTCCAGTATAGGATATCGGCGGAATAGAGTTTTTTAGGAGCCGTCCACCTGTCGCCACGAAGCTCCGAATGCCAGAGCAATCGGATGTCCGGCTGCTCTGCTTTCGATGCTGGGCGGGATTCTATCCAAACTACGTGGACGACGCCGTCTGCAGCACGCGTCGCGACGGGCCTTGTCATTCTCCGCATGCTGTCGGGCATTCTGAGCCCACTCGCTTTGTCGCCCGGGCCAAGCACGGCTCCAAGCAATCCATGGTTTTCGCGGAGCCGGGCAACATACGCAATGGTATCAGAACTTCTTGGTCCCGGAGAAGGATCGAAGGCTTCGGGAGTCGCCCAGAAGAATGACGGCGCCCCAAGCAAGATCACGCCGTTGCGAATTCTGAAAGCAGTCGGGGCTTCCACGTACCCGGGACGTCCGTCAACAGTTACTAGCGGAAGTGGACCGTGCCAATGCACGTCGCACTTGTCCTGAGAGTACGCCAAGCCAACGTTGACGGATGCAGCCACGATCGCGGCTATTGACGCGGTGCGCCGTTGGGCTCGAGGGAACCCTAAGGAGAGTCTTTGAAAGATTGTCAAGCGACCTCGAACATTCCTGCCATGCTTGCAAACGCTACGATACTTAACATTCCGTAAGAAAAACGCCTCGCCGGAATGGCGAGGCGATTCTGTTGGCCGGAGAAAGACTACTCGGTCTCGTCTACGTCATAGTTGCCAGCGGGCACCGGCACCGGCTGCTCGAGAGCATCCATGCTCTCCACTTTGCTCGGCTCGGCCGGGCGCGGCGGCTGGTCGGCGGGAATGTTCGTCACGCCGAGCACGATGCGGCGGTGGATGGGGTCCACCTCCATCACCTTCATCTCGAGGTTCATCGTCTCGTAGACAAGATCCGTGGGGCTGCTCACCTGCTTCCCTTCCGGATGTAGCTGCGAGATCGGAACGAAGCCCTCGATGTTGTTGCCGATGTCGACGACGATGCCCTTGTCCATCAGGCGGACGACCTTGCCATTGATCTCCATGCCGACCGGATAGTTCTCACCGATCTTGAGCCACGGATCTTCCTCGGCCTGCTTGAGACCGAGCGAGATGCGCTTGTTCTCGGCGTCGATGTTGAGGATCACGACGTCGACATCGTCGCCCTTCTTCACGACTTCCGACGGATGCTGCACGCGCTTGGTCCAGCTCATGTCGGAGATGTGAATCAGACCATCTATGCCTGGTTCAATCTCAACAAAGGCTCCAAAGCTGGTGAGGTTCCGTACTTTCCCGCGGATTCGCGTTCCGACAGGGTATTTGAGAGGTAGCACAACCCACGGATCCTGCTCGGTTTGTTTCATGCCGAGCGAGATCTTCTCTTCGTTCGGATCGACCTTGAGCACGACCGCTTCGATCGTCTCGCCGATCGACACGAGCTTGGACGGATGCCGCACGTTGCGCGTCCAGCTCATCTCCGAGATGTGAACCAGCCCTTCAATACCGGGTTCCAGTTCAATGAAAGCGCCATAGTTCGTAATAGATACGACCTTCCCCTGGACCCGAGTACCAACTGGATACTTCTCGGCGACGTCTTTCCACGGATACGGGTGCAGCTGCTTGAGGCCAAGCGAGATGCGCTCACGCTGCCAGTCGATGTCGAGCACTTTGACTTCGACTTCGTTGCCGATCTGCACCATTTCCGAGGGATGTTGAATGCGCCCCCAACTCATATCTGTTATGTGCAGCAGGCCGTCGACACCACCTAGGTCAATGAAAGCGCCGAAGTCGGTGATGTTCTTGACGATGCCCTTCCGCACCTGATCCTTCTCGAGCTCCTTCATGAGCTTTTCGCGCTTGCCGGCTCGTTCACTTTCAAGGATCACGCGACGGGACACGACAATGTTCCGTCTGCGCTTGTTCAGCTTGATGATCTTGAACTCGAACTTCTGACCGAGCAGCTCATCGATGTTCGGCACGCGCCGGAGCGCGATCTGCGAGCCGGGAAGGAACGCGTCGACGCCCATAAGATCTACAACAACACCACCCTTGATCTTCTTCTGCAGCACGCCGTCGACCGGCTGATCGCTCTCGTAAGCAACGCGGATGCGCTCCCATACGCGCATGAAATCCGCCTTCTTCTTCGAGAGAACGACCGAGCCTTCCTGGTCTTCCAGGTGCTCCAGCAAAACCTCGACCTCATCGCCAGGCTTGAGGTCGGCCATATCCTTGAATTCTTCGAGGGGGACTGTGCCCTCGGATTTGAAGCCGATGTCGAGCACCACGACGTTGTCGCGGACGCTCTGGACTTTCGCCTTCACGATCTCGCCTTCGTCGATGGACGCGAGCGACCCCTGATACAGGTCCATCATCCGCTCGTAGTCCGCGGACGTGTACTCGTCTTCGTCGTAGAGCTCGGGACGGCGGTTGATCAATGGGCGCAGCGTTGCGCGCTCCTGATCGCGCTTCTCTTTCGCCGTGCCGGTTTTGGGTTCGAGTTCAGCCATAACGACCAAGTTGTTCTCCAGATCGCGGATTCATTTGCCCGCCGCGAGCGGGGTTGAGGGTGACATCCCAATGGAACCTACTAACATATAACCTCTCGTCAGGTAGTGGAAGTGTCGTCTCCACGCTGAGTTACGGCGTTGGTGAGCGCGACGATCCGGTCCACTTGCTCCTCCTGCGTGAGGTACGTCGTATCAAGCACGAATGCGTCCGGCGCCTGGGCACTCTGCTGCGCATCCTTGGCGTCCCGATGCACCAGCCGGTCGGTCTCTTCCGCAATCTCTTCGTCCGTCGGCGACCGCTCCAGCCGTTGTACCAGACGTCGGCGAGCTCGCTCCCATGGGTCCGCCAGTAGAAAGATCTTGAGGTCGGCGTCAGGAAACACCGCAGTTCCGATGTCCCTCCCATCCACTACAACCGAGTGCGTTCGTGCGGCGTCACGCACCTGCTGGTTGACCCAATTCCTGACCGTCTTCATTCGGGCGACAGCTGAGACGTGCTGGGTGACCTCGCCGCCACGGATCTCCGCGTCCGCGGGGGCGTCGTCGAGAAACGGGACGAGGGACCGGTC
>DATBRO010000073.1:0-3248 GCA_036560265.1 Gemmatimonadaceae bacterium | reverse complement strand
CCCGCGACGCTCGACTCGCTGACCCACGGCCTGATGGCGCAATCCGACGAGCGGTTCGAGCCCCACGTCCTACCCGTGATGCAGGGCGCCAAAGTCGAATTCCCCAACCGCGACGACGTCTACCACAACGTCTTCTCGCTGTCGAGCGTCCGTACCTTCGATCTCGGCCGATACCCAAAGGGAAGCTCCAAGACGGTCACCTTCCCCAGAGTCGGCGTCGTCCAAGTGTTCTGTCACATCCACTCAGACATGAGCGCGGTCGTGTTCGTTCTCGCGAACGCGTTCTTCGACGCGCCGGAGCGCGGGGGCGCATACGCAATCGAGAACGTGCCGCCGGGCGAGTACACCATCGTCGGATGGCACGAGCGTACCAAGCCCGTAAGCCGCCGCGTTCGCGTGGTCGCGGGTCAGACTACGACCATGAACTTCAGTCTTCCGCTCGAGCCGGGAGCAGCGCCATGAAGGAACCATCGACCGCCGCGACCGGACTGCGAGGGCTCGCCGTGCGCATCCATCGTACGAGCCTGGCGGTGAAGATCACGACGCTCGGCGCGCTCGTGACCGCGGTCGTGATCTTCGTGGCATTCGGTGCGTTGAGCATCGAGACGCGCGCGAGTGCCCGCCGCGTCTACGCCGAGGAGCTCAGCCGGCATCAGCGAACGCTCCTGCTGCTTCAGCGGCAGAATCTCACACAGCTGATCAGCGGCGCGGCGCTCATTACGCAGAGTCCCACGCTGCGCTCAGCGCTCGAGACGTATCGCGTCGAAGCCAATCTCGGTCGAGCAGGCCGGTCTGATCTCGTGCAGACGGTCAAGCACGAGTTGTCGAACCTCCTGACGCGCGTCGAACGGGACTTGCTGGTCGTCATTGACGATCGCGGACGCATCTACGCGGCGGCGGTGCGAGCCGGCAACGAGCCCGTTCGCGGCGCCGATCTCTCGCGCATGTCCGCCGTACGCCGCGCGCTCGATCCCGCCAGCAGCGCCGACAGCGGCGAGCTCGCCGTCTACCGTGACGGCGACGTGAGCTACCAGGTGGCCGTGTATCCCCTCGTCCTCAACGGTTACACGATCGGTGCCCTGCTCCTCGGCGAGCGACTCGATCAAGGACTCGTGGCCTCGGCGCGCGCCGCGTTTGATGGGGAGATCATCGTGACCGCCGGCAGATCCGTGCTCGCGTCCACGGTTCCCACCGCCGACACGCGCCTGGCGGATCAGCTGCTCGCGACGAAACAAAGTCCGGGCGGCACACAGGTGATCCGGTTCTCGGGTGACGAGATGGTCATCGCGCCGCTCGAGTTGGGACAAACGCAAGACGGCGACGTGGTGACGCTCTGGCTCATGCAGCCGGTTGGCCCCACCGTGCGGACGCTTACCCAGCCACTTGGACGCGATTTCATCCTCTATGGAGCGATTGCCGTGATCGTCGCCGCGATCGGCGCCGGCGCGGCCGCGGGCTCCGTGCTGAAGCCATTTCGCCGCTTCGTCGACTACATGCGGTCGGGAAGTGCCGCCGAGCGCCTCGAGAGCCGGTTCGACGCGCACGACGTGCCCGCCGAAGTGCGTACGCTCAACACCTCGTTCGAACATCTCATGACGTCGATCGCGACCAAGCGCCTGGAGCTGGAGCAGCGGACTGCCGAGCTCACAGCTGCGAACGCGGTGCTCCTGGATGAAGTGCGCCAGCGTCAGCGCGCCGAGCATGCGCTCCATGAAAGCGAAGAACAACTGCGGCAATCGCAGAAGCTCGAGGCGGTCGGGACGCTCGCCGGCGGCATCGCGCACGACTTCAACAACCTCCTTACCGCCGTCTCCGGATTCACGCAGCTCGCGCTGATGAACAGCGACCCGGATAGCGCCGCGGCAGCGGACCTTCGCCATGTCGTCGAGGCCGCGGACCGCGCGGCACACCTCACACGACAGCTGCTCGCGTTCAGTCGAAAGCAGGTGTTACAGCCGACGGTGCTCGATCTCGGCGACGTCGTTCGTCAGGTCGCTCCCCTACTCAGCCGCGTCCTTGGCGAGCACATAACGCTGCACATCCAGACCGACGAAGGCATTCCCCGCGTCATGGCGGACCGGGGCCAGTTGGAACAGGTCGTCATGAACCTCGCCATCAACGCCCGCGATGCGATGCCGGAGGGTGGAATGCTTACCATTAGCGCCTCCAACATTGCCGATGGCAGTGACAAGGGCGCCGCAAGCGCGCGACGCGAGCGTCACGTCGCGCTCACCGTACAAGACACCGGCACCGGAATTCCCGACGACGTCCGTGATCGCATCTTCGAGCCGTTCTTCACCACCAAGGAGCCGGGGAAGGGGACGGGACTCGGACTCTCGATGGTGTACGGCATCGTGAAACAGTCCGGAGGCACAATCGATCTCGAGACGAAGATCGGTGTGGGAACGAAATTCACGATCACGCTGCCGGCGGCGTCGGAGGCGCTCACCCCGGGCTTGGTGCTCGACACCGTGGAAAAATTGCCGACGGGATCGGAGACGATTCTCGTCGTGGAGGACGATCCCGATGTGCTCGCGCTTGCCCGGCGAACGCTGGAAGAGGGAGGATATCGCGTGCTGTCGGCCACCGACGCGATGGAAGCCCTTCGGCTCGGGCGGGATACGGCGATCGATGTGCTTCTGACCGACATCGTCATGCCGCAGGTGAGCGGCCCCGAGTTGGTCGAGCTGTTTCTCAGCGTGCATACTCAGCCGGTGATCATATACATGTCGGGCTACGCGGATGACGCCTTGGAGTCCGCGCGCCTCACGCCGACGTCGGCGTTTCTCAGAAAACCATTCACACCCGCGATGCTTGCGCGCACGGTTCGTGAGGCGCTGGATGCGGCAAAGCGCGCGAGTCACGCCTCCCTTGCGACTTGATGTGATGAGAAGCTCTCGTGCGCGCGTGCGAACGTGCGTCATGTTCGCGTCAGCGATCGTGGCGATCGGCACGCATTCTCTGCGCGCACAGTCGCCTGTACTTCTTCAAGGCATCATCGACGCGGAAGGTTGGGCAACCGACACCAACTCCAACCTCCTCTCGCGAAACGCGGGGAAGCCGGCTGCCCTAGGGAGACTCGTCCTCTGGGGCGCCATCGAGCCTGTGCGCGGCCTCGTGCTGTACGCGAACGGTCAGTCGGAGCTCGGCGCCGCCAGCAATTCACGAAACGACGTGTCGCTCGAGCAGGCCGGGCTGCGCTATACGCGCTCGCGCCGATTGGTCTTCGACGCAGGCAAGGTTCCCCA
>DATBRO010000072.1:0-26054 GCA_036560265.1 Gemmatimonadaceae bacterium | reverse complement strand
CTTCATCGACTCACCCTGCTGTCGAAGTTCGGGGATCGAAAGAGCCGTGTCGGCCCAGAGCGCCGAGCGCACCATCGACTCGTGAATGTCGCGCCCGTCGATCACCTTGGCTTCCTTCTTGTTCACGAGATGCGCGAGCCGGTCGCGCACCGCGTCCCCGGCTTTGCGACCGAAGCGCATGTCCGCTCTTGCGACGCTGGGGGTCTTTCCCGGTTACCCAGAAATTGACGACGAGAATCCCCTGTTGCGTGAACTCGGGGGCCCGTCGCCGCTGTGCGAACGCGGAGGGCGCCGCCAGCATCAGTGGGACCAACGCAGCCACCCCCCATCGGGCGGCCATCGGGAGAGCGGTCATCTCACAGTACTACGCCCGGGGCCGCTCCAGTGTTGGCCATGTCCGGCATCGCAGCGTCTGTCGCTTCGGCGATGAGCTGGGCCAGTTGGTCCGCGTCAATGATCGCTTCGGCGTCGTGCGATCCAAAGTCGAGCGAGAGTTGTCGGACCGGAAGGAACGAGCGCCGATGATGCGGCGTGATGCCGCGCTCCGCGATGCCGCGCAAATGTGCGACGGTCGCGTAGCCGACGTTCTCGTCCCACAGATAGCCGGGATAGCGTGTCGCGAGCGCGCGCATGACGCGATCGCGCGTGATTTTCGCGACGATCGACGCGCACGCGATCGAATAGCAGCGCGCGTCGCCGTGAATCACCGCGGTGTGCACGATCTCGAGCGTCCGCAAGGCACGACCGTCGACGACCACGTGATTCGGCGCGACCGGTAGGCGTCGGAGCGCGCGGCGCATCGCCAGTACGCTCGCCTGCAAGATGTTGAAACGATCGATCTCACGCACGGATGCCGCGCCGATGCCGATGCCGACGGCATTGGCGAGAATTCGAACGGCGAGCTGCTCACGTTTCTTGGCGGTGAGCTGCTTCGAGTCGTTGATGCCCGGCATGGCGCGTCGCTCGGGCGGCATGACGACGGCGCATGCGACAACGGGGCCCGCGAGGGGGCCCCGTCCAACTTCGTCGACTCCGGCGATCAACGGACCATGCTGAGTGCGGAGGTCACGTTCGATCGTGCTCCAGCGCATGGCGGCTGCTCGCTTGGACTCGGGTTTACTCTTCGGCGGTTCCGGTGGTCGGCACGACGACGCGCAACTTCTTTTCCTTGATGCGCGTGGCCTTGCCTGTGAGCTGGCGCAGGTAGTAGAGCTTCGCGCGACGCACGCGGCCGCGGCGCACGATCGCGATGTCCGCGATCATCGGGCTGTGCACCGGGAATATGCGCTCGACCCCGACGCCGTTGGAAATCTTGCGAACCGTGAAGCTCTCGCTAACGCCGCTGCCTCGACGCGCAATGCACACGCCTTCGAACGCCTGAATGCGCTCCTTGTCGCCTTCCTTGACGCGAACGTTGACGCGCAGCGTGTCGCCGGAGCGAAAGGCCGGCAAATCACTGCGCAGCCAGGTCTTCTGAGTTTCGATGAAGGGGTGCATAAAGTTGCTCCGGGCACGGCCCAGGGAATGGCGGATATATGGTAGAGCAAGGGCAAGCTAACGTGCGGTCAGGATTAACGCTAGTCAGTTGTGGTGTAAAGGGTTAACCGAGGTCGTCGCACAGCCAACGCGCGACGTCGAATCGCGCAACGACGAGCCGCGCAACGACGAGCCGCGCAGGTTTCAGTTCACGCTGTCTGCCGTCGCGCTTCTTGTCGTCGCGCGGTTTGCTGTCGCGCTTTTTGTTGGCGCGCTGTTCGCCGTCGCGCCGTTTGCCTTTCCTTTAGAACGTGGATTTATACAACAGCCGATTGGGCGTTCCCGACGGATTGCCGGAAATCACGTTCAACGTCGCATTGTTGATCATCCAGCTCCGGATCGTGGAATACGACGCGTCGCCGTTGACTGCCTTGTACAGCGCCGCCACTCCCGCGGCATGAGGAGAGGCCATCGACGTACCGCTGATCGTGTTCGTGCCGCCGTTGAGCCAATCGGACTTGATCGACACGCCGGGTGCATAAATGTGCACGCAGCTCCCGAAGTTCGAGAACGACGCGCGTGAGTCGTTGCTCGCGGACGCCGCGACACTCGTCACGTTGGCCGCGCTCGACGGTGACGAGTTGCATGCGTTCGCGTTCGAGTTGCCCGCCGCGACCGCGAGGAACACACCCGATGACGCGAGGTTGTTAGCGGCAGTGTTCATCGAGGACGAGAAACCACCGCCGAGCGACATATTGGCGACCGCCGGGTTGATGCGGTTGACGCGAACCCAGTCCATTCCAGCAATCACACCCGACGTGGAGCCGGAGCCGCTGCAATTCAGCACACGCACTGCGCGCAGCTTGATCGACTTGGCGACGCCGTAGGTCGTGCCGCCGACCGTACCCGCGACGTGCGTGCCGTGGCCGTTACAGTCCTGCCCATTGCCACCGAACGCGTCGTAAACGGCGCTCGCGCGCCCGCCGAAATCGGAATGGCTCGTTTGAATGCCCGTGTCGATGATGTACGCGCGCACCACCGTCTGCTGGGAGGCCGTCGCGTTGTACGTGTAGGAATTCGAGAGCGGCAGGTTGCGCTGATCGATCCGGTCCAGTCCCCACGATGGCGCCGGCGACTGCGTCGTGCTGATTGACACGGTCTGATCCTGCTCGACGTAATCGACGTCCGGATCCGCCCGCAGCGCCTCGACCGCGTCATCGCTCAGCTCTGCGGCGAAGCCCTTCAGAACCGCGCCGTAGCTGTACTTCAGCTTCCCGCCGTGCTCCAATGATTTCTCCTTGGCTTTTCCGTGCGGGTCGGCCACCGCGTCCTTGAAGACGACGATGTACTGGCCTTGAATCGGATCACCGCCGCTGCCCTTCGTGAAGAGCGGCGCCTCATCGCCGGTCGATACCCCCACTGAGGCGGACGGAGTTGACAGTGGCTCGGCGCACGCCACGAGAACAAGTGCCGCGAGCGCGACAGCGAAACGGCCATTCATGGCAATCCCCCACGTGATGCCGCGGCTGGGTCGGGATCTTCGAGCGGTCGACGCAACGTCGCGAGCGCTTCCCCGGTCAGCTTCAGCGGCGCGGACAAGGTACCGGCGCCGGTCTCATGCGCAAGACGACAAAACGTGGCAGGCTCATGCTTTGAGCTGAGGCGCAGGGCCACGCACGGCGTCGCTCTTGGCCGACTATGGTCCCGTCTTTTCCTCGCGTGCCTCGGTCCGTTTCGCGGCTTCCGCCCGCCGCCACTCCGCGATGCGTTTATGGTCGCCGGAGAGCAGCACCTCCGGAACCTCGTAGCCGCGATACACCGGCGGTCGCGTGTAGCTCGGCGCGCTGATCCCCGCGCTATCGAAAAAGGAATCGGTGCGAGCGCTCTCGGCATCGCTCATTGCGCCAGGAAGCAGCCGGACCGTGGCATCGAGCACGGCGAGCGCGGCGGGCTCTCCTCCGGTGAGTATGAAGTCACCAATGGACAGCTCCTCCGTCGCCAGGTGATCCGCCACGCGCTGATCGACGTCCTTATAGTGGCCGCACAACAGCGTGAGCTCCGCGCCGGCCGCGAATCGCGTCGCGTCCACGTGCGAGAAATGTCGGCCCCGCGCGGACAGCAGCACGATGGGCGGTTGTGCCCGAAGGTCATCAACCGCTTCAAAAAAAGGCTCGGGCTTCATCACCATCCCCGCGCCTCCCCCGTAGGGGGAGTCGTCGACGGTGCGATGCTTGTCGTGCGTGTAGTCCCGCAAGTCGACGACGCGGTATTCGACCAGACCGGCTTCGCGCGCGCGGCTCGGAATGCTCAACGAGAGTGGCCCGCCGAAGAATTCGGGGAAGATCGTGACGACGTTGATGCGCAGCATCAGTCGATCAGCCCTTCGATGGGATCGACGTGAATCACGCGCCGTTCCGCGTCGACGCTCGTGACAGTCTGGTCGTTGAACGGGAGCAGAACGGGCTCCGCGTCCGCGCGCTTCACTTCGATGAGGAGTCCCTGCGGCAGCTCGAAAACGTCGCTCACTTCGCCGACCTCTTCACCGGTCGTGCGAACGACGCGCATGCCGCGCAAATCGTGAATGAAGACTTCGTCGTCCGACGGAGGCGCAATCTCGTTCTCCGGGAGCAGAAGATAGCGGCCGCGCCAACCATCGGCGGTGTTGCGATCGGTGATCCCGTCGAACGTTACGATCCATCCGCCCTTGAAGGGCGACGACTGGAGAATGCGAAGCTCCTGCCGGCTGGAAGCAACGTCGCCCTGACGGTCGCCCGCAAAAACACGACGGCCGGCCGCGAAGATCGCGTCCGGCGCGTCGGTCAGTGCCTCGACCACCAGCTCGCCGCGAAGACCGTGTGCCCGGCGAACGCGGCCAACCAGATAGAACTCCGTGCTCAACCCTCCGACTTGCCTTCAGCTACCGGCACCGCGCCGGACTGCAGCTTGCGACCCAATCGCGCCTCGTGACGCGCCTTGAGGACGCCCGCCTTTCGCAGCAGCGATCGGACGGTATCCGAGGGTTGCGCACCGTTGTCGAGCCAGTAATTCGCGCGGTCCGTCTTGAGATTCAGCGCGGTTTCACCCTGACGCGGAACGTACTGACCGATGATCTCGATGAATCGTCCGTCGCGCGGACTTTGTGAGTCGGCGACGACGATGCGATAAGTGGGTGTCTTTTTCCGCCCGGTACGGCGGAGACGAATGCGAACCATGTGTTACGCTCCTCTATCAGAGTGTCGTGTTGCTTCCGGGCTCATCGCGCGCTGGGAATTTCCCAGCCGCACCCAGCACTTCAAACTGTGGAAATCGGAAATGGGAAATGGGAAATCGGCCCATTTCCGATTTTCCATTCTCCATTTTCCATTTTTCGCCGTTTACATCATGGGAAACATACCCGGCCGCACCTTCCCGCCGCCCGCGGCCACCTTCTTCATCATCTTCTGCATCTCGCGGAATTGATCTAGCAAACGATTCACCTCATTGATTGGCCGGCCGCTTCCCTTCGCAATGCGGGCGCGACGTGAGCCGTTGAGAATCCCGGGACTCTTTCGTTCGGCGGCCGTCATCGAGAGCACGATGGCTTCGAGATGCTTGAGCCGGCGCGGATCCGTCGCCTTCACCTGCTTCAGGACCTTGGTGTTCACTCCGGGCAGCATCTTGAGCACGCCTTCGAGCGGCCCGAGCCGCTCGATCTGCTTCATCGCGGTGAGAAAGTCGGCGAGGTCCATTCCTTCCTTGCGCACCTTCTTCTCGAGCCGCTTGGCTTCGTCGGCGTCGAACGCGTCCTGCGCTTTCTCGACGAGCGACACGATGTCGCCCTGCTGCAGGATGCGGCTCGCCATCCGCTCGGGGTAGAAATCCTCGAGCGCGTCGGACTTCTCGCCCACACCGATGTACTTGATGGGCTTCTTGGTGACGCCGTAGATCGAGAGCGCAGCGCCCCCTCGAGCGTCGCCGTCGAGTTTGGTGAGGATGACGCCGGTGAGATGGAGTCGCGCGTCGAATCCTTGCGCGATCCGCACGGCTTCCTGTCCGGTCATGCCATCGGCGACGAGCAGGATCTCGTCCGGCTTCACGGCTTCCTTCAGCCGCTCGAGCTCGGCCATCATCTCTTCGTCGATCTGGAGGCGGCCGGCCGTGTCGATGATGACCACACGGTCGCGCGCGCGGCGCGCTTGATCCAGCCCGTGCCTGGCGATACGCGTGACGTCAGCGGTGTCCCGCTCCGCATACACTGGAACGCCGAGCTGAGTACCGAGGGTCTCGAGCTGATCGATCGCGGCGGGCCGATAGACGTCGCAAGCAATGAGGCGCGTCTGCCGCGACTCCTTCTGCAGCTTGAGGGCGAGCTTGGCGGCCGTCGTTGTTTTGCCGGAGCCTTGCAACCCGACTAGCATCACAACGGTCGGTGGAACCGAGCTGAGCTTCAGTCCTTCACGTCGCTCGCCAAGCATCGCCGTGAGCTCGTCGTACACGATTTTGACGAGCTGCTGGCCGGGCGAGACGCTGCGAAGTTGCGTGACGCTGACCGCTTTTTTCTCGACGTGCTCGAGAAACTCGCGCGTGAGCTGGAAGTTGACGTCGGCCTCCAGGAGCACCCGGCGCACCTCGCGAAGGCCGTCCTTGATGTCGGCCTCGGAGAGCATTCCTCGGCCGCGCAAGCGCGCAAAGACCTCTTCCAGCTTTTCGGAGAGCTGCTCGAACATAGACTCGCAAGCTAGCCGGTGGATCGTACTGTTTCAACGCTCGGGTATTGGCTATCTGACAGTCGCGTTTATACTTACGGGAACCAATCCCAATCAATGGCCCGAGCCCAGCGCAAGGAAGAACTCCTCAAGTCCGAGCTCCCGCCCACACTACCGCTGATGGCGCTGCGGTCCACGATCGTCTACCCGCTGGGTACGATCGCGGTTCAGATGGGCGCTCCAGAGAATCTCGCGCTGCTGCGCGCGCATGAAGAGTCGGGGCTGATCGTCGCGCTCGTCGTCGCGAGCGGCGATCACGACGAGCCGATCGATACGTCGCGATTCGTCGGGCGCGTCGGCGTCGCCGCGCGCGTCCACGAGCGGATCAATCTGCCCGGCGACACGGTGCAGATCACGCTGCAAGGCTTGCGGCGCATCGTGGTCGACGAGATCGAGCAGAACGAGCCGTACCCGATTGCGGTGGTCCACCCCGCAAAGGACGTCGCGGCCGATGCGAACGAAGTCACCGATCTCATCACGCGCGTCGCGACGGCCGCCGAGACGCTCGCGGAGATGGTCGACCGCATTCCGGACGAAGTGCCGGCGATCCTGAAGATGAACGTGTCGGATCCGGGCCGTTTCGCGGATCTCGCCGCGACGAACATGAATTTCCGGATCTCCGACAAGGACGAGGTGCTCCAGCGGCTCGACGTTGGCCAGCGCCTGCGATTCATCCTCAGCCGTCTCGAGCGCGAGGTCGCGCGCGCGCGCGTGATGGAGGACGTGAAGCGGCAGACCGAGATCAAGATCGAGCAGCACCAGCGCGAGTTCTATCTCCGCCAGCAGCTCCGCGCGATTCAAGCGGAGCTGGGCGAAGCCGATCCGGGTGAGAAAGAAGCGATCGAGATGCTCAAGAAGATCGAGGAAGCGAAACTCCCGGAGCGCGTCGCGCAGGAAGCTCGTCGCGAGACGGAGCGCATGCGGATGCTGTCGCCGGCCTCGAGCGAATATCAGGTGGTGCGTACGTACCTCGATTGGGTGCTCTCCCTGCCCTACAACAAGCGATCGGGCGCGGAGGAAATCGATCTCAAGAAGGTCCAGGAAGCGCTCGACTCCCGGCACTACGGGCTCGACGAAGCCAAGGAGCGCATCATCGAATTCCTCGCCGTCCGCAAACTCCGCGGCGGCGATCCGCACGGCCCCATTCTCTGCTTCGTCGGTCCGCCGGGCACGGGCAAGACGTCGCTCGGCGAGGCGATCGGGCTCGCGATCGGGCGTGAGTTCTACCGCATCTCAGTCGGCGGCGTCCGCGACGAAGCCGAGATTCGCGGACACCGGCGCACGTACGTCGGCGCGATGCCCGGCTTGATTATTCAGGCGCTTCGGCGTGTTCAGGTCAAAGATCCCGTGATGATGATCGACGAGATCGACAAGATGTCCGGAGGCGGACCCTCCGGCGACCCGACGGCAGCGATGCTCGAGGTGCTGGATCCGTCCCAGAACGACGAGTTCGTCGACCACTACCTGAATCTGCCATTCGATCTGTCGGCCGTCCTGTTCATCTGCACGGCTAACAACCTGTTCGACATTCCCATCCCGCTGCGCGATCGCATGGAGATCATCAAGATCGCCGGCTATACGGTGGAGGAGAAAGTCGAGATCGCGTGGCGCTATCTCCTTCCGCGTCTGCTCGAGGAGCACGGCATTACCGACAAGGACATCCAGTTCACGGACGAATCGTTGTCGTTCATCTCGAGTCGCTATTCGCGGGAGGCGGGTCTGCGGAACTTCGAGCGCAACGTCGCCGCCATCATGCGCAAACGCGCCCGCAAGAAGGCGGAGGGTGAAGAGGGCGCGTGGGTCATCGACAACGAGAAGGTGGAAGAAGTTCTTGGCATTCCGCGGTACGCGGTCGAGGAAGCCGAGATGCAGCCCGAGATCGGCGTCGTCACCGGAATGGCGTGGACGTCGACCGGCGGCGACTTGATGGTGATCGAGGCGCTCAGGATGCCGGGGACCGGCCGCCTCACCGTGACGGGCCAGCTCGGCGACGTCATGCGCGAGTCGGTGGACGCGGCGTACTCCTACGTCCGCTCGCGAGCCGCGCAACTCTCGATCGAGGACAAGGATTTCAAGGAGAACGATCTCCACATCCATTTGCCCGCGGGCGCCATTCCCAAAGACGGTCCCAGCGCCGGCATCACGCTCACACTCGCGATCGCCAGCGTGCTCAGCGCTCGCCCTGTGCGTCGCGACGTTGCAATGACCGGCGAAGTCACGTTGCGCGGCAAAGTGTTGGAGATCGGCGGCGTCAAGGAAAAAGTGCTCGCCGCATATCGCGCCGGCATTCGGCAGATCATCATGCCGAAGTCGAACGAGAAGGATCTGCGCGACGTGCCGCAGGAAGTGCGCGATCACATGGTGTTTACGTTCGTCGAAAAGATGGACGAGGTGCTGCACCTCGCGCTCTTGCCACCGGCATCGAGGGAGATTGCGGACGTGCTGCCCGATGCGCCGAGCACCACGCCAGCGGACCGGCCGGTCGCAACGCCCTAAGAACTGTTTTCAGTGTGCGAATTTCGAAATTGTGTAGATGATCAGTCCCGCGAGCGCTCCGACCAGCGTCCCGTTGATCCGGATGAACTGAAGGTCCCTGCCGATCGCCAGCTCTATGCGCCGTGTCGTGACTTCCGGGTCCCAGTTCTGGACCGTGTGCGTGATCAGGTCCGCGACGTCGTTCTGATACCGTTCGACGAGGAACACCGCGACATCCATGATGATGTCGTCCAGTTTTTTGACCAACGCGGGGTCCGCGAGCACAGCCTCGCCGAATGTGGTAAGCGCTTTCTCGATCGTTCCACCTTGCTTCGCGGTCGCCGCCGAGCTCTCCGCGAACCGGAGCAAAGCGGCCTTCGCGTCCACCCAGAGCGACGCCGAGAATCGGCGCACGGCTTCGGTGTCGAGAAACTCGACCTTGAGCTCCTCCGCCCGCGCCAACGTCTGCGGCGAGTGCTGGAGATTGTCGATGAACTTGCGTAGCGCCTGATCGAAACGCTCGCGGAGCGGGTGGTCGGGATCGTCCCGGATCTCGACCAATGTCCGCTCGATCGACGTGAGAATCTTCTGGTAGATCTTCTCGTCGACGGCGGTCGGGACCCACCACGGCGATTCGCGCTGTACGCGTTCCCGGATGAGGTCGCGATTCTGCTCAACGGTGCGCGCGATGAGGACGATCGCTTCATCGAGCAGCTCCTGGTGTCGATTGCCCTCGGTGACGACCGAGAGCAGTCGTCCGGCGACCGGCGCGATGCGCGTCTTGCGGATCCGCTCCTCGATGTTGTGGTCGATCAGCTCCTGGACGTCCTCGTCGCGCAGCACCTGCGCGCCCGCCGAGAGCGCCGACGCCGTCTGTCGCGCGATGGTGCGCGCGTTCTCCGGTTGCGCGATCCACGCGGCGAGCCGCTCGCCGATGTGCAGACTTCGCAGGCGCCCTTCGATCACCTCGCGCGTGAGGAAATTGCGCTGTACGAACGCCGCGAGCGTGCGGCCGACGCGATCCTTACGCATCGGAATGATGGCCGTGTGGGGAATCGGTATGCCGAGTGGATGTCGGAAGAGCGCCGTCACCGCAAACCAGTCGGCGAGTCCACCGACCATCGACGCTTCGGCCGTTGCCCGGATGAAACCCACCCACGGGTACCGCGCTTCGAAGAAGTGCGCGATGGCAAAGATGATCGTGGCGACAACCAGCAGACCCGTCGCCCGCGCCTTCATCTGATCCAGTCGGCGCTGACGGTCGACTTCGTCCGGAATCGGCGCCGGCTGCGCCAGAGGCGCCTGCACTACCACGCGACCGCCGTCGCTAACGCCCAATCGAGATACGGGCCGGGTCGATCAGCGACGTGGACGCGCCCACCGGCACGTCGACGTACATCACCACATCGCGCCCACGGATTTCCCATGGGGTGACGACCACCGTGCGCCCGGAGCCCGTGTAGGTCCGGACTCCCTTTGCGGAGAACATCGGCGCGGCGGTCCTATACCGTTTCCCGATGGCTTGGCCAAGGGCGTCCACGAACTGCGCCGCGTCCAACGGCGTGTCCCATAGCGTCACCCACACCAGTCCGCGTCCGTTTCGCACTCGCACGACACGGTAGCGATCTCCGTCCCAGCCGGCCGCGGCGCCGACCGCCGCCGTGTGATCCTTCAAGTGCTGGAAGAGGAACAGGCGCGTGCCAAATTCGCCCATGGTGTCGTCGCTCTGTGTCGAATCGCCGGATGGCGGCAGCGTGATCTCCGTCGGCATGTCGCGCGGCTTGCCGAAGTATGCGGGTTCGCTGAGAATCTGCTCCGTCGACACCGGCAGTGAGTCGAGCGGTGAGGCATTGGGCCGATGCTGCTCGAATCGGCGAATGAACTCGGCCCCGCTCAGATACGGGAACAGCAACGACTCCTGGATCGCCATCGGGGCGTTGGCGAAGATCGGCATCGACGACTGCGACTCGCGAATGGCCTCACGCAGTTGATCCCAGCCGCCTGGAAGCTTCGTCGCGAGACTCCCTCCCCCGAGCATGATCTGCATCTGCTTGTAGGTCGCCTGACCTTCCATCACCGCCTGAGCGGCGGCCTGGCGATCGCTGTTTCCGCGAAGCTTCTGGATCGAATCGAGATTCACGTATTGATCCTGAAGCGCGTGCACCAGCTCGTGGGTGATCGTGATTCCGATCAGATCGTCCGGCGCGCCCTGCACGACGTACAGGACTTTCGTGGCCGGATCGTAGTATCCCACGATCTGCTCGGTCAGCAGCTCGAGCAAGAACTTGCGCAGGTCCAGCGTGTCTGGGATCAGCCCGAAGAGCTTGTACGCCACTTCTTCCGCGCGCAGTTGCTCAGCGGGGGTCGCCTCCTCGGTCTTGCGCAACAGAAACTCGCGCACCTGCGCCTTCGAGCGAATTTCGAGCCTGGGGTGTGACTTGTATTTCAGGCCCGTGGCTTTCTCGATCTGCGGGAGCGCCTGTTCGACGCGATCCACGTACTCGCCTTCGCCGGCTCGGCGTCGCCGGTCGCACGCCGCAACGAGTAGAAGGACGCCGAGCAGCGCGACGCGAGATCGCACTAGCGATCCCAGGCGAGCTGCCGGCCGCTCATCAGTCCGACGACGCGCGCGACGTCGTGGCCTCGTACGACGATCCCCTCTTCCGCCAGCACGTGAGCCAACTCGGTCTCGATCTCGCCCAGGCTCGTCACCGGCTCGGGAGCGACCGGGTCGGGTCGCGGCGGCGGATGCGTCGGCCCCGGCGCGCCGCCTGCAGGTGCCGCGAACATCTTTTCCAACTCCGCGCCGAACCGTTCCAGGGCGGTCATGCCGTTTTTCGCCATCTGCTCCCACTGCGCGTCGTCCACACTGTCGGCGCCTCGATCGTTGTTCCCCGCAGTGCGACGCGTGCTTCCCGCCTCCCGCAGCCTGCGAACTCGATCGCGAATCAGCGTCGCCGCGCGTGGCGGGTACTTGGCTATTGCCTGCGTATGCGCGCACGCTTCGTCCAGCGCGTCGATGGCCTTGTCCGGACGCCGGCGGTCCGTCACGTGCTTGTCCGTGAGCTCGACCGACGCCTCGATCGCCTCGTCGGTGATCACCACGTTGTGGTGGCGTTCGAGTCGCTCCTTGCGCGCCCGAATGATGTCGAGTGTTTCCGGCACTCCAAGCTCGCGTACCGTGACCTTCTGAAAGCGGCGCTCGAGCGCCGGGTCGCCGCCGATCCAGCGATCGTACTCCTCGTCCGTCGTCGCGCCGATCACACGGAAGTCGCCGCGCACGAGCGACGGCTTGAGCATGTTGGCGGCATCCATCGCCGCACCCATCGCCGTCCCCTGCCCGATCAGATTGTGCATCTCGTCGATGAAGAGGATGACGTCCGGTGATGCCGTCGTTTCGTCGACAAGCACGCGGATGCGTTCTTCGTATTGCCCGCGGTACGTCGTGCCCGCCAGGAGGGCCACGTGATCCAGCGAGAGCACCCGAACGTCCTGCAGCACGAGCGGCACGTCGCCAGTGGCAATCCGCTGCGCGAATCCCTCGACGACAGCGGTCTTTCCGACTCCGGCGAGGCCCACGAGCACGGGATTGTTCTTGCCGTGTCGCAACAGGATGTCGATGACACGCGCGATCTCATCGCCGCGGCAGCGTACCGGTTCGAGCCGGCCGGCGCGGGCTTCCGCCGTCAGGTCGCGCGTGTATCGCGCGAGCTCGCCACCACCGCGAGGGCGTGCGTCGTCAATCACGTATGCACCTAGCGCCGATGCACCAACCCCAGGATCGCAGATGAACGCAGCTGCACGCAGATGAACGCAGATACATGACTGTTGTATGCAGACGTCAGAAGAAGAGGCTTCCTTGAGAAGCTAGCCTGCTACAACTAACTACGAGAATTTCCGCTAATCTGCGTCAATCTGTGTGAATCTGCGTGTATCTGCGTGTATCTGCGTGATCTGCTTTCAGGGTATCGGCGCTCATCCGCGTGAAAGCCACGCGAGTATGTCGGCGCCCCAGAGCAGCGTGACCAGGGCTGCAGGTGCCAGAAATACTCCGAACGGCACCAGTGGCGCTTCGAACGACGATCCGCCGAGCGCCAGTTCGGTTTGTTCCCGATGCGCGCTTTGGCGTACGCGCGCGAGCGGATACACGACCGCGAGAAATGCCACGGCGCCCAGCAGCGCGCCGAAGAACACCGTCACGATCGCGCGCTGGGGCCCGAGCCCGGCGCCGGCGAACGCCATCAACGTCACGTCGCCCATGCCCATGGCCTCCTTCTTGAGTGCGGCTTCACCAAGCCAGCCGACGATCGCAACGAGCCCCGCGCCGGTGCACGCGCCGATCACGGCCTGATACGGACCCACGAAGGGTCCTTGATCGTCGATGAATGTGCCGACCACCGACATCGTGAGAACCCAGAACAACCCGAAGACGGTGAAGCCGTCGGGAATCAGATAGTGCTGCAGATCGGTGAGCGCGATGCCGAGCAGAATGGTGCCGAACATCGCGACACGCAGCGCCGTGAGCGTCAGACCAAAATGGTTGAAGCACGCCATCCAGCCGAGCGCCACGATCAGCTCCACTATCGGATACTGCACCGAGATCGGCTCGTCGCAACAACGACACCGGGCGCGAAGCGCAAGCCAGCTCACGAGCGGAATGTTTTCGAACCACTCGAGCTGATGGCCGCACCGAGGACATCTCGATCGCGGACGCATGATAGAAAGGTCGCGCGGCCAGCGCGCGACGCAGACGTTGAGGAACGAGCCGACGGCCGCTCCGACGATGAACGCGTACAGCCCTACGAGTGGATCAGTCACCGGCCAAGCAGGTAGAGGAGGACCCCGGTCGCGACGGCCACGTTGAGCGACTCGACGCCGGGAGACAGGGGAAGCGCGATCGTGCGGTCCGCTCGCGCACGGGCATCGGACGACAAACCTGTGCCTTCGTTTCCGACCACGAGCGCGATTCGCGATGCCGCCGCTACAGCGGAGGCTGGTTCTCCCCGGGAATCAGCCGCGAACAGCTTCGTCCCGCTACGCGTACGGAACGCGTCGAGCTCAGCCCAGGTAGAAGAGAATGTGGGGTGTGTGAAGTGAGCGCCCATCCCGCTACGGACGACTTTGGCATTCCATACGTCAACTGTTCCGGGGAGCGTGATCGTGGCTACTGCGCCGAACGCTGCGGCCGTGCGAAGGATGGTTCCGACGTTGCCGGGATCCTGGACGGCGTCGAGCACGAGAATGACGCCCTTCCAGTCCGAGCCGAGATCGGCGAAAGAACGTTCAGGAACTTCCGCGATCGCAACAACCCCTTGGGGCGATTCGGTTTCGGCGGCGGACGCGAATTCGTTCGCCGCGACCTCCTGTAGCTCGATGCCCCCCGAGCGAAGCGTACCCGCGAGCGCGGCTCCGCGCGGCGCGTCGAGTAGCTGCGGGGCGATCAGCGCGCCGCGAATCGTCAGCCGCGACCGCAGCAATTCTTCGACGGCGCGCACCCCTTCCGCCACGAAGAGCCGGTGTTTCTCTCGTGATTTCCGACGCTTCAGGTCGCGCGCTAAGGTCAGAAGTTTCAAGTTTACAGCCCCAACGGGGAATGGCTCTTGCCACCTCGCAGGACCAATTCGGAGCTCAACAGGTAGCCTACTATGAGAAAGGTCATTTTCGCGGTGATGGTGGTGGCGTCGACGACGGCCTGTGGCGTCTCGACCCAGCAGGAAGTGCAGATGGGTCAGGAGTATTCGCAGCAGATCAACGCGCAGCTTCCCATCGTACAAGACGCCGAGATCAACCGCTACGTCAACGTCCTCGGCGACTCGATTGCCAATCTCGCCGACAGTCGCGGTCTCGACTACCACTTTTATATCGTCAACGCGAACGAGATCAATGCGTTCGCGGTGCCGGGCGGCTTCGTCTACGTGAACCGCGGTCTCATCGATAAGGCACAGAACCTGAGTCAGCTCGCTGGAGTCTTGGGGCACGAGATCGGCCACGTCGTGCGACGGCACTCGGTAAAGCAAATGGAGAAAACGCAGGGCGCGAACATCGGGTTAGTCCTCGCTTGTACGTTGACCGGGGTTTGCAACAACCAGGCTGCCTCCGCGGCCATTCAAATCGGTGGCGGCGCGCTGTTCGCGAAGTTCAGCCGTGACGACGAGCGTCAGGCGGACGAGGAGGGGGTGAAGAACACAATTCGCGCCGGGATCAGCCCGAGAGGAATTCCCGAGATGTTCGAGATCCTGCTCGCCGAGCGGCAGCGGAATCCGAGCGCCGTCGAAGGCTGGTTTGCGTCGCACCCCGGCGAGGAAGAGCGCATCGCGCGAGCCAACGCGATGATTGCGCAGTACGATCCTGCGATCATCAAAACGCTGACCGTGAACACGAGCAACTTCAGCGCATTCAAGGCACGCGTCCGCTCGCTTCCGGCACCAACGACCGCGTCGAGTCGATAGGCCTAGAGTTTCGAAACGATTCCGCGGACGAGCCGTTGCAGGCGCGCGGCGACCCTCGCCGTCGTCTCGAGCACTTCTTCGTGAGTGATCGGGGCGGCGGCGAGGCCACATGCGAGATTGGTGATGCAGCTGAATCCGAGGACGCGCATTCCGAGCGCGCGGGCGACGATCACCTCGGGCACCGTGGACATGCCGATTGCGTCAGCGCCCAGCCGCACGAGCATGCGCACCTCGGCGCGCGTCTCGTAGCTCGGGCCAAGCAGCCCGAAGTAGACGCCCTCCGCGAGCGTGATCCCCTGCTCCGCCGCGACCCGCTGCGCCAGCGCGCGTAGCTCCTGATCGTAGGGTTCCGACATGTCGGGAAACCGGACGTCGCTCTCCTCGTGTGGTCCGATCAGCGGATTGCGGAACATGAAGTTCGCCTGATCGGTCAGCAGCATCAGCGTGCCCGACTCGAGCGTGTCGCGCGCGCCTCCGGCGGCGTTCGAGACGACGAGCGTCGTTGCGCCGAGCGCGTGCAGCACGCGCACGGGAAACGCCGCGAGCGCTGCGTCGTAGCCCTCATACATATGGAAGCGGCCCGACAGCGTGATGACGGGCGTACCGCCGAGGGTTCCGGCGATCAGCTCGCCGGCGTGGCCCACGACGGTTGCGCCAGGAAAGCCAGGCACATCACGGAACGGGATGCGTGTCGGCTGTTCGACGGCGTCGGCGATGCCTCCGAGGCCTGATCCAAGCATGATCGCGACGCGCGGCGTCACGCGAATGCGGGCGCGGACCGCCTCCGCCGCAACGTGGGCCGCCTCCATGCCGAACTGCGCGGTCACGACGCCGGCTCCGCGCCAAGCGCGGCGATGGTGTTTCTCGCGCGCGTCAGTAACGCCAGTCGATCTGTCCACGGAAGAAACGCGCTCTCGAACCCGTTGAGCGCGATCTTCGCCAACTGCGGCAACGTGAAGTTCAGCTGCTGGGCTGCGTGCGCGTATTCGTCGGTCAGCGTGGTCCCGCTCATCAAGCGATTGTCCGTGCTCAACAGGACGTTGAGCCCGGCGTCGTAGTACTGCCGGAGGGGATGGCTCTCATACGAGCGCGCGACGCGCGTCTGGACGTTGCTCGTGAGGCACATCTCGATCGGAATGCGCCGGTCGTTCACGTACTCGAGCAGCGATTTGTCCTCGAACAGTCGCGTTCCGTGTCCTATACGATTCGCGCAGCAGGCGTGCACGGCCTCGCGAATCGACCCGGCGCCGTCGCCTTCACCGGCGTGACAGGTACATGCCATGTCGTGCGAGTGCGCATATCCGAACGCGCGCGCGTGACGCGATGCCGGATTCCCGAGCTCGGCGCCCGCGAGATCGAACCCGACCACGCCGCGGTCGCGGTATGAGACCGCGAGCCGCGCCAGCTCCAAGGAGACGTCAGGCGCCAGGTTCCGAAGCGCCGTGACGATCACGCGGCCGATGACGCCGTATGCTTTTTCGGCCCGGGCCAACCCCCGCAGCACCGCGTCGATGACGTCGTAAAGGTCGAGGCCCTCCTTCACGTTCAACACGGGCGAAAAGCGCACCTCGATGTAGAGGACGCCGTCGCGATGCGCGTCTTCGGCGAGCTCATACGCAATGCGCTCGAGGGCGTCGGCGCGCTGCATCACCGAGAGGGTCACCGTGAAGCGCGCCAGATACTCCTCGAGGTTATGGGCATCGCGCACCGTCATGAACTCGCCGAGCGCGGCCGCGTCGGCGCGCGGCATGGTGGCTCCATACTCGCGCGCCAGCTCGATGAGCGTCTGAGGCCGAACCGAACCGTCCAGATGACAGTGCAGCTCCGCCTTCGGAAGCCGCAGCAGTGTCTCGCGATCGATCGTGCTCCCCTTCTTGCGATCACTCACCGCGAGCGCTCGGCGGACGGCTGGCCACGGTTCGGAAGATCGAGCCCGCGCGCGCCGGCGAGTCGGCGGGAATCGGAAGCCCTCGACTATCGGTGATGAGCCGCTTTCCCGAGACAATCGCCTCCGCCTCGTCTGACTGCCACGTGCGAACGCAATCGAGCGCCGTCGCACCGGCATTCACGTCGATCGCCGCGGCGTTCACGAAGACGCGCAACGAATCACTCATGGCTTCGGTGCAGCCGGGCGGTCGAACGGCAACCGGCGCATCGAGCGGTACGCGGCGCCTACGATGCTGTCCGGCGCGAGTCGCCAGTTCTGCTCGAAGTAATCCTCCGGACGCACAACGCCCTTCCGTTGCACTTCGTCGATCAGCAGCTGCCGGATCACCTGCTGCTGGTCGTACACGACCGGCGCGCCTCGCAACATCGCGTAGCCGCCACCCCCCACCTGCCGATAGTCGTTGAGGGCCATCGTGAACGAGTCAGCGTCGACGACGGGCCGGCCATTCCGCGCCAGTGTCGTGATGCGCGAGCCCAATGGCTTCGTGATGTCGATCATGTATTCGACGCCCTGCACGATGTCGAAGTTGAATCCCGGAACGGTGGGATCGGTGAGCGAATCGCCCGAAGCGCCGGCGCGATAGTACTTCGCACTGAACTCGAGATAGTCGCGCAGTTGCTTCCCGGAGATCTTCACGGCGCGCAGCACGTTGTTGTCATAGGGATACAGCTCGGCCATGTCGGCCATCGTGATCGGCCCGGGACCGAAGTCCGCGTTCAGGTTGAACGCGGCAGTCGACGCGAGGTCGGTCCCGGCCGTGCGTCGCTCGACCTCGAGCACGAAATCGATGATGGGTGTGTCCTTCACTCGAGCGGAATCGGCGCTCCATCGTACGGGCGTGGTGCCGATCGGCGACGTGACGAACTGAATCGTCCGCGCATGCGCGTCGGCGGTGGCGGCGAGCACCGCCGCCTGCTCGGCGTGCCCGCGCCCACGAATCACGCGACCGCTCTTGTCGCCGACGTGCCAATCCTTGCCGCGGCGAACGACGCTTACGCGCGCCACAGCGACGCTTCCAGCCCAGTTCCGCGGCTGGGTGAGCAGCGTGCCGGCGATCGTCGTGTCCGCGAGCTCCTTGTGGGTGTGGCCGAAGACGATGACGTCGATGCCGGGCACCTCGCGCGCGACGCGCGCGCTGACGTTCTCGCTCGGCAGGCCGGTGGCGACGGTGTCGTAGGACGACGGCTCGCCGAGCCCGGAGTGCAACACGACGATGACGACCTGCGCGCCGCGCTTCCGAACGTCCCCGACGGCTGCACGGACGCTCGGCACGATGTCCCGAATCTCGATCCGCCCGCACAGCTTGTCGCGGTCCCAGATCATAGACCCAGGCGTCGTGGCGCCGATCACCGCGACACGCACGCCAGAGCGCATCAACGTGACCGCCGGGGCGTAGACGTGTTTTCCGTCGGGCGCGTATGCATTGGCCGCGAGAAAGGGAAACTTGGCTTGCGCGATGGCGCGGTTGAGATACGAGAGACCGTAGTTGAACTCGTGATTCCCGATGACAGCGGCGTCGTATCCGATCGCGTTCATCGCGGCGATGATCGGATTCGTAAGCACGGAGTCGCGAAGCGCGATGCGTGCGATCGGCGCGCCCTGGAGGTCGTCGCCGGCGTCTACGACCACCACGCGATCAGGGTTCGCGGACCGCAGCGAGTCCACGATCGTCGCAACGCGCGACAATCCGCGCGTCGTGTCCGGCGTGTTGTTGAAGTAGTCCCAACCGCGCAACCAACCGTGCACGTCGGTGGTTGCCGCGACGATCAGATCGAGCGAGTCCGCTGCTTGCGTCGTCGCAACCGGCGCGGGCGTGCTCGCGGGCCGAGTACATGCCACGATGCACGATGCGATTAACAGAAATTTCCGCATGCGCCAAAATTAGGTGTCTCGAGGAGTTTTTGGGGAAACGCTTTCAGTCGCGTTCCGCTCATCTGCCTAATCCGTGGCGTCGCTCTCGCCGATCCGTCACCTTTCCAAAAGATGAAACCGCTCATCATCGGAATCGCGGGCGGCACCGGGTCGGGCAAGTCCACCGTCGCGCGGAAGGTCGCCGCGGGGTTGGACGCGTCGTCGGTCGCCTTCATCGACATGGATGCGTACTACAACAATTACGCGCATCTGCCGATCGAGGAGCGCCGCCGCATCAATTGGGATCACCCGAATGCATTCGACTGGGACTTGCTGCTCGAGCATTTGCGAAGACTCGCTGCCGGAAAATCGATCGAGAAGCCGGAATACGATTTCGTCTCACACGTGCGTCGCGCGGAGCGCGTGAAAGTACCGGCCGCCGAAGTGGTCGTGGTCGACGGCCTCTTGCTGCTGGCCGATCCGCGCATCCGCGAGCTCTTCGACGTCAAAGTGTTCGTCGACACCGACGCCGACATTCGTCTGATCCGCCGACTGCGGCGCGACCTCGTCGAGCGCGGACGTCCGCTCGAGGAGATCCTCGACCAGTACCTCACCACGGTGCAGCCGATGCACCTCGAGTTCGTCGAGCCCAGCAAACGATACGCGGACGTGATCCTGCCACGCGGGGGCCACAACGAGGTCGCGATCGCGATGATCGTGGCGAAGATCCGCCACCGCGTCCCTATATCCGAATCAGCGCCGCGAGGATGATGTAGCTGATCGCCGCCATTCCGAATGCGGCGGGAATCGTCATGAACCACGCCCACACGATTCGGCGGGCAATGTCCCAGCGAACGGCGCGCGCCCGGATGATGGCGCCAACGCCGACGATCGATCCCGTGATCGTGTGCGTCGTGCTCACCGGAATGCCGAAACGGGTCGCCAGCAGAATGCTCAACGCCCCGCCGGTTTCCGCGCAAAAGCCGCTCACCGGTCGTAACCGCGTCACGCGCGATCCCATCGTGTGCACGATGCGCCATCCGCCGAAAAGTGTTCCGAGTGCAATGGCGGTGTACGCGCCAAACTCCACCCAGTACGGGATGACCTCGGCGCTGGTCATGTGCATGTAGCGCAGCAGACCAGTCTCGCCAGCGAAAAGACCCTGCGTCGACACGAGCAGTCCGACGATGATCCCCATGGTCTTCTGCGCGTCGTTCGCTCCATGCGACAACGAAAACGCAGCGGAGCTCACGAGCTGCGCATGTTTGAAGAACCGATTCGCGGGGGCGGGGTTCGTATGGTGAAAGACCCACGTCACGATGACCATGAGCGAGCCGCCGAGAAACATCCCGATGAGCGGCGAGAGCACGATGAACGACAACGTCTGGATCCACTTCGTGCCCCAAATGATTGCGGCAATCCCAGCCTTGGCCACTGCCGCGCCCGCGAAGCCGCCAATGATGGCGTGTGATGAGCTCGACGGCAGCCCGTAATACCAGGTGATCAGATTCCACGCGATCGCGCCGATGAGTCCCCCAAGGATCACGTTGGGGTCCACGATCTTCACGTCGATCATTCCGCTGCCAACCGTCTTCGCGACCGCAGTTCCGACCGTGAACGCGGCGGCGAAGTTGAAGAACGCGGCCCACACCACCGCCTGGAGCGGACTGAGAACGCGCGTGCCCACGATCGTAGCGATGGAATTCGCCGAATCGTGGAAGCCGTTGATGAAGTCGAAGACGAACGCGACCGCGACGATCGCGATGACGTAGCCGATCACGTCACGCGTTCTTCAGAGAAATGCTCTGGAGCGAGTGCACGATCCCCATGCAGCTATCGATCGTCTCCTCGAGATGATCGTAGATCTCCTTCCACCGGATGACGTCGAGCGGGTCCGGTTTTCCCTCGAACAGCGCGCCAACCGCCTCGTGATAGATCGCGTCGCCTTCCTCTTCGATGCGTTTCACTTCGATCGCGCTGGCGTGAACGTCCTTGGGACGCTTGATCCCGTTCACGCCGCGCTGAATGTGCTCCGTCGCCTCCACGAGCAGCTTGGCCAGCTTGCGCGCGGGCTCGCGTACCTGCGTGCCGATGTGGAGCATCTCCGCCCGCCGCGCCGTGCCGTCGAGCAGATCGATGACGTCATCGAGACGCGTCGACAACTCGTGGATGTCCTCGCGGTCGATCGGCGTCACGAAGCTCCGGTCGATGCGCGCGTTGATCTCGTACGTCAGTTGATCCGCCTTGTGCTCGACGGCCTTGACCGCTCGCACGCGTTCCGGCAATTGCGCCGGCTGCTCGAACAGCTCGTGAACCAGACGCGCCGACGTCACGAGGTGCGTCGCGAGCTCGTTGAAGAGCGCAAAAAACTCTTGATCACGCGGGATGAGGCGGCCAAGCATAAGAGTGGCTCTGGGCTTTGGGCGGTGGGCTCTCGGCTCTAGTCTGTCGGCACAAAGCTCACAGCCCAGAGCCCGGAGCACAAATCATGTCGGCATCAGGTGCGAATACCGCGCGTCGTGGATCAGCTTGCGCTTGGCGACCAGCACAGGGTTTTCGAAGAGCTTGATCAGGACGACCCCCGCGACGAACCCGCCAATGTGGGCCCATACCGCCACGCCGCCGCTGATTTCGGGGTTGAGGGGTGACATTTGCGGCAGCGCCGCGATGATCTGCCAACCGAACCACCAAAGTAGCGCCATCCAGGCAGGCACTGGCACGACGCGAATGAAAATGACAAAGAAAAAGAGGAGGTTCACACGAGCCGTGGGATAGAGCACGAGATAGCCACCCAGGACGCCTGAGATCGCTCCGGAGGCGCCGACGGTCGGAATTGGGGATCCCGGAGCGGTCAGGACGTGCACCGCGGCGGCGATGAGCCCGCACAGGAGATAGAAGATCAGAAAGCGGCCGGGCCCCATGCTGTCTTCGATGTTGTTGCCGAACACCCAGAAAAAGAGCGCATTGCCGAGGATGTGACCCCAACTGCCGTGCAGGAACATCGACGTGATCGGCGTGAACCAGTTGATCGATTCGTTGTCGACTCGGCAGACGATTCCTTCGCCAATCGGCACCGCGAAACCGATCGGACGCGTGTGCATTAGCTCGGCGGGCACCAGACCGAGGTTGCAGACGCTCTTTGCCAGCGCGATCTCGTTGAGTCCGGCACCCTGCACGAGAATCCAAGTCGCGAACATCGCGGCGAGGATGGCCCAGGTCATCCAGGGCGTATGCAGGGTCGGGTTGTCGTCGCTGATGGGAATCATGGGCCTAGCTCTGCCAAACTGGCGCAAAAGACAGGTCTCATTATTGCCGCCCCAATAAGGTCGATTTCTCACTCACAAGATAGAGGACGCAAATGGCCGACAAAGTCATCGGTATCGACCTGGGAACCACCAACTCCGTCGTCGCGGTAATGGAGGGGGGCGACCCGGTCGTCATTCCGAACGCTGAAGGAGGGCGTACGACGCCTTCGGTAGTTGGGTTCACGAAAGACGGTGAGCGCCTGGTCGGTCAGGTCGCAAAGCGTCAGGCGGTCACAAATCCGCAGAACACCGTTTTCTCGATCAAGCGATTCATGGGCCGCCGCATGAGCGAGGTCCCTGACGAGATCAAGCGCGTTCCATATAAGGTCGTCCCGGGTCCCGGTGACATGGCGATGGTCGAGGTGCAAGGGAAGCGTTATTCGCCCCCCGAGATTTCCGCGATGATCCTCCAGAAGATGAAGCAGACCGCAGAAGACTACCTCGGTCAGCAGGTGACTCGCGCAGTCGTGACGGTGCCGGCTTACTTCAACGACGCCCAACGTCAGGCGACCAAGGACGCCGGCAAGATTGCGGGCCTCGACGTTCTCCGGATCGTCAATGAGCCCACGGCATCAGCGCTCGCGTACGGCCTGGACAAGAAGGGTAAGGACGAAAAAGTGGCGGTCTTCGACCTCGGCGGCGGAACGTACGACATTTCCGTACTCGAGCTGTATGACGTCGAAGGGACGCGGCAGTTCGAGGTGAAATCCACGAACGGTGACACGCATCTGGGCGGCGACGATTTCGACCAGCGCGTGATCGACTGGATCGTCGCAGAGTTCAAGCGCGACCAGACTATCGATCTGTCAAAAGATCCGATGGCGCTCCAGCGCCTCAAAGAGGCCGCGGAGAAAGCCAAGATGGAGCTGTCGACCACGATGTCGACGGACATCAACCTGCCCTTCATCACGGCGGACGCCAGCGGACCGAAGCATCTGCACTATACGCTCACGCGCTCGAAGTTCGAGCAGCTCGTGGACGACCTCATTCAGCGCACGATCCCGCCAATGGAGCAGGCGTTGAAGGACGCGGGGCTCGATCCGAAGGGCGTCGACGAGGTGATTCTCGTCGGTGGTTCGACGCGCATTCCCAAGATCCAGGAAATCGTCAAGAAGTTCTTCGGCAAGGAGCCCAACAAGGGCGTCAATCCGGACGAAGTCGTGGCGATCGGCGCGGCGATCCAGGGCGCGGTACTCACCGGCGAGCAGAAGGACGTGTTGCTGCTCGACGTGACGCCGCTCTCACTGGGCATCGAGACCCTTGGCGGCGTGATGACGGTCTTGATTCCGCGGAACACCACGATTCCCACGAAGAAAACCGAAGTCTTTTCGACCGCGGACGACAGCCAGACGCAGGTGGAGATCCACGTGCTTCAGGGTGAACGGCCGATGGCGCGCGACAACCGCACGATCGGCAAGTTCCAGCTCACGGGAATTCCACCGGCACCGCGGGGCGTGCCGCAGATCGAAGTGACGTTCGACATCGATGCCAACGGCATCCTGCACGTGTCCGCCAAGGACAAGGCCACGGGCAAGGAGCAGAAGGTTCGCATCGAAGCGTCGAGCGGGCTCTCGGACTCAGACATCGACAAGATGGTGAAGGAAGCCGAGAAAAACGCGAATGAGGACAAGCGGAAGCGCGAAGAGATCGACGCGCGGAACCGTTTGGACTCAATGACGTATGAGGTAGAGAAGAACGCGAAGGAGTGGTCGGATCGTCTTCCCGCTGAGTTGAAGAGCAAGCTGGACGGTTCGGTGGAGCGTGCCCGAAAAGCGCTTCGCGGCGACGACCTGAACGAGATCAAGGCGGCGCAGGAAGAGCTCTCCCGTGTCTTTGCGGAAGCCGGACAGTCGTTCTACGCACAGAGCCAGCAGTCCTCGGGAACTGAGGGCGGACCCTCGGGAGGGGCTACCGGCGGACCGACCAGCGGACCCGCCGGCGGACCATCCGGCGGCAAGCCGGAGGACGTCGTCGAAGCCGACTACGAAATCGTTGACGAAGGGAAGAAGTAAACCGACCGTATAGGTCGGCGTGTCCTACCTCCGACGGTCGCAACACAAGTGCGACCGCCGGAGTATTTATTCCAGACAGAGGAACGGAGTGCCTCCCATCATGAAGAAACTCGCTCGTGTGCAGCTCTTAGCTGCCATTATTGTCGCTTTCGCAAGCGGCTTGGTCTTCGCGTCCGGCTTTGATCTGACGCGCATTAGTTGGGCGCAGTCGAAAGCCGTCACCGCTCCGAAGCCCACGCCGCAGGAAGTCAAACCCCTGGAAGAGACCAGCCAGGCGTTCGAAGCCATCGCGGACCACGTTACGCCGGCGGTCGTGTCGATTACGGCGGAGCAGCTCGAGGCGCGCAATCGCACGACGCCGCGCCGGAATCTGCCGCCAGGCATGGAAGACTTCTTCCGTCAATTCGACAACCAGGACCCGCAACCGCGCAGCGGAACAGGGTCTGGCTTCATCGTGTCGAAGGACGGCTACATCCTGACGAACAACCACGTGGGTGCTGACGCCGACCGCGTAACCGTAAGGCTGCTCGACAATCGCGTGTTCCAGGCGAAGGTCATCGGGCGTGACCCGACGACCGACGTCGCGCTGATCAAGGTCGATGCGAACGATCTGCCAATGGTCTCGCTCGGCGACGACCGCAACGCGCGCGTCGGCCAGTGGGTGGTCGCCATCGGCAATCCGCTGGGCTTGGATTTCACCGTAACCGCGGGAATCATCAGCGCGAATCACCGCTCACAGTTGAATCTGCCGGGGCGTGAGAAATACGCGATTCAGGACTTCATCCAGACCGACGCGGCGATCAATCCGGGCAACTCGGGCGGTCCGCTCGTCAACATCCGCGGCGAGGTAATCGGCATCAACAGCGCGATTGCCAGCTCCACCGGATTCAACGCCGGCTATGGGTTTGCCATTCCGATCTCGCTCGCGAAGGTCGTCATGGACGACATCCGGCAGTTCGGCAAAGTGCGTCGCGCATTGCTCGGCGTGCAGATCGGCGAGGTGGAGCCGGCGGACTCCCGCGCGGCCGGGCTCTCCGAGATTCGGGGCGCGAAGATTCAATCGTTCGATCCCGATGCCGAGGAAAGTCCCGCGCGGCGCGCGGGCGTCGAAGTCGGCGACATCATCATTTCGGCGGCAGGCCAGCGCGTGAATCGCGTCTCGGAGCTGCAGCGTGTGATCCGCGGCTTCAAGCCGGGCGACGTCGTGGACATCGAAGTGATGCGTTTCGGTTCCAAGAAGTCGTTCCGCGTGCGCCTCGGCGAGCCCCAGACAGAGAAGGATCAGGTAGCGTCGGCGGAACGCCCGACGTTGGCTCCCGCCAGCGCGAAAGAACGCAGCTACGACCGGCTGGGCATTACGGAGCAGCCGGTGCCCGAGGAAATAGCGAGCGCGCGGGCTGTGAAGGACGAAGCGCGACGCGGATTGCTCGTCACCGCGGTCAACACTCGCGGGCCGGCGTATCGCGAGCTGGCCGCCAATCAGGACATCATCGTTCGCTCGCTGAATCCGGTGCGTCGTGAGATCAAGACGGCCTCCGATCTCGACGAGGTGGTGCGGCCGCTGAAGCGTGGCGACACGTTGACGCTACTCGTCTACACGGTGCAGGCCGCGACGACGAGAGTGGTGACGCTAGAGATCAACTAGACGCAGATTTGCGCAGATCAACGCAGATGGACGCAGATCGCATCTGCGTTCATCTGCGTCTTTCTGCGTGAATCTGCGTAAGCGGGAGTGGCGGAACTGGCAGACGCGCAGGACTTAGGATCCTGTGCCGCAAGGCTTCCGGGTTCGA
>DATBRO010000071.1:0-6817 GCA_036560265.1 Gemmatimonadaceae bacterium | reverse complement strand
GTGCGCACCCGTCGACACGACGCCGACGCCGAGCACGCCGCCGCGCAATTCGAGCGTCTCACCCGACGGACGCCGCGCCGCCTACATCAAGGAGTACAATCTCTGGGTGCGTGATCTCACCACCGGACGCGAGACGCAGCTGACCACTGACGGCGTCAAGGACTTCGGCTACGCGACCGACAACGCCGGCTGGACCAAGAGCGACCGCCCCGTTCTCACCTGGTCACCGGACTCCCGAAAGATCGCAACCTTCCAGCAGGACGAGCGCGGCACGAGCGAGATGTATCTCGTCGCCACGAAAGTGGGCGCGCCGACGCTCCAGGCGTGGAGGTATCCGCTCCCCGGCGACAGCGTGATCTTCCGCATCCATCGCGTCGTGATCGAGGTCGACGGACCCGGCGCGCCGCGTCTCGTGCGCTTTCAGATGCCACCCGACCAACATCGCTCCACCGTCTCGGACGACATCAATTGCGGCGGCGCGATCTGCGACGTGCGGTGGTTCCCCGACGCGTCCGCGGTCGCCTTCGTCTCGAGCTCGCGCGATCACAAGCAGGCGTGGATGCGCGTCGCGGACGCGAGCACCGGGGCCGTGCGCACGCTCTTCGAGGAGCGCTCCGCCACCCAGGTCGGCGACGCCAGTGCCACCGAGAATTGGCGTGTGCTTCCCGCGTCCAACGAGCTTGTCTGGTGGTCGCAGCGTGACAACTGGATCCACCTGTACCTCTACGACGTAACGACGGGCCAGCTCAAGCAGCGCATCACGAATGGCGAGGGAAACGTCGACGACATCCTGCGCATCGACGACAAGACGCGCACGATCTACTTCGTGGGGAACGGCAAGGAACCGGGTCGCGATCCGTACTTCCGCCACTTCTACAAGATCCGCATCGATGGGCGCGGGCAGACGCTGCTCACTCCGGAGAACGCGGATCACAGCATCTCGCTCTCGCCGCAGGGCAACTACTTCGTCGACACGTATTCCACCCCGACGAACCCGCCTGTCAGCGTGCTGCGCGATCTGAACGGCAGAGTTCTTCTCACGCTCGAGAAGGCCGACGCGTCGCGTCTCCTCGCGACCGGCTGGAAGCCGCCGACGCCGATCATCGTGAAAGCGCGCGACGGCAAGACCGACCTCTACGGTCTGATGTTCACGCCGTCCAACCTCGACTCGACGAACAAGTATCCGATCGTCAACTACATCTATCCCGGCCCGCAGAGCGGAAGCGTCGGAACGCGCAGCTTCTCACCCGCGCGCGGCGACAATCAGGCGCTTTCCGAGCTCGGGTTCGTGGTCGTCGCGATCGACGGAATGGGGACGCCGGGCCGCTCCAAGGCGTTTGCCGACGCGTACTATGGCGACATGGGCGACAACACGCTCCCCGACCAGGTGGCGGGGATGAAGGAGTTGGCGCGGCGCTACTCGTGGATCGACATCGCGCGCGCCGGCATCTGGGGCCACTCCGGCGGGGGCTTCGCCACGGCGGACGCGATGTTCCGGTATCCCGACTTCTTCAAGGTCGGAATCTCTGAATCGGGAAATCACGACAATCGCAACTACGAGGACGATTGGGGCGAGCGCTATCAAGGACTGCTGCGAAAAACGGACGGCACCGACAACTACGCCGACGAAGCCAACCAGACGCACGCCGGGAATCTCAAAGGCAAATTGATGCTCGCGCACGGTGGGCTCGACAGCAACGTGCCGCCGTACAACACCTACTTGGTCGTCGATGCATTGGAGAAGGCCAACAAGGATTTCGACCTCGTCGTATTCCCGAACGCGGCGCACGGGTACGGCCCCTCGACCAGCTACATGATGCGCCGCCGCTGGGATTATTTCGTCAAAAACCTGCTTGGCGCGGAGCCGCCCAAGGAGTACGAGATGCGCCGCGCGCCCCTCATTCCCTAGTAGCACGAGCGCCGACCTCACGCCATATTCGCGCGATGCAAGCAACGAATTACGACGCTATCGTCGTTGGATCCGGGATCTCCGGCGGGTGGGCTGCCAAGGAGCTCACCGAGAAGGGTCTTCGCGTGCTGCTTCTCGAGCGCGGCCGCAACGTCGAGCACATCAAGGATTACGTCAACGCGACGAAGCCGCCGTGGGCGTATCCCCATCGCGGCGGACGCACGAAGGCGATGGAGGAGCTGTACCCGGTCCTCAAGCGCGACTACCCGCTCAACGAGAAGAACCTCAGCTTCTGGGTCTCGGACAAGGAGTCGCCCTACACCGAAGTGAAGCGCTTCGACTGGTATCGCGGCTATCAGGTGGGCGGACGCTCGCTGTTGTGGGGACGCCAGAGTTATCGCTGGAGCGACTTCGACTTCGAGGGCAACGCGAAGGACGGCGTTGCCATCGACTGGCCGATCCGCTATGCCGACCTCGCCCCGTGGTACGACCACGTCGAGCGACACGCGGGAATCTCGGGCTCGCACGAAAACTTGCCGCAACTCCCCGACGGACAATTCCAGCCGGCGATGCCGCTCAACTGCGGCGAGGTGCTCATCGCCGGCCGGCTCGCAAAAAAGTTCGACGGACATCGGCGTCTCATCATTGGACGCACGGCGAACAGCACGAAGCAGCTCCCGGGCCGGAACGCCTGCCAGTACCGCAACGCCTGCTGGCTCGGGTGTCCCTTCGGCGGATACTTCAGCACGCAGTCGTCCACGCTCCCAGCGGCCATGAAGACGGGACGCGTCACGCTCAAGCCGTGGTCGATCGTCACCGAAGTGCTGTATGACAAGGACAAGAAGCGCGCGAAGGGCGTACGCGTCCTCGACGCGGTTACCAACCTGACCACCGACTACTCGGCGCCGGTCATCTTCCTCTGCGCGTCGACGCTCAACTCCACGTGGCTGCTCATGCGCTCCGCGACCGACGTCTGGCCCGGTGGACTCGGCAGCAGTTCGGGAGAGCTGGGCCACAACCTCATGGACCACCACTTCCGGCTCGGCGCGGAAGGAAAGATCGAAGGACTGGAGGACAAGTACACCTACGGACGGCGCCCCACCGGCTTCTATATCCCGCGCTACCGCAATCTCTTTGGCGACAAACGCGAGTATCTCCGCGGATTCGGCTATCAGGGGAGCGCGGGCCGAGAGGGTTGGTCGCGCGCGGTCGCGGAGCTCGGCGTCGGAGCGCAGTTCAAGGATTCGATGGCGCAGCCCGGGCAATGGACCATCGGGGCGACGGCGTTCGGCGAGATGCTTCCGAACCACGCCAACACGGTGACGCTCGATCAGGCCAAGAAGGACAAGTGGGGGCTCCCCGTCATCAAGATCGACTGCGCCACCGGCGAGAACGAGCGTCTCATGCGCCGCGACATGGTGAACGACATGGCGGAGATGCTCGAGCAAACCGGCGTGAAGAAGGTGGAGCAGTACGACAACGGATACTTCCCCGGAATGGGCATCCACGAGATGGGCACCGCACGCATGGGTCGCGATCCCAAGACGTCGGTGCTCAATCCGCACAACCAGGTGTGGGACGCGCCCAACGTTTTCGTCACGGACGGATCGTGCATGACATCCGCTGCGTGTCAGAACCCGTCGCTCACGTACATGGCGCTCACGGCGCGCGCGGCGGACTACGCGGTGAACGAGTTGAAGAGGCAGAACTTATGAAAACGGGAAGCGGGAAGCGGGAAGCGGGAAGCGACCTGATCACGCGTCGAGAGGCGATCCTCCGCGTCACGGCATTGCTCGGCGGCGTCGCGCTCGTGGGCGGCAGCGCGCTGCTCGAGGGCTGTCGGCCGGAGCCGAATACGGACGCGCCCTTCACCGCCGAAGACGTCGCGTTCCTCGACGAGGTGGCCGAGACGATCCTTCCCCGCACAAGCACGCCCGGCGCGAAGGACGTCCAGGCCGGCGCGTTCATGGCGATGATGGTGAACGACACGTATGCCGCGCGTGACCGCAAGATTTTCCGCGACGGCATGCGCACGATCGACGCTGCCGCGAAAAAGAAGTTCGGCCACGGGTTCATGGAGGCGACGCCGCAGCAGCGGATCGCGGTGCTCGAGCCGATCGACGACGAGCAGAAGGTCTACAGCGATCAGCTCAGGGAAGAGAACCGACGCAAGTCGCTCGCGTATTTGACGGAGGAGCGGCAGGAGACGCAGGGCGCCAACGTCAGTCCGGCGGCAGCGCTGACGAAGGACAAACCCGCCCACTATTTCCGGATGATGAAGGAGCTCGCGCTGCTCGGCTACTTCACGTCAGAAGCGGGTTGCACGCAGGCGCAGCGCTACGTCGAGTCGCCCGGCCGGTACGATCCGTGCGTGCCTTACGCGCCGGGCGAGAAGTCCTGGGCGGGACACGCTTAGCGCCTGCGCGATGCGTGTGACTTTCGTCACAATGCGTAGTTGTTGAAGGCATTCCGAAAGTCGCGGGTGCGCGCTAACCTGCATAGTCGTTGCCTCAGTCGAAGCCGCATCGATGACCGATACTGTCCGTCGCTCGGCTCTTCTTCTCGCGACCGCCATCGCGTGCGCGCGCGAAACCGCGCCCCCCGAGCCAAGAGTCGCGACCACGATCGAGGTGGCGCCGGGTACCTCGACCCTTTCCGAGACGCAAACCCAGCAGTTCATCGCGAGGGTACGCGACCAGAAGGGAGAATTGCTGTCGGGTGTCTCGGTGACCTGGCAATCGAATCATCCCGAGGCGGTCACGATCGACTCGACCGGAAAGGCGACCGCGGCGGCGAGCTTTCTAGAAATCCCCGGCACCATCCCGGACGTCAGCATCAGCGCTGTCGCTGGTTCTTTGACCGGCACCGCGACCGTGACAGTGCTTCGGCGGGGCACGTTCAACGCCTGGCCTGACACGAACGTCCTGTACGTCGGCATGACGCGCGCGCTGAAGACGCGCCTCGTGAAGTCCCTCTCTGGCTATCCGGGGGGTTCGCTCCAGGATTCCATACCGAACGTCGCCGTCTCGTGGTCGAGCAGCGACGCGAACATCATGACGGTGAGCGACACGGGACTGGTGACCGGCGTCGCGGCGGGTCACGCGCGCGTGATCGCGAAGTACGACAACCGGGTAGCGAGCGCGGAGGTGTTCGTCACCGCGTCTCCCGCCACGCCGCTGCGCTTCACTTCCATCAGCAGCCGCGACGTGAAGGTCCGCGCCCATCTTTTTTACCCCGCGTACTGGGCGCGCGCCTGCGGCTTGGCTACTGACGGTTCCATCTATTGCTGGGGAGCCGCGCTCGACTCAACGCAGATCACCGATAGGTGCGAAATCACCATTGGTGGCGCGGGCGGATACACCACGACCCGCTTCCGCTGCAGCGAGATCCCGCTTCGGCAGCAGGCGGATGTCGCGTTCACCGGGCTGACTGCCGATGGATCCTGCGGGCTTGCAACCTCGAAGCGCGTGTACTGCTTGGTAGCCGGCACGAACGGTCTCGCACCGATCGCGAGCACGGACGAGTTCACGGCGATTTATGGCCGGTCGTCCATCTGCGGTTTGCGCACCGACGGCGCGCTGCTGTGCTGGGGAGGCACGTTCGGTCCCTCTCCCAGGGCCATCGATGGCGGAGTGACGTGGCGTACGATCGAGGACGGCGGGGGCTGTGGCCTCGCCGTCGATAGCACCGCGTACTGCTTCGGGAGTGGAACGGCCCAGCGTGTAGGAGGCACCGCACGCTGGAAATCGATCGCCAGCAGCTACCGTGACGGGGTGTGCGCGCTGGCCTTGGACGGCTCTGTGCACTGCGGATCCAATCTCGAGACGACGGGATCCTTGACTCAGCCCGTAACCCGCCTGGGTACGTACTGGAGCTTCATCGCGACCGACTTTGTCAGCGATGTCTGCGGTCTGAGCACGAGCGGAGATGTCTCCTGCCGGAGCGTGGGTAGCCAGCGGTTGCCGGATGTGAAGCTGCAAAGCTTCTACGGCCACTGCGGCATCGCGACCGACGACAAGGTCTACTGCTGGCGCTACGACCCTCTTCGTTTCAGGTATAGCTTCGCGCTCGTGCCCGGACAGTAGTGACCACGGCATAGCCGGGATCACCGCCGTGATCACCGGCAATGAGTCGGCGCGACTAACTATACGTCGCAGATCTCGAACGCCTGCCGCATCGACGTCAACGGATCGCGCTTCGGCACGAACTCCTGCGCGACGAAGCCGGTGAAACCGAGATCGGCGATCGCCTGCATCACGCGCCGGTAGTTCAGCTCCTGCGTGTCGTCGATCTCGTTCCTGCCCGGCACGCCGCCCGTATGAAAGTGCGCGATATGCGGAAAGTTCGCGCGAATGGTCGCGATCACGTCCCCTTCCATGATCTGCATGTGGTAGATGTCGTAGAGGATCTTGAGCCGGGGTGACGCGACGCCTTGTACCACCTGCACCGCCCAAGCAGTGTGGTCGGCGTGGTAATCCTTGTGATCCACTTTGCTGTTGAGCACCTCGAGACACAGGGTCACGCCGTGACGTTCCGCGGTTGGGGTAACGCGTTTGAAGCCGGCGATGCAGTTCGCGATCCCCTCCCCGTCAGACATCCCCGCGCGATTGCCGCTGAACGTTACGATGTTCGGCACGCCCGCGGCCGCGGCCAACGGAATCATGCGCTCTGCGTCGGCCACCAGCTTGTCGTGGTTATCCGGCCGGTTGAACCCGACGGGAATCGTCCCGAAGCCGTTTGACATCGCGCAGATGAGGCCGTGTTTCGTCGGTACCGGCCAGTCGTTCGGGTCGAGCAGCTCGACCGAGCGATATCCGATTGCTTTCGCCGCCTTGCACAGATCGTCGATTGGGATTTTCGAATAACACCATCGCGACACCGACTGCTTGAGACGGTTCGCGGACGCCT
>DATBRO010000070.1:0-2520 GCA_036560265.1 Gemmatimonadaceae bacterium | reverse complement strand
CGTGCGCGTCCACTCCACGATGACGCGAGCTCGGTCGTCCTCGTGGAGAAATGAGGACCAATTTTTCAGTTCCTCGGATCTCGCGCCGAAGTAGTCCAGCATTTGCCGATTGACCAGTTCCACCTCGCCGGTGGCGGTCATCGTCCACACGAAGCCTGGGATCGTGTCAAGGATCAAGCGCAGATCGAGTTCGTTCGGGCGGATCCTCGCGTCCGTGATCCCTCGCCCCGCGAGATCGGCATTCGTCATCCAGCCGGCACTCCTTGAGTCATCGAAGGGGATCGTTCCTGTGACGAGAACCAGCGACGGCTCACGTCGGAGACTACGCCGATGGCGCTCCGTTTGCAAAGGCGTCCGCCGCTCGGCGCGTTGAAAATGGGGCACGTACGAGATGAAGAGCGAAGTCGGCAGCGGCCTCTTTCGGGCTCGCCAGACAGCTTGGCGGATGTCGTGGAGTCCGTCGAAGATAGAGCCGCGCCGTGCGCCATGAAGAGCGACCATTTTGACGGGCGACATTTCTTCAATCCGACCGGCCCGCAACTGCAGCCGTTCAGGGCGGTGCCGAGGATGTTGCTGTCCCGACGGACACCGTGGCCGAAGCGCGTGAACCAGGTGGTGGTCCAGCCACCGCCGCCTGATCCCTCGGGCATCGTGCTGACATTCGTTGGTCATGCGACGTTCCTGATCCAGACCGGTGAAGGAAACCTGCTGACCGATCCGGTGTGGGCAGAGCGTGCCGGTCCGTGCGGCGTCGTTGGGCCGCAGCGCGTCCGCGCACCGGCGATTGGATTGGAAGACTTGCCGCCGATCGACGTCATCCTGCTCAGTCACAATCACTATGACCACTGTGACTTGAAGACGCTGGGTACGTTAGCGCGGCGCTTCGAGCCAATCGTAATCGCACCGCTGGGCAACGCACGTCTGCTCCAGAGTGCCGGCCTGCGGCGCGTCGAAGAGCTCGATTGGTGGCAACGTGCGACCAGTCCTCCGATGCCTATCAGGTTAACGCCGGCCCATCACTTTTCGGCGCGCGGCCCGTTCGATCGCAATCGGGCCCTATGGGGTGGTTTCATGATCACCGTGGCGCGGCGACACATCTACTTCGCTGGCGATACCGCCCACGCGCCGATCTTCGGCGAGATCCGAGATCGTCTTGGCGCGCCTGATCTCTCGCTGCTGCCAATCGGCGCGTACGAACCGAGGTGGTTCATGCGCTCCGTGCACATGAATCCGGCCGAGGCTGTTCAGGCTCACTTGGACCTGCAGTCGACACAAAGCATCGCAATGCATTTTGGTACGTTTCAGTTGACGACCGAGGGCATCGACGAACCGGTGCTCGGGCTCGAGGACGCACGCCACGCAAGAGACGTCGCAGAGTGCCATTTCCCGATGCTTGGTTTTGGCGCGTCGATGCGAATAGGCGACGGCGAATGCGACAACTCGTCAATCCGGAACGCGCGAAAGCGTGACTGACAATAAAAGCGGATCAATCGAACTGACGCATCAGGCTGTCGGCACCGTCCCACCGTCGATGACGTACTCCGTCCCGGTGATTGCTCCTGCCCTCGGGGAGATCACGAACGCGATGAGATCAGCAACTTCCCGCGGCGTGGCAGGGCGTCCGAGCGGAATACCACCGAGGGACTTCATGATGATCTGCTTGCCGCCCTCGTAGTCCGTCCCCGCTTCGGCGGCGAGACGCTCGGCGAGCGCTACCGCGGCCTCAGTCTCGACCCAACCCGGTGAGACACGCACCACGCGGATCCCCTTTGGCGTCACTTCCTTCGACGGTGCCTTGCTGTACGTCGACAGTGCGGCCTTCGCCGCCGCATACGCGGTGGTCGACTCCGGGAGCGGCAGCTCGCGCTGGATCGATGTGACATGGATGATCACGCCGGACCCCTGCGCGAGCATCGACGGCAGCAACGCTCGATCGAGCCGTACGGCAGGCATCAAGTTGAGCTCGATCTCCCTTCTCCACGCCTCGTCGTCGAGTGCGGCGAATCCGCCGGCCGGCGCCTCCGAGCCGCCAAGTACATTGACGACGATGTCGATGCCGCCCAGATGATCGAGCGCGCTCTGTGCGACAAGGGTGCACCCCTCGGCCGTCGTGATGTTCGCCGCGACGTAGTGCACGCCGGCAGGTGCGTTGTGCGGGATCGAGCGAGCCGTGGTCACCAGGTTCGCGCCGTTCTCTCGCAGCACTTCGACGACGGCCGCGCCGACTCCCTTCGTTCCGGCCGTAACGAGTGCTCGGCGGCCCGCGAGTCTGAGATCGAAGCTCATGCCGTGATCTCGAGTCTCGCGATTGAGGCACCCTCGAGCGTGAAACGGTACTGCAGTGTCACGGGACTGCCTGGGAAGTCTCCGGTGACCCGCGCAGTTACGGTGACGTCCGGCCCCGCGACATCGACCGCGAGCGGCTCACTTGTATAGTGGTACTTGGCGAGGGCCTCGGCCCTCCAGCGTGCGATCGCCGGTTTGCCTCGGTGTTCGCGTCGCTCGTCGATCACGATGGCG
>DATBRO010000069.1:0-14228 GCA_036560265.1 Gemmatimonadaceae bacterium | reverse complement strand
TCGTCCTGTTAAAAACCGTTGTTGAGGCGGTCGAAGACGCCAGCAAGGAGATCTCACTAGAAGATGCGCGGCAGTTCGACGAAGGCTTCGAGGTCGGTGACGTCCTCGAGGAGCCCGTCGACTTCGCCGTGTTCGGGCGCGCCGCCGTGCAGGCGGCCAAGCAACGCATCATCCAGCGCGTTCGCGAGGGCGAGCGCTCCAAGATTCGCGATGAGTTCTCCACGAAGCTCGGCGAGCTGCTCTCGGGCGAGGTCCAGCAGATCGAGCGCGGCAAGCTCGTCGTGATGTTGAACAAGTTCCGCGAAGCGGAAGCGATCATTCCCTACCGCGAGCAGAATCACCGCGAGCACTTCCATCAGGGTGAGCCGATTCGTGCCGTGCTGAAAAGAGTCGAGGAGACGCCCAAGGGCCCCCGGCTCATTTTGAGCAGAGCGGATCCGCTGTTCGTCAAAGCCCTTTTCAAGCTGGAAGTGCCTGAAATCCAGCAGGCGATCGTGGAGATCCGGGCCTCGGCCCGTGAGGTCGGCAGCCGGACCAAGATCGCCGTCTTCTCGCGGGATGATTCCATCGATCCCGTCGGCGCATGCGTCGGCCTCAAGGGCTCGCGCGTGCAGGCCGTGGTGAACGAGCTCGGCGGCGAGCGCATCGACATCGTGCCGTGGTCGCCGGACCCGGAGCGCTTCGCGAAGCTCGCGTTGGCGCCCGCTCGCGTTGCGCGCGTGTTCAGTGACCCGAATACGAAGACCATCCAAGCGGTGGTGGACGAAGACCAGCTGTCGCTGGCGATCGGCCGGAACGGACAGAACGTGCGGCTCGCGTCCGAGCTCACGGGATGGAAGATCGATCTGTACTCGAGTCGTGAGTGGCTGGAGCGCGGTCAGGAAGGCGGTATCTTCGCGCCGCTGCCGGGCGACGAAGCGGCTGACATTCGCTTGTCGGAGATCGAAGGCATGGCGCCGGCGACGGTCGCCATCCTCGAGGAAGGCGGCTACAAGACGCTCAACGACATCATCGATCTCGAGAAGGAGGACTTCATCAAGCTCCCCGGCCTCACGTCGGAAGACGCGGATCGGTTGATGACGATGATCGACGAGCTCACCGAAGAGGGGAGTGAAGAATCGGCGACCGCGGAAGCGGAGGGTGGAGCCACCGCGTCCGCAGAGGGAGGCGGGCCGGGCGGGCCGGGCGGGCCGGGGGGGCCGGGGGGGTCGAGCGAGCCGGCGGAGTAGGAGTGGACGAGGCGGTCACGCAGCGCGTGCTTCGCATGGTGGGTCTCGGCGTCCGTTCACGCGGCGCCGTGGTGGGTGTGGAGCGGGTGCGTGAGGCCGCGAAGAAAGGAAAGTTGGCGCTGGCGGTCGTAGCGTCAGATGCCTCGCAACATAGTTTGTCAAAAGTGGTACCGCTGCTCGTCGCGCGGCATGTGCGCGTCGTGCACGCGCCGTCGGCGGCCGACCTCGGACGCGCCGTCGGCCGTGAGCAAACGGCGGCGGTTGGCATCGTCGATCGACAGCTCGCGCAGGGGATACGCGAGTTGATGGATTCAGCACCCCAACCCGCACCGGGTCGGGGCTAGCAGGGGACGGAGGCAGGTTTGAGCAAGCGCGTTACCGACATGGCGACCGAGTTCGGCCTTACCACTGACGAAGTGATGGGACTACTTCGGCAGATGGACGTGGCCGTGCGCGGTCCAACCAGTTCGCTGAGCGACGACCAGGTCTCGCGCATCCGCGCGCGCTGGGAGCGCGAAAAAAGGCATCGCGCCGATAAGCAGAGCGCGCCGAGCGCGCCGGCGCGCCGTCGCCGGGCTCCCGGCGAGGCCGCACCAACGAAGACCGCCAAGACGGCCAAGACCTCCAAGGCCGCGAAGGCGACAAAAACGGCGAAGGTCACGGCCGCTGCGACTCCCGCCGCAGCGGAAGCCGCGCCGGGCGTTCGTCGTCGCCGTCGCGCGGACCTCGTGCCTGCCGTCGAGGAAGCGCCGCCTGAGGCGGAGGTCTCGCTCGAGCCGGCTGTCGAAATTGCGCCGACGGAGTCGTTCGCCCCGGTCGAGGTAGAAGAAGAGCCTGTGGTCGAGGCGCCGCCGCCCGCGCGAGAACAGCGTGAGCCGCCACTTCGCGAGACGCATCACTCGCACCCCACCACGCCCGCCGGAGGCACGTCGACGGTGCCGGGACGTCCTCGTCCGCGCCCCATCACGCCGGGAGCGCCCCGTCCGCGTCCGGTCGCCAGCAGCAGCGGGTTCATGCCGCCGCGACCTGTCGCTTCCGCCACGCCAGGCGGCGGGGGTGGGGGGGGCGGCGCCGGCACCACCGCGCGGCGCGACGATCGCAAACCCGGACCGGGCGGTCCGGGCGGCGGTGCGGGAACTGCGCCCGACCGAGGTCGTCGTCGCAAGGGCAAACGCGGCGCGGTCGATCAGGAAGCAATCGATGCGAACGTGTCGAAGACGCTGGCCGCCATGCGTGGCGGTCCGCAGCGCCGCACGGCGAGCGACATGCGCGGTGAAGTGCGCGAGCGCCGCGAGGCTGGGTTGGCCGAGGCCGCGGAGCGCGAGAAGAAGATCATTCGCGTCAACGAGTTCATCACCGTCTCCGAGCTCGCGCAGATCCTCAAGCTGCCCGCGACCGAGATCGTCGGATTCGCGTTCAAGAACATGGGATTGATGGTCACCATCAATCAGCGGCTGGACTTCGACCAGATCGAGCTGATCGCCGGCGAATTCGGATTCCAGGCCGTGCGTGAGGACGAGTACGTCGCCGAAGAGGCGCTCACGAAGACCGAGGACACGCCGGCAGAGATGAAATCGCGGCCTGCCGTGGTCACGATCATGGGACACGTCGACCATGGAAAGACGTCGCTGCTCGACTTCATTCGTAAGACGAACGTCGTCGCGGGCGAGGCCGGCGGAATTACGCAGCACATCGGCGCGTATCACGTGACGGTGGGCGGCGGCAAGAAGATCACCTTCCTCGACACGCCGGGCCACGAAGCGTTCACGGCCATGCGTGCGCGAGGCGCACAGGTCACAGACATCGTGGTCCTCGTGGTGGCCGCCGACGACTCGGTCATGCCGCAGACGATCGAGGCCATCTCGCACGCGCGCAACGCCGGCGTCCCGATCGTGGTTGCGATCAACAAAGTTGATTTGCCGCAGGCCAATCCGGCGAAGGTGAAGCAGGAATTGCTCACGCACGGCATCGTGCTCGAGGAATTCGGCGGGCAAACGCTTTCAGCCGAGATTTCCGCGAAAAAGGGCACGAACATCGACAAGCTCCTTGACGCGATTCTCCTCCAGGCCGAGATCCTCGACCTCAAGGCGAACCCCGATCGGCGCGCGACGGGCACCGTCATCGAAGCGCAGTTGGATCCGGGCAAGGGCCCCGTCGCCACCGTGCTCGTGCAGAGCGGCACGCTGAAAGTGGGTGACGATTTCATTACGGGCATGTTCGCGGGTCGCGTGCGCGCGCTCATGGACGAGCGAGGCAAGGCCGTCAAAGAGGCCGGTCCCGCGATTCCGGTGCAGGTGCTTGGCGCCGAGGGCGTGCCGATGGCGGGCGACCAGCTGCTCGTGGTGGAAGAGGCGACGTCGTCGCGGGAGATCGCGCAGCGGCGCCAGCGACTCGATCGCGAGGCGAAGAGTCGTCGCGGAGCCCGCGGCGTGTCGCTCGAGGATTTCATGGCGCAGACCGCGCCCGGTCAGGGACGGACGCTGCAAATCGTGATCAAGGCGGATCAGGGCGGTCCGGCCGAAGCGCTCGCCGACTCGCTCTCGCAGTTGTCCACGCCGGAAGTGCAGGTGGAGATCATTCACCGCGGCGTCGGCGCCATCAGCGAGAGCGACATTCTGCTCGCGAAGGCGTCGAAGAACGCAATCATCATCGGCTTCCACGTTCGGCCCGACAACAATGCCCGCGCGGCGGCGGAACGCGAAGGCGTCGACATCCGGCTGTACCGCATCATCTACGAGGCGGTGAATGACGTCCGCGCCGCGCTCGAGGGCATGCTGCGGCCCGAGTCGCGCGAAGTCATCATCGGTGAAGCCCAGGTGCGCGAGGTGTTCAAGATCTCGAAGATCGGCACGATCGCCGGTTGCATCGTGCGCAGCGGGTTGATCAATCGCCAATCGCGCGTGCGCGTGGTTCGCGACGGCGTCGAGGTCTACGAGGGCACCATTTCGTCGCTCAAGCGCTTCAAGGACGACGTGCGCGAGGTCCGCGAAGGGTTCGAATGCGGTATCGGCATCGAAAACTTCAACGACGTCAAAGTGAACGATGTCATCGAGTGCTTCCGCACGGAGCAGATCGCCCGGACGCTCGCCAGCAGTGTCGCCGCCACATAACCGTCGCGCCGATCGCGTCGCGGAAGCGATTCGAGTCGAGGCCGCGACGTTCCTGAACGAAGGCGCCAAAGACCCGCGGCTCGTCGGGTTGGTGACTGTGACGGCCGTCGACGTCTCGCAGGACCTCCGCCAGGCGAAAATCTTCGTCAGCATCCTCGGCAGCGACACCGAGCGCGCCGCGACCTTCGAGGCGCTTACGAGCTTGGCGGGCCATCTCCGTTCGCGGCTGGCGCGGTCGCTCCAGTTGCGCCTTGTCCCCGAAATCTCGTTCAAGCTCGACGACAGCGTGGCGCGCGCGGCACGGATTGAATCCCTCCTCGCCCAGGTGCGCGAGAAGAAGACCGGTGATGAGGGACCACAGAGCTGACGGGCTGCTGCTCGTCGACAAGCCCGCGGGGATCACCTCACACGCGGTCGTCGATTGTGCGCGACGGAGCATAGGCACGCGTCGGATCGGTCACGCCGGCACGCTCGACCCGTTCGCGACCGGACTGTTGATCCTCCTCGTGGGCCGCGCGACACGCCTGCTGCCCTTTCTCGATGCGGAGCCCAAAGTCTATCGCGCCAAGATCAGGTTTGGCGTGCGGACGAGCACGGACGACCCCGAAGGGGATCCTGTTTTCGAGGCGCCGCTGCCCGATGAGGCATCGGTCGAGCGCGCAATCGGCTCGCTGACGGGACATCTGCTGCAGCGACCGCCGTCATTTTCCGCGAAACACATCGGGGGTGTGCGCGCCTACGCGGCAGCGCGACGCGGTGTACCGCTGGCGCTCGAGCCCGTCGGCGTCACGGTCTACGAGTGGCGCGTGCTGGAGCGTGACGCGGCCGACCTGCGGGTCGAGATCCGGTGCAGCGGCGGCACGTACGTGCGAGCGCTAGCCAGAGATCTCGGTGAGGCCGCCGGAAGCGCCGCGCACCTCGCCGAGCTGCGTCGCACGCGGAGCGGCCGATTCGACGTCAGTGACGCGCGCCCGATTGACGCGTTGGAGCGTGGCGACATCGAGATGCTCCCGCCGACAACCGCCGTCGCTCAACTTCCGACGCAGTTGCTGGACGACCTCGACGCCAAGCGGGTGACCCACGGGCAAACTGTCGTCGCGCAAACGACGGGCGACGTGGCGGCACTGTGCTATCACGATGAGCTGATCGCGGTCGCCGTCCGCGACGGCGAAAGCTGGAGACCAAGAGTGGTGATGCGCGATGCCTGATCGACTCGCTGCCTTACTCCGCGGCGCGAAGGGAACCGTGTTGACGTGCGGCACGTTCGACGGCGTGCATCGCGGCCATGTCCTGGTCCTGGAGCGCACCGCGGCGCGAGCGCGGCAACTCGGATTGCCGAGCGTAGCACTGACGTTCGATCCGCACCCGCTCGACGTGGTGAATCCATCGGCGGCGCCTCCGCTCCTGACCCTGTGGGAGGAAAAACTCGAGGTCCTCGCGCAAACTGCGATCGACTACGTCGTCGTTGTTCCATTCACGACGGAGCTGTCCTCGTATTCGGCGGAGGAGTTCGTCGAGCGAGTCCTGATCGATGAGTACGGCATGCGCGAGCTGTTCATCGGCCACGATCATGGGTTCGGTCGCGGACGCGCGGGCGACGTCGAGTCGCTCCGGATGATCGGTCGTCGGCGCGGTTTTCCGGTCGACGTCGTTCCCGCGGTGCTCGGCTCCGACGGCGCGCCGATCTCCTCGACGGCGATTCGACGCGCGCTTGCGCACGGCGACTTGCCGCGGGCGTCGGAAGGACTCGGGCGTCGATATTCGTTCTCAGGGCGTGTGGTCTCGGGCGAAGGCCGAGGCCGTCTCCTCGGCTTCCCAACGCTGAACCTCGAGCTCGCCTCGCGGCGGAAGTTGCTCCCGCCTCACGGCGTTTACGCAGTTCGCACGGAGGGCCGCGATGCCTCGTTCGGCGGCATGATGAACCTGGGGCCGCGTCCCACGTTCGGTGACGAAAGCGTCAGACTCGAGGTCCATTTGTTCGATGCGACCGGCGACTGGTACGGGAAGTCGGTGCGCGTGGAGTTCGTATCGCGTCTGCGAGACACAATGAAATTCTCGGGTCCGTCGGAGCTCGTCGATCAGCTCGAGCGCGATGCGGAACACGCGCGCGCCGCGTTGACTGCACTGCTGCAGCCGGCTAACCTAAAAGGTTCCGGGACAAACACTTCCTCCCTTTCGTAGCACATGTCCAACCTGAAGTACCGGCTGCTCGGGATCGCGCTGCTCATGGCGGTGGCGACGTGGGCACTCCTTCCCCGCAACCAAACCGTCAGGCAGCGGGGAGCCGACGGCATTCTCCACGAGACCGTCGAGCGACACGTACCGATTCGGTACGGACTCGACCTCCAAGGGGGCATGCACATCGCGCTCGAGGTCGACGACTCGAAGCAGGTGGTCGCCAACAAGTCCGAAGCGATCGATCGCGCGCTCAAAACGGTGCGCAATCGTATCGAGGGATTCGGCGTCTCCGAGCCGGTGATTCAAAAGGCGGGCAACGATCGCATCATCGTTGAGCTTCCGGGCATCTCGGATCAGGAACGCGCGCTGGCCGTCGTCAAGAGCCAGGCAGTCCTCGAGTTCAAGATTACCGACAAAACGCAGGCGCTCGAGCGCGTCCTTCCGCGCCTCGACGCCATCATAAAGGAAAAGGGGTTGGCGCCAGCTGGCACGGGAACGACGGGCCCCCAGACGCCTACTGCTCCGAAGGGGCTTCAAGGACTGCTCACGAGTGCGGATTCCGGAAAGCAGAGCGACTCGTCCAAGAAGGTCGCCGCCGCGAAACGCGATACGTCGAAGGCCGATACGTCGATCACAGCCGGCGGCGCGCTCTCGAATCTGATTCAGCAGGGCGGCTTGGACGGCGAATACTTCATCGACAAGGACAAAGTGCCGCTGGTGATGGGCTTCCTCGAGGATTCGGCGGTCAAGGCGGCGTTGCCGCCCGCTCGCGAGCTTCTCTGGGGCACCGACTCCACGGTGATTGCCGGGAAGGTCTATAAGTCGCTGTATGTCGTCGATTCGCGTCCGATCATCACCGGCGACTATCTCACTGACGCCCGGCCGAACACGTCGCCCCTCGAGGGCACAATCGTCCAGTTCAAGCTGAACAACGTGGGTGGACGGCGATTCCGCAACGAGACCGGAAAGCACATCGGCCATTACATGGCGATCGTTCTCGACAAACGCGTCATGGGTCGTCCGCCGGTGATCCAGAGCGCCATTGGTACCGACGGTCAGATCACGATGGGCGGAAAGGATATCGCCGCCGCGCAGGACCTCGCGCTCGTGCTCAAGGCGGGCGCGCTGCCTGTGCCGCTTCGAGTCGCCGAGATCCGCGCCATCGGTCCCAGCCTCGGTCGCGATTCCATCGACAAGGGTGTGCGCGCGTCGATCATCGCGGTGGTGCTCGTCGTGCTGGTGATGGTCGTGTACTACAAGCTCTCCGGCCTGCTCGCGGTATGCGCGCTGGCGTTCTACGTCCTGTTCACGCTCGCCGCGCTCGCTGGGTTCGACGCCGTGCTGACGCTGCCTGGTATCGCCGGTTTCGTCCTCTCGATCGGAATCGCGGTCGACGCGAACGTGCTGATCTTCGAGCGCATCCGGGAAGAGCTCGACCGGGGCAAAACGGTGCGGACGGCCATCGACGAGGGCTTCCGCCACGCCATGCCCGCCATCATCGACTCGAACGTCTCGACGATTCTGACGGCCGCGGTGCTGTATCAGTACGGCACCGGCGCGGTGAAGGGCTTCGCGGTGACGCTGATCGCGGGCATCGTCGCGTCGCTCATCAGTGCCATTTTCGTCGTCCGTACCTTTTACCTACTCTGGCTGCAGCGTACGCGCGGCGCCCAGACATTGAGTATCTGATGCTGCGCCTCCTACACGGCACCAACTACGATTTCATCAAGTGGTGGAAGCATATGGCGATCCTCACGGCCGCGTGGATCGCCATCGGCGTCGGGATGATCCTCCAGCGTGTCGCGAAGCACGAGCGCCCCATCAATGAGAGCATCGAGTTCACGGGCGGAACGCTGATGCAGTTGAAGTTCACGCAGCCGCCGCACATCGATGAGATCCGCAAAACGGTGGCGGACGCGGGCTACCCGCACGCCGAGATTCAGCAGTTCGGAGGACCCACCGAGTACACCGTCCGGGCGCAGGCGCTCGGTGCCGGCGAGCGAGCGATACAAGCCGACAGCGCCACTGCGAAAGTGCTCGAGCGCGTGGCGGGCGACAGCACGTCGAAACAGATCGAGCGCGCGCTGAAGGAACGGTTCGGCGTCACCGGCGTCACCGTCCTGCGGACCGAATTTGTGGGACCGCGCGTGGGGCAGGAGCTGCGCCGGAATGCCGTGATCGCGATCCTCATCTCGTTCGTCGTCACGCTGATCTATCTCGCGATCCGCTTCGAATGGCGATTCGGCTTGGCCGCGGTGATCGCGACGGCGCACGACATTTTCACGACGATCGCGTTCATCCTGATGATGCATCTCGAGGTCTCGCTCACCGTGGTCGCCGCGATCCTGACCGTGATCGGTTACTCGCTGAACGACACGATCATCATCTTCGACCGCGTTCGCGAAAACCTGAAGAAGCAACGCAAGGAGTCGCTCCGCGAAGTGCTGAACCGGTCGATCAACGAGACGCTGCCGCGGTCGATCATGACCCACGCGACGACGCTCTCGGCGACGGTCGCGCTGCTGATCTTTGCGGGTGAGGTCATCCGCCCGTTCTCGTGGGTGATGACCTTCGGAATCTTCACCGGAACGTTCAGCTCCATCTACGTGGCGGGCGCGCTGCTGCTGTACATCGAGCACAAGTGGCCGCGCAAGACGGGAGAGAGCAAGGGCACGTCACGCGCGCTCGCGGAAGAGCGTCGTCAAGGCCGGACGAGCAAGACGGACGGCACGGTGGTGGCGCGCTAGTCGGTTCATCCATGGCCACGTTCGTCGATAGCCATGTCCACCTCGCGGACGCGGCCTTCGACGCGGATCGAAATGGAGTGATCGAGCGCGCGCGCCTCACGGGTGCGCGCGCTTTGCTTTGCATCGGGGAATCGATTGCCGCCGCGGAGCGCGCCCGGACCATTGCCGCCGAGCACAGCGGCTTTGTCCATTTCACCGCGGGCATTCATCCACACGATGCGGCGACCTTCGACGCGGCGCGTGACGGCGCCGCGATTCGCGCCGCCGTCGGGGCGGGTGCGGTAGCCATCGGGGAATGCGGCCTCGATTATCACTACGATCATTCGCCCCGGTCGCGTCAGATGGAGGCCTTCGAGCACCAGATTGCGCTTGCCGGCGAGCTACGGCGCCCCCTGGTCGTGCACACGCGCCAGGCCGCGGACGACGCTCGCGCGCTGGTGGTCAGCGCCGGACAGAAGGGAGTGTGCGGCGTCCTTCACTGCTTCACCGGGCCTCGCGAGCTCGCCGAATGCGCGCTGGACGCCGGCTGGTATCTCTCCTTCGCCGGCGTGATCACCTTCAAGAACTGGAGCGATGACGCCTTGCTGCGCCTCGCACCAGCCGACCGCATCCTCGTCGAGTCCGACGCGCCATATCTCGCGCCCGTTCCGCACCGCGGCAAACGCAACGAGTCCGCCTGGGTCAGTCTCACCCTTGCCCGACTCGCCGCCGCCCGCGGCATTCCAGCCGAAATGCTGGGCGAGCACACATGCGAAAACGCTGCTCGATTGTTCAATCTGTCGCTGTTCTGACGCACGACTCGTTAGCCGTGCTTCTATTATCATCCCTCCATCCGAACCCGAGGATCCGTCGTGCCGCTCAAACCCGTACGAACTGACAAAGCTCCCGCCGCAATCGGACCTTATTCGCAGGGCATCGTCGCGAGCGGTTTCCTCTTCTGCGCCGGACAGATCGCGCTGGATCCCGCCACCGGGCAGGTGGTCGCGGGCGACGTGAAAGCGCAAACCGAGCGTGCCGTGAACAACTTGACCGCGGTTCTCGCGGCCGGTGGCTGCTCGTGGAGACACGTCGTGAAGACGACGGTCTATCTCGCCGACATGAACGATTTCCCCGCGATGAACGACACGTACGGACGCATGTTGGGCGATGCGCGTCCGGCGCGCTCCACGGTGCAGGCGGCAGGACTTCCACGCGGCGTTCTCGTGGAGATAGATGCGATTGCTGAACTGCCGTAATGGCAACGGCGGAAATGGGAAGTCGGAAATGGGAAATGGGCCCGGGATGCAACTAACCGCGTTTCGTTCGCCGCAGTTCCATTTCCCATTTCCCATTTCCGATTTCCCATTTCCGCAGTTGAGGAGGAAACATGTCCACTAACGCCACGAAGCAGGAGCTTTTCCGGCTTACGTCATTCGCCCGTTGCGCCGGTTGAGCCGCCAAGTTGGGTCCGGGTGACCTGTCGAAGGCGCTCGAGGGACTACCGCGTCGTGCCGATTCGCGCCTGATCGTCGGGCACGAAACGATGGACGACGCGGGGGTCTTCGTGCTGTCCGACGACATGGCGCTGGTGCAGACGGTGGACTTCTTCGCGCCGATCGTCGACGACCCGTACCTCTTCGGCCAGGTCGCGGCCGCGAACGCGCTCTCGGACGTCTATGCCATGGGCGGCGAGCCGCTCACCGCGTTGAACATCGTCGGATTTCCGTCCGGCAAGCTGCCGTTGGAAGTGCTGCACGAGATCCTGCGCGGCGGCATCGAGAAGGTGCACGAGGCGGGGGCGTTCGTCGTTGGCGGCCACACGATCATCGATGAAGAGTTGAAGTACGGTCTGGCGGTCACCGGACGCGCGGACCCGCGCCGACTCCTCACGAACGCCACCGCGCGCGCAGGGGATCGTCTGATCCTCACCAAACCGATCGGCACCGCGCTTCTCGCCACGGCCGCGAAGCAAGGCGAACTGCCGGAGGCCGAGTTGCGAGCCCTCGGTGATTCGATGCGCTCCCTCAACGCGGCCGCGAGCAGAGCGGCGCTGTCGGTGGGCGCGACATGCGCGACGGACGTGACCGGCTTCGGATTGCTCGGGCACGCGTCGCACATCGCGAAAGCGAGCCGCGTGACGCTGCGCATCTTCGTTCGGCAAGTCCCGCTGCTGCCGGGCGCGCGCGCCGCGGCGGATCGTGGCGTCCGCACCGGCGGAGCGGACCGCAACCTCGCGTTTCTCGAGCCCCTTGTCGATTGGGGCAAGAGCGCGGAGACGGATCGTGTCCTGATGATCGACCCCCAAACCTCGGGGGGACTCCTCGTGGCGCTCAATGCGGAGCGCGCGTCCCGGTATCTTTCGCTCGTTCCCGGCGCGACGGAGATCGGTGAGGTAGTTCCGGCTGGAGCCTCAGGCCTCGTGCTTGCGTAAGTGGGAGTGGATGGAGCCTGGTGGCTTCCCCAGTCTTCAAAACTGGTGTGACCTGACGACGTCGGGTTGGGTGGGTTCGATTCCCATGCACTCCCGCCAGCACGCGGGGTACAAGGATCCGTGATCGCCACACAATCGATTCTGCGCGCGCGCCCCAGGCGTCCCAGGCGCGTTGTCATTCTCGCGTGCGCCATGGCGCTCTCGAGCCAGCCGCTGCGTGCGCAGCGCCCCGACAGTGCGACGGCGACCGTCGACACCGCCGGCCCCAAGCCGGAGCGTCAACCGCCGATCTCACCTCGGCGCGCGTTCCTCTACTCGCTGCTGGTGCCGGGATACGCGCAGTCCGTCCTCGGCCGCAATCGCGCCGGCACTTTGGAGATGTCGTTCGAGGCGGTCGCGCTCGTGATGCTTCGCCAGTCGGCCATGGACATTCGAGAAGCCCGGCGGAACGTCGCCGACAGCATTCCCGTCTCGTTCGTGGACGGCACCGGCGCCCCGAAGATTCGGTACGAGCGCACGCCCTTTCCGACGTCTTTGATCAAGTCGCGCCGCGCGCATCTCGAGGACTGGATCGCCGTGCTGATCGCGAATCATCTCTTCGCGGCCGCGGATGGATATGTCGCAGCGTTGCTCTGGGATCTTCCGAGCGAGGTTGCGCTGCGCGCGACGCCCGGGTCGGCGCAGCTCGCGCTTCGCGTCTCCTGGTAACACTCGATGTCATCATCGCGTCCGATTGGCGTCTTCGATTCCGGGATCGGCGGGCTCACGGTCGCACACGAGATCATGCGCCAGTTGCCGAACGAGGGCATCGTCTATTTTGGCGACACGGCTCGCGTTCCGTACGGACCGAAGAGTCCCGACACCGTCTGTCGATACAGCCGGGAGATCGCCGAATTCCTCCGCGAGCAGGACGTGAAGATGATCGTCGTGGCGTGCAACACGGCGACAGCGCACGCGCTCCCGATGCTGCGTGAGGAGCTTCCGTGTCCGGTCATCGGCGTGGTGGATCCCGGAGCGCGAGCGGCGATTCGCGTCGCGCCCGGTGGACACATTGGCGTCATCGGCACCACCGGCACCGTACGATCCGGTGCGTACGAGCGCGCGATTCGCGATCTCGATCCCGACGCCCGCGTCACGGTACGCGCGTGCCCGCTGTTCGTTCCATTGGTCGAGGAAGGATGGATCGACCATCCAGTCACGCACCAAGTCGCGCAGGAATACCTCGCGCCCCTCATCGCGGACGAGATCGACGCCCTGGTCCTCGGCTGCACGCACTATCGGCTGTTGAAATCGCTGCTGTGCCGCGTGCTCGGTCCCGGCGTCGCGCTCATCGACAGCGCCGCTGAAACGGCCGCGGAGACCGGACGCGTATTGCGCGACGCTGACCTCGTGGCTCCCGCCACATCGGACGCGCCGCCGACGCACCGCTTCGTCGCGTCGGACGACCCGCTGCAGTTCTTACAGCTGGGTCAACGCTTTCTCGGCGACGCGATCGAGAGCGTCGAGACGCACACTTTCGGCTGAAGCGCCAACGCCACCTCCGCCCCAGCGGTGCAGCTCGATGCGTTCAGGCGTCACGCGAAGGAACGTTGGCTGATCCAGCCACGAGCCCGCGTTCGCGTAGACCGCGCTTCCGATCCGGCGCAGCTCCGCGACATGCGTGTGCCCGTAGATGAGCAGATCGAGATCGCGCTGGCCGAGTCGCCGTGCGGCTGACTCGCGTAGGCCAGCTCCGCCGTCGCGCGCCTGATAGGTGCGGCTCGTGTGCGAGCTTCTCGTGGCCAGCCAGCTTCCAATGTCGGGGTGTAGCCAGCGAAAAAGGCGAATCGCAACCGGGTTCCGCAGGACACGCCGCAGCGCGCGATACCCGCGATCCTCGCGCCCTCGGAGCCCGTCGCCGTGCTCGACGCGAGCGTGCCAACCACCAAGGTTGCCTTCCCACGGATCGACGCGAAAATCGATGCCTACGTCGTCGCGCAGAATCTCGCCGCCCCAGACATCGTGATTTCCAGCGATCATCAAGACAGGAACTCCGGTGTCGTGTAGCTCCGCGATGGCGGCAAGCACGCGAAACGTCCGGCGCGGCATGACATGTCGCCATTCGAACCAGAATTCGAAGAGATCGCCGTTGATGACGAGCGAGCCTGCCCGCCCCTGGAGATGACGAATGAAGCGCACCAGCGATCGCTCGACGTCGCCCGTGGCAAAGCCGAGGTGCGCGTCCGAAATGACATAGGCGGGGGCGGGTAACACGCGCTCATAGTAGTCGCGACCAGCACGCAAGACAAAGCCTCACTACGTTTTGGCACGTGAGCCCTCGCACCCCCCGAGCCCCCTCCGCGCCGTGACTACAGTGACCGGCACCCACGAATTCGATCTGCGCGTTCGCTACGCCGAAACCGACCAGATGGGCGTCGTGTATCACACGAACTACCTCGTGTGGTGTGAGATCGGACGCACGGAGCTCATCCGCGCGCTGACAGGCGTGAGCTACGCGAAGCTCGAGGAGGAAGGCGTGTTACTCGCCGTCGCGGAGCTGTCGATTCGTTTTCAC
>DATBRO010000068.1:0-2186 GCA_036560265.1 Gemmatimonadaceae bacterium | reverse complement strand
ACGACCGTCGCCGGCGTCGCTCCGCGCGATTTCGACATGCCGCACGGCGCGGACATCTGGTTTGCGATTCGTACGCCGGCCGACGATCCCAACCACGGTCAGGAAGGGTTCATCCGGCTGAAGCACGGCGCCACGATCGATCGCGCCCAAAGCGAGATGAAGCAGGTCATGAGCGGCTTGGCGACTGACTTCCCCAACTCGGACCGCAACCGGATTTACGTCACGAAGCCGCTCGTCGAGCAGATCGTCGGCGACCTCGGACCGATTCTGATCATCGTGCTGTCGGCGACCGCTCTGCTGCTGCTGCTGGCGTGCGTGAACGTCGCCAACCTGTTGCTCGCCCGCGGCGCGGCGCGCGCGCGAGAGATGGCCATGCGGGCCGCGCTCGGCGCCGGATGGGGACGGCTCGTGCGCCAACTGGTCACGGAGTCGATGGTGCTGGCGACGCTCGGAACAGTGCTCGGCGTCGCTGTCGGAGCTTTGGGACTCCGCGTGCTGCTCGCCATCGGAGCGGCGAAGCTACCGCGACTCGACGCGGTGCGATTCGACGTGCGCATTCTGCTCTTCTCGCTCGCGATGCTCGTGCTCACGGGCGTGATCATCGGCCTGGCACCCGCCATCCGTTTGCTGCGCAGCGACATGAAGACGCTCATCAACGACAGCTCGCGCTCGGCGAGCGCGGGGCGAGGCACCGCGCGCTGGCTGATGGCGATGACCGTGGCGGAGGTGGCGCTCGCGATCATGCTCGTCACCGGCGCCGGCTGGCTCGTGCGAGGATTCGCGAATCTACGGAACACCAACCCGGGGTTCGTGACCGACAAGCGGCTGCTCTTCGACGTGGCCTTCCTCGGCCCGCGCTACAACTCGGCGGAGCCCGTGCGCCAGGCGCAGGTGGACCTGATCTCGGCGGTGAAGAACGTGCGCGGTGTCGCGGACGCAGGGCTCGTGTCGTCGTATCCGATGCGCGGCCAGCTCGAGGCCTCGCTGCTGGCGCAATTTCACGGCGAGCCGTTCGATGCGACGAATCCGCCAGGCACGCGGCAGCGCGTCGCGAGCCCCGGGCTGTTCCATGCGATGGGCACCTCGATCATCAAGGGTCGCGACTTCAATTCCCTCGATGTGCCGACCAATCAGCGAGTCGCCGTCGTCAACAAGGTGTTCGTCGACCGGTATCTCAAGGGACGCGACCCGATCGGCGTGCAGTTCTCGGCCGGCTATCCCGCGCCCGATCCGCGCAACGAGGTCACGATCGTCGGCGTGGTGGACGACGTGCGCCAGAAGTCCCTGGCCGACGCCGCGGAACCGGCGTTCTATGCGTCGCTCACCCAGGTCGGCGCGAGACGCGCGACCGCGGTGGTGTCCCTGTCGACGGACGACGTTGGCGCCGTGGAGCGCGCGATTCGCGCGGAAGTTCGCAAGCTCAATCCGACCATGGCGCTGGATTTCGATCTGGCGACCGACGTGGTGGGCGCGACGCTTCGGCGGCAGGAGCTCGGCATGACGTTGATGCTCATCTTCGGCGGCATCGCGATCGTGCTCGCGGCCGTGGGCATCTATGGAGTGGTGTCGTACGCCGGCGCGTTGCGCCGGGATGAGATGGCCACGCGCCTCGCGCTCGGCGCGTCACCGCGTGACGTGTTCGTGCTGGTCATGCGGCAGGGCGCGACGCTCGGCGTGATCGGCGCCGTGATCGGCATTGGGCTGTCGTATGCGTCCGGACAGCTCGTGGCCAACCGCGTGTACGCGATCAAGGCGTCGGATCCGCTGATCCTGTCGGTGGCCACGCTGCTGATCGTCGGCATCACGTTAGTCGCGACGACGTTCCCCGCGGCGCGCGCGGCGCGGCTGAATCCGGCCAACGCGTTACAGTCGGAGTAGAGGCAGGGCGACGCCGCACTGTCATCATGCTAAACCTCCTGCACGATCCCGAGGTATACGGGAAGCAGTGCGGTTGAGCGCCTTGACGCGCGGCCCCATATTCGACTCGGCAACCCCTTCCCTGGCGGCCGCACGGACCTTCGCAGCCAACTTCAGTTCGCGCTTGGTGATGCCTATCGCGTTGAGCGCGAGCTGACGGGCGGTGGGATGTCGCGCGTGTTCCTCGCCGAGGACACGGCGCTCCACCGCTCCGTGGTCGTGAAGCTGCTCACGCCGGAGTTGTCCGCCGGCGTCAACGTCGAGCGGTT
>DATBRO010000067.1:0-7687 GCA_036560265.1 Gemmatimonadaceae bacterium | reverse complement strand
TACACCCCCGGCGGCAGCGGCGTCAGCATCTTCTTGTAGGCGTCGAACCATTGGTCCGGCGCGACGCCCGGCGCCATGCCGAGCACGCGGTCCAAAAGGGCATCGGCCCGCGCCCGCACCGCCCATGGAGGCGCCTGCTCGCCGCCGCGCGCGCCCATGCGCTCGATGAGCTGCGGCAGCGCGTACGATTTTCCGAGACTGTGGTACACGCCGTATAGCATCTCAGTCTGGAACAGCGCGGCCATGTGCGAGTCGAGATGCGTGATGTTCACACCCGAAGCCCGGGCGAAATCGATTTGCGCGCGCAGCTCCCGATCGACCTCCTCTGACTTGGCGCGCTGCGTCACTGCCTCCGTCTCCAGCGGCAAATAACCATGGGCGTCGAGAAGTGACGGCACGGCCGCGCGGCCGGTGACGGGTCCCCAGCGGACGGTCGTCCACTCGCTGTTGAGCGCGAGGTGGATTCCAAGGTCCGCGTCCTGATGCGCCTTTGCCCATCGCGCCACCTCGGCGAACCATGGACATGGAACGAGGATGCTCGCCGACGTGACCCAACCATGCTCGAGCGCCTCGAAGGTCGCGCGGTTGACCGAGTGCGACATCCCGAGGTCGTCCGCGTGCAGAATGAGAAGGCGCGCGCTCGCGGGATAGCCGAGCCGCTCCTGAATAGTGGTCCCCGGCTGTGTCGGAGATTGCGCACCGGCCGGCGCCGCACCGATCGACACAAGCGCCACGACGGCGCAAAGAGCGAGTTGTCGTCTCATGAATGATCCTCCCCCCCGAGCACAGCCTCGCTCCGAAATCTGCGGCCGTCAAGGAACCGTCCGGGCGGCAACGACGGCGTTGACGCGCTCCGGTTCCACAGGCACCATACAGCCTTCGCCCTTCCCTCTCCGACGCCTCTCATGGAACGCCGAGATCTCCTCCGCGCGCTTGCATCCGCAACCGCGCTCATCGTGCTCCCGAGCGACAAGGCGCTCGCCGCATGGTCTCGCGTTGCGACCGGCGTTAGCTCGCCGAATGGGCTGACCAACGCGCAGATGGCCCTTGTGCGCGCGATTGCCGACACCATCATCCCGCGCACGGATACGCCCAGCGCCACAGACGTCGGCGTGCACAAATTCGTCGAAGTGATCGTGACGGAGCAGCTCTCCGACGCCGATCGTGCGACTGGATTCTCCGGCCTCGACGCGATCGATGCACGTGCGCTGAGTGAGTCCAAGTCGGTCTTCGCGGATCTCGGCGCTGACGCGCGCGGCAAGATGATCGAGAGCCTCGAGAGCGGCGCGCGTGACGTCGAGCCCGCGCAAACGTATTGGCGGCTCAAGGGGCTCATCGTGCACGGCTACTTCACGAGCGAGTCGGTGATGAAAGACGTTCTCAAAGTCAAAGTGATGCCCGGGAAGTTCGAGGGCGCGGCGCCGGTGACTATTAAGAAACGGGAAGCGGGACACACCCATGGCTGAGACCTACGACTACGACGCCATCGTCGTCGGTTCGGGCATGAGCGGCGGATGGGCGGCGAAGGAGCTGACGCAGGCGGGCCTCCGCACGCTGGTGCTGGAAGCCGGCGGGCCGATCGATCCACGCACCGATTATGTCGAACACGTGCAGCCCTGGCAGATGCACTTTCGCGGCCTGGGCGATCGCAAGGCGCTCGAGCGCGACTATCCCATCCAGAGCCGCTGCTACGCCTGCGACGAGATCGGCTCCAAGTTCTTCGTGAAGGACGCGGACAATCCGTACACCACGCCGTCCGACGCGCCGTTCAACTGGCTGCGCGGCCGACAGGTAGGCGGACGCTCGATCATGTGGGGACGCCAGGTCTACCGTTGGAGCGATCTGGACTTCGAAGCGAATCTCAAAGACGGTCACGGGACCGATTGGCCGATCCGGTATCGCGACATCGCGCCGTGGTACGAGCACGTCGAGCGCTTCATCGGGGTCAGCGGTATGCGCGAGGGTTTGTCGCAGCTGCCCGACGGCATCTTCCTCAAGCCGATGCAGATGACCGCCGTGGAAGCGGACGCGCGTCCCAAGATTCTCAAGGCGTTCGGCGGCGAGCGAGTTCTGACGATTGGCCGAGTGGCGATTCTGACCGAGTATCACAACGGACGGCTCGCGTGTCACTACTGCGGTCCGTGCGAGAAGGGCTGCATCACGAACTCGTACTTCAGCAGCATCGCGGCAACGCTCCCCGCGGCACGCGCGACGGGTAACCTCACGCTGATACCGAACAGCGTCGTCGCCGAGGTGCTCTACGACCCGAAGATGGGACGGGCGCGTGGCGTCCGTGCGATCAACGCCATCACCCGACACGAGACCGAGTATACGTCTCGCATCGTCTTTCTCTGCGCGTCCACGATCGAGTCGGTGCGTCTGCTGCTCAACTCGAAGAACGCGCAGTTCCCCGACGGTCTGGCGAATTCCAGTGGGAAGCTTGGCAAGTATGTCATGGACCACAATTTTGGATCAGGGGCCGGTGGCTCTTACCCTGGCTTCATGGACAAGCGCACCTTCGGCAACCGTCCCAACGGCATCTACGTGCCGCGCTTTCGCAATGTCAAAAGTCAGCAGCCCGATTTCCTGCGCGGCTACGGCTTCCAGGGCTGGTCGGGGCGGTCGGGGTGGGACCGCGGTCAGTGGATGGCGGGGTACGGCGCGACGTTCAAGCAATCCCTGATCGACGACCTCGGCGGCTGGTACTTCGGGATGACTGCGTTCGGCGAGTCATTGCCGCGCGAGGAGAATCGCGTCACGCTGGACCCTGACGTGACGGACAAATGGGGGATTCCGGCCGCGCGCATCGAGGTGCGGTGGACCGACAACGAGCGCGCGATGGAAAAGGACATGGCGAAGACCGCCGTGGAGATGCTCGACGCCGCGGGCTGCAAGGATGTGCATCAGGACGACGGGATGAATCCGCCGGGACACTGCATCCATGAGATGGGCGGTGCGCGCATGAGCAAGACGGCGAAGGACGGTGTGCTGAACAAGTGGAATCAGTCGTGGGACGTGAAAAACCTGTTCATTACTGACGGCTCGTGCATGGCGAGCACCGCGTGCCAAAATCCTAGTATCACGTACATGGCGCTCACGGCACGCGCCGCGGCGCACGCGGTTGCGGCGATGAAGAGAAACGAGGTCTGAGCCCTCCCACCTCCCACTTCCCACCTCTCACCTCCCACTTCAGCGTCATGTCACCTCTCCTCGCGGAGCTGTTCGGCACTACGATCCTCATCGTGCTGGGAGACGGCGTTGTCGCGAACGTCGTCCTGCACCGCACCAAGGGACACAACTCCGGCTGGATCGTCATCACCGCCGGCTGGGCGTTCGGCGTCACGATCGCGGTGTATTGCGTGAATAGCATCAGCGGTGCGCACCTGAATCCGGCTGTCACCATCGCGCTCGCCTCTATTGGAAGCTTTCCCTGGTCGAACGTTCCGGGGTACATCGCGGCGCAGGTCGCCGGCGGATTCCTCGGCGGAGTGATCGTGTGGCTGGCGTACCTGCCGCACTGGAAGGCGACGCCGGATCCCGAGAGCAAACTCGCAGTGTTCTCCACCACGCCCGCGATCCGCAACCGCAGCGCCAATCTGATCTCCGAGATCATCGGCGGATTCGTGCTCGTGCTCGCGCTCCTCGCCGTGCTGTCGCCCCGCAACTTCGTGCCGAACTCCGATTTCGTGAAGGGCTTCGGTCCTGTGCTCGTCGGCGTGATCGTCATGGCTATCGGTCTTTCACTTGGTGGTCCCACAGGATACGCCATCAATCCGGCACGCGACCTAGGGCCGCGTATCGCGCACGCCGTACTTCCAATCGCCGGTAAGGGAAGCTCGGACTGGGGGTACGCGTGGATTCCCATCGCGGGCCCGATCGTTGGGGGCGTGCTCGCGGCTCTCTTGTATCACTTGCCGTGGCAAGCATGAAGTACATCCTCGCGCTGGACCAGGGCACCACGAGCTCGCGCGCGATCGTCTTCGATCACGCCGGCTCGATCATCGCCGTCGCGCAGAAAGAATTTCCGCAAATCTTTCCCAAACCAGGCTGGGTAGAGCACGCCCCGCGCGACATCTGGTCCACGCAGGCGGGTGTGGCCGCGGAGGCGCTCAGGAAGGCGACCGTCAAAGCGGCCGACGTCGCCGCCATCGGCATCACGAACCAGCGCGAGACGACAGTCGTGTGGGATCGCACGACGGGCGAGCCGGTGTACAACGCCATCGTCTGGCAGGACCGGCGCACCGCGAGCATCTGCGATCGTCTGAGAGCGCGAAAGCTGGATCGCGTGATCCGCCGCAAGACAGGTCTCGTGATCGACGCATACTTCTCGGCCACCAAGGTGCAATGGATCCTGGAGAACGTGAAAGGCGCGCGCGCGAGGGCGAAGGCGGGGGACCTGGCATTTGGAACCGTGGACTCGTGGCTCATCTGGAATCTCACCGGCGGCACGGTGCACGTCACCGACGTGAGCAACGCGTCGCGCACGATGTTGTTCGACATAAGGAAGGGCGACTGGGACGACGAGCTATTGAAGATCTTCGGCGTCCCGCGCTCGATGCTCCCCGAGGTGCGCTCCTCGAGCGAGGTGTACGCTGAGACCATGTTGCTCGGCACTCCGATCCCGATCGCCGGCATCGCGGGCGACCAGCAGGCCGCCCTCTTCGGCCAGGTGTGTACGAAGCCCGGGATGGTGAAGAACACGTACGGCACCGGCTGCTTCATGCTCATGAACACGGGCACCAAGCCGATCGCGTCGAAGAACAACCTGCTGACCACCGTGGCCTGGCGTATCGGCAGCCGTACCGAGTACGCGCTCGAGGGAAGCATCTTCATTGCGGGCGCGGTGGTGCAGTGGCTGCGTGACGGCCTCGAGTTCTTCCGCGAATCGCCGGAGGTGGAGGCGCTCGCCCGCACCGTGAACGACACGGGCGGCGTCTATGTGGTTCCCGCGTTCGCCGGCCTCGGCGCGCCGCACTGGGATCAGTACGCGCGCGGGACGATCGTCGGACTCACGCGCGGCACGACGAGGGCGCACATCGCGCGAGCGGCGCTCGAGGGGATCGCGCTCCAGGTGATGGACGTCCTGAAAGCGATGAAAGCCGATTCCGGCATTAAGCTGAAGGAGCTGCGCGTCGATGGCGGCGCGAGCGCGAACGACCTGCTCATGCAGTTGCAGGCCGATCTGCTCAACGTGCCCGTCGTTCGACCCAAAGTGTCCGAGACGACGGCGCTCGGCGCGGCGTATCTCGCGGGACTGGCCGTCGGCTACTGGAAGAGCCAGGCGGACATCGCGCGGCAGTGGCAGGCGGACAAGCGCTTCACGCCCGTGATGAAACCGCCAGCACGGAAGCAGATTGCGACGGGATGGGAGCGCGCGTTAGCCAGAGCCAAGGCGTGGGAGCAACCGTGAGCGGGCACGATGCTCTCACACACTCGACTACCTCAACGTCGCCCATCGAGCACAGGACGCTCTGGATCGCAAGCGCTCTGTGTTTTGCCAGAGCCGTCTTGGGACTCATCTTCTTCATGGCCGGCGTTTGGAAGGTGTTCACGCTCGGGCCCAGCGGTCACGTGCGGCGCTTCTTCCTTCCGTATCAAGACACCTTTCTGCCGACGTGGTCGCTCTGGGTGGTTGGTTTTGTCATTCCGTTCGTCGAGCTGATTGCGGGTGGCCTTGTCCTCCTCGGTTGGCGCCGGACCGAGGCGTATTGGGCTCTCGGTTCGGTTCTAGTCGTGGTGACCTTCGGTCATCTGTTACACGAGCCGCTCTATTCCTTTCACGAGCACGTGATACCGCGTCTGGGCCTGCTCCTGCTGCTGTTACTCATGCCTCCCCATGCCGATCGGTTCTCAATCGATGAGATACTCCACCGCGCTCACGACAAGGGCGCAGCGTCACAAAGCATTCCTGATTGAGCTTCGTTTCATTTTGCTGTGGACAGCGCCTTGTCGGCCGTGAGTGACCCATCCGGGGCTCTCTTCGCAAGCACAGCGACTTGGTCCCCAGGAACCAACTGCTTCGACGTGAGCTTGAGCTCCGTGACCGGCGTCGCCGCCGGGACCGTCACGGTCTGGGAACCGCCCGAATACTGAACGACGAGCGTCGACCCGTTACTACTGCTCACGCTGCCATTCGACATGCGCGACGGCGATGCAGTTCCATTCGTCATGCGCGATGCTGAGACGTTGCCGTTCGTCATTCGGTTCCCCGCGGCGCTCGTGCGCGGCGTCATCATCCGACTCCCTTCGCCCAGCCCACGGAGCTCTTCCGGGAAGATGTGAATTTCGGTCGCCCGCTCCGAACCATCCGGTTGCTTCACTGTCGTTACTCCGATGAACACCGTCTCCCTTACTTTGGAGAGATCGCTCGGAACCCGAGCATAGAGGTGGAACGGCTGGCCCAGCTTTACCGTCACGACGCCGCTGTCGGACTTGAGGACGAGCTCACTCGCGGAAGCGCTCACGACCGTACCTCTTAGCGTGATCGGCGCGGCGGCGCTAGCGGCCTGCGTGTTCTGCGCGGCGGTCGTATCTGTCGATGTGGAATTCGCTCCGCGACTACACCCCACCATTGCGGGTAGCGCCAGGGCCAAACATGGAGCCAACCGCCTCGCAACAAGGATCATGGTCGTCTTCATAATCATCGCCTCTTGCGTCACACGTGAAAGCTTGACCTTGGCTTTCGCAGCGCCGCACTTCTTGTGCTCAGCGACGTGCCCTCTCGATGATCTCGAGCGTCGCGATCGCGTCGGCTACGTCAACGGGAGGCGGCGCGCCCTCGCGAAGCGAGCGCACCACTCCGACATAGAATTCCCGGTAGTTTCCGCGCTCCGTCGGAACGGGACGCGCGTCGTCGCCCACGCCCAGCAATCCGTAGCGTTCGGGTGGCTCGACGCCCCAGTTCGGTGCATCGGGTCGCTCGCCACGTCGCAGCGCGTCCTCCTGGACGTCCAGGCCGAACTTGGTGTACGCCGCGCGGTCCCCCAGCGCGCGAAAACGCGGCCCCTCCCGCGCGGTGACGACGCTCGTCGATATGTGCGAGCGAACGCCCGACGCGTGGGTCAACGCGACGAACACGTCGTCGTCCACCACAGCACCGGCCCTCCGCTTGTCGATCTCCGCGTAGACGTCCGTCACGGGGCCGAAGAGGCATAGTGCCTGATCGATGAGATGCGTCCCCAGGTCGAACAGCAGCCCTCCCGCTTCCTCCGGCGCGGCGAGCTCGCGCCACCCGCCCTTGGGTGCGGGACGCCACCGCTCGAAGCGAGACTCGAAGCGGTGAACGTTGCCAAGCGCGCGCTCGGCGAGCAGACGGCGGATGGTGAGAAAGTCGCCGTCCCAACGGCGGTTCTGATACACGCTGAGGAATACGCGACGTCGCTCCGCCTCCTTCGCGAGTGTGCGCGCTTCCGCGGAGCTGGGTGCCAGGGGCTTGTCGACGACCACGGCGAGGCCGGCGTCGATGGCTTGTAGCGCCAGCGGAACGTGCGTTCGGTTGGGCGTCGAGATGACGACGAGATCGATCCCCGCGCGATCCTGAAAGAGCTCGTCCGTGGTATCCACGATGCGCGCGCCCGGATGCTCCCCCCTCGCAAGACCCTGGCGCTCCGCGTTTGCGGTGACAATCGCGGAGAGTCGCATCCCCGGCGTCGCCGCGACGACGGGCGCATGGAACGACCGGCCGCCA
>DATBRO010000066.1:0-2404 GCA_036560265.1 Gemmatimonadaceae bacterium | reverse complement strand
GCCGGTTTGGTCAGGTAGGCGCGGCGATGCCGATTGCCTTTGCCGAGGACGGTGACCTCATCGACGACGCGGATGCCATCCGCGGGTGTGAGGGCCTCGCGCGAGAGCTCGACCTGACGGCGATCGAGCCCGATGACCTCTGAGACGCGGCAGCCCGTCGCGAGCATGAATCCGAGTAGTGCGCGGGCGCGCACGCCATCATCGGTTGCCGTGTCGCACGCGTCGAGCAGACGCTTGACGCGCTCCACAGCCAGGTGCCTCGCGTCCGGGCTCGGCTGGGATGCCTTCGCCAGCTCGACCTTCTCCCGACCCGGCACAGGCAGATCAAGGAGCGCGCCGAACCTCAGCAGGCCCCGAAGCGCGATCAGATGCAAATTCTTGGTCGCGGCGGAGATCGAACGTTTGCCCTTCGCAAGGCCGCCGCGCGCTTGGCGACGAGTAAGGTGGCTTCCGTACGCCTTGAGCGAGCGGATATCGATATCTGCGATGCGCGGGCTCTTGTCACCTCGCTCGAGGAAGGAGCAGAAGTCGTGGAGGTACGCCGCGTACTTCGGGATCGTCCGCTCGCCGCGACCTTTGTCGCGGAGGTCCTGAAGATAGGCGGTCGCGAAGGCCCGTAGCGGGCTGGAAGGCCTGAGATCGCGTGGATCGACGTAGTCGGAGGCCAGCAGCCCCTGCCAGCCCTCCCCTGAATCATTAGAAATCTTCATTCCTTGTGCTGAGCATCACAGGAAATGGAGTACGCGTCAAGTGCGTCAAAGAGTCTCCCCCCGCGGCCAGCCCGAGGCAGTCGCGGACGTGCCGCAAAGCCTGAGCTTCAAAGAGCCGGGTGCGCGGCTGCTAGTCGTACGAGTTCTGTGGTTCTCTTACCGGGGGCTGCGTCGCCGCTGGGAACTGCGGAACGACCCGCTGCGTTGACGGGATCGCAGTAGTCATCGATCGCTCAGCCGTGCCGATCGCGTAGCCACCAATCGCACCGAATGCGAGCCCCACGACCAGTACAAACGTCGTGGTGAGCGGCGCTGCGTTGATGCGGAACTCCTGTTGGGCTTGCATTGCCTTCCTCCTTGCCGTTGTGGCTCGGAGTTTCCGCGCGAGACGGCGCCACGTCTGTGACACATGCGCCACTCGCCGGCGTGATTTTTGTTACGGAGTGCTTAGCTCGGAGCGGAGGCGCTCGGGGTCGAGAAGAACGACGCTACCCACTCGCGTTGCGACAAGCTTCTCTTCGCGGAGCGAGTGAAGGACGCGTGCCACGACTTCGCGAGCCGATCCGACCCCGTCGGCGAGCTGCTGCTGCGTCACGGGCGCGACCACATCCGGTCCCTCGGCGGCATCAAGCAGTTGGCTAACGACACGCTGGCGCATTGATGCGAGGGCACGGTTGACCATGTGTTCCATAGAGTCTTCAGCCACGCGGCCGAGGTCGCTGAGCATTGCGACCGCGACTCGTGCGTCACGCAGGGCGGCCAGACGCCAAGCTTCGCCCCTCAGCTGATAAACGACGGAATCCATGATTGCGTCGCATGCGCCTGTTGCGCGACGTTCACGTGAGGTAAAAACCATCGCTATACCCGCGACGTCACCGCGACGTAGAAACCGTTGGGTGATCGTGCGGCCGTCCGGGACAGTCCGGACGATCCTAAAGAGTCCATCCGCGACGAGTTTTACGCTTGGCGCAGCACCTGACCGGCAGATTCGCGTTCCGGCTGGCGCGTCGACGCGAACGGCTCCGTCGACAAGCGCAGCGACGGCATCTGCTGGGAGGGTCGCAAGAAAACTTTCGCGAATCGCGCCCCGAAGCTCGTCGTCCATGCGGCCAGAGTGTAGGCGTGCCGCACGCTGTGCTGATGGTTTCAAGTAACAAAGATCACACCAGCGACAGCGTGGAATTCCAAGCGCGGCGCTGAACAGCGCTCTAGCCGCTCCCCCGCTTGGGGCGGTAGGCGTCGGATGAGTTGGGTTCGCGCCGCGCGCATAGCTGCTCGCGGACATGCAGCCTGCGCTGGTCCTCGCGGCGGCTTGCCGGGCGTTCTCGTGGCGTCTTGTGGTGAGTGAGCTCGATCCCCCACTTCTCAACGAATACGCCGACACGGTCGCGTACAGCTTGCGCGGCATGCTCGAGCTCGGTGAGCCATCGGTGAACGAACGTAAAATGCGTTGATGCGTGTGCGTGGGCCCAGCGCGATTCTCATCTCCGCGGTCCTTGCGGTACTCACGATGAGCGCCCCAGCCGCGGCGTCAGATCCCGCGGCCGATCAGTTCCCTTCGCTGCTTCTCCGCGTCACGGACGCGGCCAGCGGCAGGCCGATCGACGATGCCGAGGTTGTCGTCAGCTTCATCGGCGGTGACATCAATCATCCCTACGTCATCGGCAGCGTGTACGGCACGACCAATGGCGGCG
>DATBRO010000065.1:0-41600 GCA_036560265.1 Gemmatimonadaceae bacterium | reverse complement strand
CCGCCGTCCACTTCGGACGCGGCCAGCGACCGAGTCTTGAAGAACCGCGCGGCCCAGAGCCATTTGTCCAATCGCATGACTAGTAGATTCGCTGAATGGCCGCGGTAAGCCAACTCGTCGTCGTTGCCGGGCTCCTTGTGACGCTTGGATGCGATCGTCGCCCGGCGCGCGCAGTAGCCAGGGAGACGACGGACGCTGCCGCGACTTCCGACACCGTCGTGCGCAGAGTGTATATCGTCGAGCGTCGTGCGTCGGCCATGCAACGGCCCACTGGCGAGCTTCGCGCGCGCCGCGCGCTCGACCGACTCGACTCGGTGCTCGTCATTCGCGTTTTCGACCAGCGCGGCAGGGAGATGAGCGGAGTGCCCGTGCAATGGACGCTCGGGTACGGGGGCGCGGGCGCGGAGCTGCGCGTGATCAACGGGAGGACCGATACGCTCGGCCTTTCACGCGCGAGATTCACTCCCGGCCGCACGGCGGACGAGCAGAGTGTCGTCGCGACGGTCGCAAACGTGGGGCGCATCGACTTTCGCGTCAGCATTCCGGTCGCGTCGATTCGCGTTCTGGCGGTGCGACCCGCGATCTGGTCGGGCGACGACGAGATCATCGGCGCGGAGCTGAGAGACGAAGCCGGTAACGAGCTGTCGGGCGGCGCGCTGTCGTGGGCCACGACGGATACCGCCGTGCTCCGCGTTCGCTCCGACGATCCTACACATGCGCGCGTGACGGGTTTACTCGCTGGCAGCGCCTCGGTCGTGGGGTGGGTCGGGTCGGGTACCGTCCGTGGCACGGCGCGCCTCGTCGTGAAGCCCACGATTGCGGGACGGTTTGTCACGATCGACGCCAGCCCGCCTCCTCCAGTGCGCATGGAAATACGCGCCGGTGACGTGCGCGACTCGCTTCCTGTCGAGAATGGGCAGTTCCATCGCCGGGTGGAGCTCCCCTTCGACATTGACGTGGACGTTCGTGCGGAGGTTCAGGAAGCCGCGTCGCGTTATCACTTGGTGCGTTTGCGCGTGACGGCGCAGCGCGAGCTGCAGGATCTCCGAATCGCGTTGGTGCCCACGACGTGGCGCATCGACGCGGGAACGTACGCGGGACGCGAGATGCCGATCGACGCCGAGCGCGCGATGCGGCGGACGTTTAGCAGCGGCGCCTTCTGGCGACTTGCGCCGATCTCGGGGCCCGGCCCGCGCAAGATCCTCGGCTGGCGGGAATCAGAACTTCCGCTGCACATCGCATTCAGCCGCTCGCGTTCGCGCGAGTCGATAAGCGCGGATGATTCCGTTCAGTTCTGGGCGATCGCGCGGCAATTCGAGCGCGACCTCGGCGCGTCCGTGTTCGTGCCGGCCGACATGCGCGGCGACTCGACCCGCTCGAATCTCGTCCCTGTTGAGATCGGGTCACAGGGAACAGAAGCGCATACGTTCGTGTCGTTTGGCCAGCCCGGCGACGCCCGGGACGGGGTGCTCGTGTTTCACGAGGCGGCGACGCTGCGCAACCCTCATGTGGTCGCCCACGAGCTGGCGCACCTGCTGGGCTTCGGCCACTCGAGTTGGTGGGCGACCATCTCGGAGCCGGTCGGAGGACGCGAGCCACGTCTTACCCCGCAAGACGTCGCCTACATGCAGCTCGCCATGAGGCTGCGCCGTCTACAGCAGGAAACCGGCGCACGCCCAGGCCTGCCGGTGGCCGTCCAATGACCTGTCCTGGCCAGGATTCGCCGCCAAGACCATCTGAACGACTGCGTCGCGGAGAGGGATGCGACCGACGCTGTCGTATGCCGTCCCGAAGACCTCGCCGCGGCTTGCGCTATCGGCCTGGGCGCGCGCGACGACGGGCAGCACTAGGACGAGCGCAAGCGCAACTACGTGCTTTCGGAAGCGCATGGCAAATCGTAATCTCCTGCAGCCCTGATGCCCGCGACAAAACGACACCACTGGATCGTCCGTGTCACCCATTGGGTGAATGCCGTCGCGCTCACCCTTATGATCGCGAGCGGCCTGAGGATTTTCAACGCGTATCCGGCGTTTGCGCGAAAGGGCGAGACGTTTTGCTGTTACCCATTCGAGGGACGCGCGATTCCCAAAGCGCTCACCTTCGGCGGATGGCTTGCGGGGGCGCGGAATTGGCACTTCGCCATGATGTGGATTTTGCTGATCAATGCGTGCGTGTACCTCGGTTTCATCTACATGCACGGCGAGTGGCGCGATCTCGTCCCGCGGCGCGGCGACATTCGTGACGCATCCGAGATGGTGAAGTTCTACGCGTTCAGGCGAAGGGATCACCCCGTTCAAGGAAAGCACAACGCGCTGCAGCGGGGCACCTACTTCGCGATGCCGATCTTCGGCTTCGTCGCTGTCCTTACGGGGATCGCGATCTGGAAACCCGTACAGCTCTCGCTGCTCACCAATCTCCTCGGCGGCTATGTTTGGGCGCGCTATTGGCACTTTCTCGCCATGATCGTGCTGGTCGTGCTGTCGGTCGTGCACGTCTTCATGGTGTTCGCCGTCGACCCGTACTCACTCCGGTCGATGATCACTGGCGGCTACGACGAGGCGAAGTCCCCAGAGCGACGCAACGCGCGGCCGTTCTGGTGGAAAAAACCTGCGCCCGGCCGAGAGCAACCGACCGTGGCACGAGCGGACGGGCACCCGGCTGAGACCCGGGAGCAGGCATGACGCCCAACCGACGCCGATTCCTCGAAATCAGCGGCGCCTCGGTCACGGCGGCCTTTTTGGCGGCGTGCGATTCCTTTGGCCCGATATGGGCACAGCCGTTCCTCCATTACACGGAGAAAAAGAACGAGGGCGTCGAGCGATTCCTCCTGCGCCACACGTCGATGGATCACGCGCCCCGCAACGCGAAAACCGCCGGCAACGCGTTCCCCAGCTATTTCGTCTCCGAGCGGATGCCGATGTGGGACGCGGCCGCCGACGGCGAATGGACGTTGCAAGTGGATGGGGCCGTGAAGAAGCCGGTGCGTCTCACGCTCGACCAGCTCGCCGCGCTCCCTAGACTCTCGCAGCGCGTGGACCATTACTGCGTCGAAGGATGGAACGCAGTCGCCAAATGGACGGGGACCCGCGTGTCGGATCTCGCGAGGCTCGTGCAGCCCACGGCGGACGCGCAGTACGTCGACTTCGCGTCGTTCGACAGCGACTACCACGAAAGTTGGGATATGGAGAGCGCCATGCATCCGCAGACGCTCGTCGCCTACGCCATGGACGGCCGCTGGCTCGGCGTCAATCACGGCGCTCCAGCGCGACTGCACTCGCCCGTGAAGTTGGGCTACAAGAACACCAAGTATCTCGTGCGCGTGACATTCATGCCCGAGCGCAACGGCGGATACTGGTCGGATCGAGGGTATGAATGGTTTGCCGGCACCTGAACGGCTGACCGCAATATCGGTCGCGCCGGAGATAGCGACTCTAGCTTTCGGCTCTCGGCATCGGCCATCGGGAGTTATCAGCGGTGAGTGTGAATTGCGCGTGCTGAAAGCCGATGCGAGAGCCGAGAACGAGACTCTCTCGGTTCCCTGGATCGTTATTACCAGGATGCTGAACCAACCTTTTGTCGCGCACCGGTGTCACACAGTACAGAAGAACCAATCACCGATGCCCAACTACAGCCAGAATCCCGCGCTCAGACCGACGGTCCTCGTGCACGAAGTCATGAAGACCGTTTATCGGCCGACTCAGCGCGATCTGCCGCAACCCCGTCCGAACGCGACCGACTCCCGTGTCGCGCGCGAGACGAATCGCGCGGCGTGACGCCCAACTAGCGTCCTAGACCTGTCCTGAGGAGCGAAAGCGACGCAGGAACAGCCAGTACCGGTTGGCCGCGACCGCGGGCGGCCACCGGCCAGCTGGACACCACGGATTCGTCGCGCACTCCGTAGACGACGTCCGCGAGATGCACGACGATACAGACGTGATTCGGAACGACGCGCACGCGTTCGCCCACGCGCGGCCGCCACGTCGAACGCGAGAGATCGAGAATCCCGTGCTCCTCCGACATCGATTTCACGACGACGCCAGGATCGCTCGCGAGACACCCGAACCCTTCGCCCGAGCCGCCGCGCGTTGGCTCGCGACCGAGCGCCTTCGCGCCCGCGTCGATCACGGCCTGTCCCGGCACGGCGGTGCTGACCACGGTCGCCAGGATCGTCAACGCGCAGTCGGCCAGCTCGCACGCGCCGATTTCAGCGGTGGTGCGGTCGTTGAAGATGTACGTCCCCGGTCGCATTTCGGTGACGCCGTCGATGTCGTGCGTATGCCACAGCGTCGGTGTCGAGCCGGCGCTCACCGCATCGATCGCGAGCCCCGCGCGCGCGAAGGCGTCTCGCGTTTCTGCGACGAGGTCACGAAGCTCCGCGATCTGCGCCGCGTGTTCGCTGACGCGTCCGCGAATATGGCCGGGGTAAAATGCGACCCCCGCGATCTCCAGGTGTGGCAGCGCGGAGACATGGCGCGCGAGAACCACGGCGTCAGCCGGCGTCTGTACGCCGACGCGATGCATCCCGGCGTCGAGCTCCACGAGCACCCGCACGCGACTTCCAACTTCCTCCGCCGCGCGCGAGAGATTGTTTGCCGCGACGTCTGAATCCAGCGCGATCGTGAGCCGCACGCGCTCGGCGAGCTGCGCGAGCCGGTGCGCCCGAAGCGCTCCTACCGGCGGGTACATCACCAAGAGATCGTCGCAGACCTCGCTCATCACTTCCGCCTCGTACGGCGTCGCGCACGTGAGGCCCGCCGCGCCACGATCGAGTTGTTCGCGAGCCAGCAGCGGCGACTTATGGGTCTTGATGTGTGGGCGGAGGGCGATCCCGTGCACCTCCGCATAGCCGGCGGCGCGATCGAGATTGCGATCCATTTGCTCCAGATCGACGAGCAGCGACGGCGTTTCCAGTTCTTCGAGATCGATCATTCGAGGCTTCGGATTGCGAGGACTTCGAAACGTACAGAGGCGAATTGATTGCTCAAACGCCCGTTTGCAATGCTTTGACTTGTTGGGCGTTGTTCGGGCTGGACGCGGCCTGAAAGCGGGTACAGAATTGAGCCCTCCCACCCCCCCGTTCCTCCCCCCCAACATGACCGCATGTTCGATGGCGACCTGACCGCCGTCGTCTCTTTTATCGGCGTGATCGTACAGCTGGGCGGCGAGCTCCTCCTCGTCCTCCTGTTCATGCTCCTGCGACGCTACGTGCTTCGCCGGGGCTATTTCGCGGCCTGGACCGCTGCGTGGGCGTGCGGGGCTGTCGCCATCATGGCGCTGTGCGTGCGGTATATCATCATGCCGCGTCTCGCGCCGACGCCGGTCGATGATGCGTCATTCGCGGTTCGCGCGCTGTATCTCGTCTATCAGATCGGAAAGCTCAGTAGCTTTGCGCTCTTCGTGTCGGGCACGGCGACCTACGCCACCGGCATGCGCTTGCTTGGTTCGCGCAAGTTCGTATTTGCGGCTTCGATGTTGTACGCGGCCGTCTCGCTCGTCAGCTCGACGGGCAGTCTCAATCAGCTCGTGGTTTGGCAAGCGCCCGTCGCCGTCGTCTCGCTCGGCGCCTGCGCGGCGCTGCTCTTCACGTTGCCCGCCTCTCGCCGGACGCTCGGAAGTGTCGCCGGTGGTGGTGCGTTCGCGCTGCTGGCCACGCTGTGGTTGCTCTATGGCATCGCGTTTGGCTTGCGGGTCGCCGGCGGTCCGATACCGGCGTGGAGCACCGCGGTCATCGGCTTCAACACGTACTTCGATCTTTTGCTGAACATCTCGCTTGGATTCGCGATGGTGGTGCTGCTGATGGAAGACGCGAAGCGCGAGGTGGACGACGCCCAGGCTGAGCTCCGCGTGGCTCACGATCAGCTGCGCCGCGCCGCGCTCTACGACCCACTCACGGACTCGCTGAACAGGCGTGCCTTCGAGCAGGGCGTCGGGCTCGAGATGGCGCGCGGCACGTTCGGCACCGTCGTGATCGCGGATCTCGACAATCTCAAAGCCGTGAACGATGCTTTCGGCCACGCGGCGGGCGACCGATTGCTCCGTCAATGCTCCGATTTGCTGCGCTCCACGCTGCGGCCGTACGACAAGCTGTATCGCTGGGGCGGCGATGAATTCCTGCTCGTGATTCCGTCAGCACACGGGACCGACGTCGAAGCCCGCCTCAATGAGGTGCTCGACAGCGCGCAGCCGATCAACGTCTCAAACGGCGCCGCCACCGTGAAGCTCGAGGTCAGCCTCGGTGCGGCCGACTACACGAGCGCGGAAGGGTTGGAGGAGTCGATTCACTCCGCCGACCAGGCGATGTACCGTCAAAAGAACCAGCGCAAATCTCCGGAGAGCGGGCTGAGAGCGCTGAACATCCCGTCTCGCCCAGTGACCATCGAGTACTGAGCGGTCACAAGCGAGGCCCTGACGGCTCAATACTGAGTGCTCGATGTCAGCGGGCGCGCCGAGCTCTTTTCAAACGCTGCAATCCAACCAAAACGACAATCACGGTCACTCCCATCCAGATCCACGCGAACGTTCTCTGCTCCCGCGCAGACGCCTGCGGAACGTGGAGCGCGTAGTACAGGACGAGCGCGACGACGTGTACCGCGGCAACGCTCACGAGGAACTCGAGGAACCGCTGCCTCACTGGCGACAGCGGCGGCTTCACGCCGGCGAGCTTCCGCGCCGCGGCACCACGCGGATTGCCGTGCCGTAGCACAGCACCTCGGACACGCCAGACATGATTTCCGTCGCATCGTAGCGCACCGCCACGAGTGCATTGGCGCCGAGCGCCTTGGCGTGGTCGATCGCGATCGAGAAGGCCTCCGCCCGCGTCTGTTCGCACAGATCGGTCAGCAGCGAGATCTCTCCGCCGAAGAACTGCTGGAATTTCGCACCGAAGGTGCCGAACACGGATCGCGAGCGCACGGTGATGCCGCGCACCACGCCGAGGCGCGAGACGATGTCGAACTCGGGCATGTTGTTTTCTGTCGTCGTGATGAAGTCCGTCGCTGCGGCCATGACTACTCTCCCCGTCGAGGTCCCCTAACCTTGGCTATCCACCATCGCAGTCCCACGAACAAGAATCGCCAGTCGTGGAAGAACTCAGGCGGCTTACCTTCGAATGCGTGCCCTACGAACTGAAAGACCCAGCCCACCACGAACATCGCGGCCGGAATCGGCCAGAATCCGCGCACGAACGGTGCGACTACGAACAGCGGCAGCGACACGGCAATGAGCGGAATGCCGACACTATGACATACGAGATTCACCCGGTTTTGGTGACTCGCACTGTACCTCGCGATCCATTCGTCCCACGATCGTCCTGCGAACATGAAAATTGAGCGAGTGGGAGGGGACGACTGTGAAGGCGGCTTTGCCGGGCTCGCCACGTCTTCTAATGTATCCGGGCCTGGTATGGATCGTGACCAACATCGCGTCATGTTCGGTGCGCTCTTGCACACAGTCGTGCTCGCGACGACGCTCGCCTGTCAACAAGGCGAGCGTCGCGAATCGCCCGGCGAAGTCGCCGCCACTCTGCCGGCGCGTCCGACGCCCGTTCCGACGCCGGACGCCGATGTGCGGGCCGCGCAGATCGAGCTCGCTGAGGGTCGCGCGTGGCTTGCGACCCGGAAAGTGGCGCCGGTGCTGCGCGTACCGGCACGCCGGAGCCCTGAGGCGGTATTGGTTGCCGCTCGCGCCGCGAGCGGGTGGGGCGGTTGGGACGAGGTTCAGAAACTCCTCGCTTCCGAGCCGTGGCTCGCCTCCCGGTTTAGCGGCGAGGGACTCGAGCTGCTCGCGCGAAGCGCGCTGGAGCGCGGCGACGCCGCTGAGGCGCGCGCGCACGCCGAAGCGGCCCTGCGCGTTTCGGCCGAGCCCTCGGCGCGCGCGCTTCGGTTGGTGTTGCTCGCGCGCGCTCTCGATCGCCTCGACGTGCGTGACAGCGCGGCTGCCACGTACTGGCGCGCGGCGGAAGCGCTGCCCCTCGCGCGCGAATGGCTCGTGTTGCGTGCGGCCGGCGCCACCGAGGAGGCTCGTGCGCGCGCGCGCATGTACGCGACGATCAGGAATCCCGTCGCCCGCGCACGGGTCGGCTACACCGAGGCGCAGACGCTCGAACGTTTCAAGATGCTGCTGGCCGCGGCGGCCGCGTACGACTCCGTTGGCGACCAGCCATCGGCTTTCAGGCTCCGGCTCTCCGCGACCAAGGACGAGGCCCAACGCACGCAACTTCGGACCGGCCTTCTCGAGTACATCGAGAAGCAGGCGCCGGGCAGCGATCTCGAGCACGCCATCGAGGTCCTCGACAGCGCCTATTCGCAACTCGACACACCGTCCGCGCTCCTGATCGCGCGTCGCGCGGCCGCTGGCGGGCTCCAAGCACGGGCGGTCGCCGGATTCTCCAAAGTGCCGGCAGCGACGCTTACCGACTCCGATGTGATCGCGTGGGCGCGCGCGCTGGTCGCCACCGGCAAATCCGGCCAGGCGGCGTCGCTCATCGCGTCGCATACCTTCGACGCCGCGGCGGCGCCGGAAGCCGAGTACGTCCGGGCGCATGCGCTGCTCCGTGCGGGTCAGGGTTTGGCGGCGCGTTCGGCGTTGCAGCGTCTCATCGCGACGCGCGCGTCCACACCGCAGGCGGCAGATGCGCTGTATCTGCTCGCCGATCTCGAGAGCGACGCCGGGAACGACACGAGCGCGCGCGATCTGCACCAGCGCTCGTGCACGCACGCGCCGGCGGGAAGCTTCTCCGACGAGGCATGCTTCCGCGCGGGGATCATCAGCTTCGTGCTCGGCGACGCGCGTCGAGCCGCGACGACGTTCGACGAGATTTCCAAGCGGTTCCCGAATTCCTCGGAGCTGCTCGCGGCGTCGTATTGGGCCGGGCGGTCGTGGCTCAAGGCCGGAAACGCGGCGCTCGCGCGAGAGCGCTGGCGGTCGGCGATGGCGCGCGAACCGAATTCTTACTATGGCTCCGCGGGCGCGAAACGTCTTGGCGTCGCGCCATTCTCTCCCAAGGCTGCGGAGATTCCACGTTCGCCGGCTTTTCAGACGAAGCTGGCGCGCGCGGCGGTGCTCGAGCACCTGGGCATGGACACCGAGGAGCGCTACGAGTACGACGCCATCGAGACGGACGCCTCCGCGGCGCCGGCCGCCGCGCTCGGGGCCGGCGCCCTGCTCATCGACCGGGGTCAGGTGCCGCGGGGGATTCGTCTCGGATGGCGCGCGATCGCGGCCGCGCGCGACGCCGGCAAGACCGATCTCCGCGGCTATTCGTTGGCGTATCCGCTGCTGCGACGTGACGCGTTGACGTCACAAGCGCGCGCGAACAATCTCGACCCGGCTCTCGTCGCGGGCGTCATCCGGCAGGAGTCGAGCTGGAATCCCCGCGCGGTCTCACGCGCCGGCGCGCGCGGCTGGATGCAGGTGATGCCGAACGTCGGCAAGGAGATCGCGCTAGCGCGGCGATATCCCGTCTGGGATCCGGCGCTGCTATTCGATCCGGACGTGAGTCTCGAGATGGGTACGTCGCATCTGCGTGGCGCGCTCTCGCACTACAACAATCTCCCACGCGCCCTCGCCGCCTACAACGCTGGCGAGTCGCGCGTGCGGCGCTGGGTGCAGCGCGCGGGCGCGGACGATCCGGAAGTGTTCATCGAACGAATCCCGTTCGTGGAGACACGGGACTATGTCCGTATCGTGATGCGGAATGCGGAGGTGTATCGGTCCCTTTACGGGCTGCGCAAATAATAGCGGTCGCTGCTCGACTCTGATTCTCTAGCTCTCGGCTCTCGGCATCGGCTCTCAGAGTTGTGAATGATGACCCGAAAGCCGCTGCCGACAGCCGATGCTAGAGTGCCTACTTCCTCAAAGATCGCTATTACCTAGAGCACTTTACCAGCCGGGAGCCATCTGTATCCCAACCACCCAGCTCTTGTAATTCCGCTGGAACGGATGCGCGACATACGTCTCGAGAATCATGTACCCGAGCACGTTCATCCGGAACGTCACCCCTGAGCTGAACACCGGAGTCCGTACGGCGCACGGCACACTGACAATCTGGGCCGTCAACGGGTTGACTGTCGCGTTGGCGCAACTCGCCGGTACCGTGTTGTCGCTGCCCTTGACCACCCTCCATTCCGGTCTCTGGTCCCCCGTCCACGATATGCCTGCGTCGAAGAATGGCGCGACTTCCAGCGGTAGATACGGGAAGTTCACCAAACCGAACATCGGCGATCCGAAGAGCGGAATGCGGAACTCGGCGTTGAACACGGCGATCTTGCTGCCGAAGAGCCGGTCGAAAACAGGGCAGCGACCCGTATTGACGTCAAAGTTGTCCGCGCACTCCGACTGCAACGTCGAGTATCCGTACCCGCGAATGAGCGTCTCCTCGCCGAGGAACAGCGGCGAGACTTTGTTGTAATTGTCGGCGTCTCCGCCGTAACGACCGTAGTGCAATCCCCGGAATGCAATCGTCGTCGGCTTGAGCGCGAAGAAGTACCTGCGGAAGTCCGCGAGCGCGGTGTTGAACTTGACGCTGCCAATGGTCGGTGCGACTTCCATGCGATACCGCATCCCGGACACCGGTGACGTGTACGCGAAGTTCGCATTGTCCCCGACCAAGGCGGCGTTGGCTTGCGCGTAGTAGGTGGCGGGCCCTCCGGACTGGAGACGCGAGCCCCGGGCGAGAGGTTGCCCGGCAATGTTGAAGACGAGGCTGTCGATCTGTTGCTCCCAAGCCAGCCGCGTTCCGCTCAGGCCGAGTTCGAACCGCCGCGTAGTGCTGAACGGATATTGTCCAGAAATCGACGTCTGGTCGACGAACAGGCGCTGGAGGACTTGATAGTAGTTGATTGTATTGGCGCCGAACGACCTGTAGGCTCCCCCGCTCACATAGGGGATGTGCTGCGCTCCGACGAGCCAGTTCATGCGCCGCTTGAGATTCTGGTAGTAGATCGCGCCGCCAAAGTCCCTCACCGTACCGTTGGCCTGAATCGCCGAGAAGATTTGCTGATCTCCAAGTTGATCTCCCCAGAGCGCCGAGATCCCGCCCACGACACCGGTACCGAGATAACCGCCCGTCTGAACCCCCGCATACGGCTGGCCCAGAGCGTCCAGTGCGAACGACGAGTGATACGGAGTGACCCGGAAGTCGTTGCCCGAGACGAGTCCCGTGATCGGATCGCTGAGATACGACGCGACGGTCATGTTGCCGGCGACGTCACCCGGCGGCAGCGTAGCCGCGCTCGCAATGCGCGCGCTGGCCTCGCGGTCCACAGGTACGCCAACGAGCTGCGACGGAACCAGCGAAACGATCTCGTGCCCCTGCGTCTTGAAGACGGTGAACATCAGGTTGCCCGTGCCCTGGGCAACGCTGATTGCCGGCGAGATCGCCGTCACGCCGCTGACGCCGGTCGCGATGCGCGTGATCCGGAACAACTGCCCGCTCGCGAGCTCCATCCGGTAGACGTCGCTGATGCCATCCTGATCGGAAACGAAATACAGGTTCTGGCCGTCGGGGGAGAACTGCGGATTGATGTGCTTCCCGCGGAGGAATCCCGGATGCACCGTCACCCGTCCGGTCGCGACGTCGAGCGTCGCAAGTTGCAGCTCACCGAACGTCATCTTCTCGAAGCTCGTCCCCTCGGTCTGGTCCGTCGCGAACGCGATCGTCCGGCCGTCGGGCGAGAACGTCGGCTGGAGCTGTGCATAGCGATCGTTCGTGAGCTGGCGAACCGCGCCCGTCTCGACGTTGAGCAGGTAAAGATCGCTGATCCCGCCCTTGCTCCCGGTGAACACCAGTTCGTGTCCGTTCGGCGCCCACGCCACGTTGTAAACCGCGCCGACGCCGTCAGGCTGGAATTGCTTCTCGATCTTTCCGTTGGCGGTGTGAAGGATCGCGATCTCGTTGTTGCCGTCCTTGTAGACGATGAACGCGAAGCGCTGGCCGTCGGGCGACCAGTCGCCAGACGAATTGATGAAGCTGATTGCGTCGAAGTGGCTGTCGCCTCCCGGCCCGGACAGCTTGCGAATGATCCTGCCGGTCTGGGCGTCGGCGAGCACGAGTTCGATGCCGAACAGGTTCGTTTTGGACGTGAAGAACGCGACGTACTTGCCGTCGTGACTCTGCGCCGGTCCGACGTTGTACTCGCTCCGCTCCTTCAAACGGATCACCGTTCGCCCCGCGCTGTCCGGACGCGTGCGGCCGGCGATCTGTCCCGCATAGAATGCCTTGTTCGCCGCCGCCCAGTCTTTGCTCAGCGAGTCCTGTGTCAACCCGAGCGCGCGAACGAGCGCCTGGTCCCAACCCACGCGCAACGCCGTGCGATACACGTCGACGACCGCGCGATCGCCCCAGCGGCCGCCGATGTATGCCCAGAGCGCTTCGCCGTACCGGTACGGGAAGAAGCGCGGGTCCGTCGTGAGTTGCTTGAGCGTCGGGAACTTGTCGGCCATCACAGCGTCACGCATCCACATCGCCGTAAGCGCATCGTTCCGGCCGAGCGAGAAGTACTCCGCCATGCCTTCGATGAGCCACAACGGAAGCGCATTGAGACGCGCAAGGCCGCCGGTCCCCGGTGCCGTCTCGGCGATGTTGTATTGGAACACGTGCACCAGCTCGTGGCCAATCACGTGCTCGTCGTCGTTATAGACGCCGGTGAACGGGAGCACCACGCGCGTGCGAGTCCCCTCGGTGACACCGCCCGTGCCCTCGGAAATCTCGCCGCCGATGACGTTGGTCTGCTCGAAGTCCGGATGATCGGCGTAGAAGACGATCGACTTGCGGTCGAATTGGTGGCGGAAGATCTCCGACAACCGGGCGTACCACCGCTCTTCCTGGCGGCCGGCGTCGTGGACTTTGAGGGATTCCGCGGGATAGAAGTACAGATCGAAGTGATCCGACTTCAGGATGCGCCAGTCGAACTTCTCGTACTGGACTTTGTTTCGGCCGAAGTACTGGGCTTCGGCTGTTTGTACGCCGCACAGAGCGGCGAACGCGAAGGCGAGTGCCGCCTGCAGACGAAAGCGTCTTGTCATTGAAGCCTCGAGTCTACACCCGATAAGGAGGTACGACGGTGCGAGTCGCGTCGTCGCCCGTACCGATCCGAACGTGACGGCGGGCAAGGCGTGTGCCGACTCGATGGCTGCTGCGACGTCGCGTTGCGGCGCGACGCTCCAACTCTAATAGTAGGGGACGCCAGAACCTTTCTCACTGATAAACCTCATGAACCGTCGTTCGAGTTACAAAGTCACATTCTTCGATCGCCATGGACCGGCCGGCGAACACCAGCTTAAGGTGATTGGCTACGGCATCATTGTGTTTGCGCTCACACTTCCGATGTTCGGTCTTGCCTGGTTCAAGGCCGGACTCACGATCTTTCCCCTGATAGCGTTGACACTCGTTTGCTCGCTTACCCTATCGGGTGCCGCCATGTATCTCGGCCTCATGGGAGGGCAGGCCGCCGCCGACGTCGCGAAGTACGTGACCGCGGGCGGCTCGAACACCCCGTACGAGGAACAGTTCTCCCACGAACAGGCGCTGGTGATGCAGCGGGACTACGCCGGCGCGCTCGCTCTATTCGAGCAGCGCATCGCGGCCACCCCTTTAGAACCTCGCGTGCGCATCGCCGCGGCAGACCTCTACGCAACGTACGGCGAAAACCCGAAGCGCGCCGCCGAGCTGTATCGTGAGGTGCAGCGCATCCCCCAGGTGCAATCGGGACAGGATATCTACGTCACCAACAAGCTTGCCGATCTGTATTTAGGGCCGCTCAATGAGCCCGGCCGCGCGCTGGTGGAGTTTCGACGCCTTGCGTACCGCTATGCGGGATCCACGGCGGCGAAGCACGCCCTCTCCGCGATCGCCAACCTCAAGCCCGACATCGTAAAGCGGCCCAGTCAGTCCAAATCCTGAACGCGACGTTCCTTTTTCTTCTCGCTCAACTCTCGTTTCGTCCGGAGCCGCGACTCCACCGCCGACCGGCTCGGCCGAGTCTTCTTTCGTGCTTTCGGCACGGTGAGGGCTCGGCGGACGAGCGCGGCGAGCCGATGTTCCGCGTCCTCGCGATTGCGAAGCTGGCTCCTGAACGCGCTGGCCACGACCCGCACGTTTCCCTGAGCGTCCACGCGTCCGGCGAGCTTGTCCCGCAGACGTTGGCGCTGCTGTTCTGAGATCGCGCGCGAGCGGTCCACGTTCCACAAGAGCTCCACGCGGGTGGACGACGTGTTCACGTGCTGGCCGCCGGGTCCCCCCGCGCGCGTGGCCCGAAAGGTCAGCTCGAAGCGCGGGATGGAGACGTCTGAATTGACCGGAAGCGCCGAGTCGGCGCTCACAGCGGGACTTCGCGGTCGGTGAACGGCCCCTGTCCACCCGACCGCACGACGTTTCCTTCCGGCCGACCGCTCCCGGCGGCGGCGCGAACGTCGTCCAACCTCACGGCGGGGGGACGCCGGTCAGCCAGGATCACGCGGACGGCCGCGACCCGACGGCCATCCATCGCGACGACTTCCAGCTCGCCGCCAGGGAATTGCACGCGATCGCCGATGTGCGGGACGTGCCCCAGTTGGCCAAAGACAAAACCGCCCAAGGTATTCCAATCCCCATCCGGGATCGCGAGGCGATAGTCGGATCGGACATCCACCAGCGAGAGCGCACCCGACAACTCGAGCACACCGTCCGCTTCGACCGCGAGCCGGCTCGCGAAATCGTACTCGTCGTTGATGTCCCCGATGACCTCCTCGATGAGGTCTTCGAGCGTCACGATCCCCGCGGTGCCGGCGTACTCGTCGAGCACGACGGCCATGTGGGCGCGCCGCTTCCGCAAATCATCCAGGACGCGTTCGGCGGCGCGGTTGTCTGGCACGTAGACGGCGGGCCGGACGTGCTCCGCCAGCACAAACGGCGTGGCGACGTCGTGAAGCCAGAGGTCCTTCGCCAGGAAGACACCGATCACGTCGTCGAGACTTTCCCGGTAGACCGGATAGCGCGAGTACCGCTCCGCGCGCACGAGCAGCCAGACGTCGTCGACGCTGGCATCCACCGGGAGCGCGACGATCTCCGTTCGTGGACGCATTACGTCCCGCGCTTTCTTGTCGTGGAAGTCGAAGACGCCTGCGAGCATCGCCGTGTCCGCTTCGTTCAACATCCCATGCGCGCGCGACTGCATGACGAGCAGCCGCAGCTCGTCGGGAGAGTTGATTCGGTCACCCTCGGTGGTCGGCCGAATGCGGAACAGGCGCAACAGCAGGTTCGCCGCGCCGTTCAGGAGCCAGATGAACGGGTACACGGCGGTCGAGAAGGCGATCAGCGGTCGCGCCACGAACTTGCTGACGGCTTCCGGTTTCGCCAAGGCGACGCTCTTCGGGGCAAGCTCGCCGACCACGATGTGCAGGAACGTGATGACGAGGAACGCGACGGTCACCGCCGCCGCTGAATGTGTCACCGCCGCGGGCGCCTCGATTCCGAGGCGCTTGAAAAGCCCATCGATCAACGCCGCGAGGGCAGGTTCGCCAATCCATCCGAGGGCCAGCGAGGCGACCGTGATGCCGAGCTGTGTGGCGGAGATGTACCGATCGAGCTTGGTCAGAGCGCCCTGAACGACTTTGGCGCCTGCGTCGCCATGGGACGCCTCGTCGTCGATGCGGCTTCGCCTGACGGCGACGAGCGCGAATTCGGCCGCCACGAAGAAACCGTTGGCGACAACCAGCAGGGCGACCAGCACGAGCCGGGCTCCCATGCTGGCACCCTCCAGCACCTCACCAAAGCCGCCGGTCATGCGCATCATACTGTATGTAGGATAGAAACTCAGAAAGAAGCGAATCGTCCAGGATGTAGCAGAATGCCAGAGTAAGACCAACCTCCAATCTCTCGCACTTTGCAAGAGACCTCAGTGTCACCGGGCAGGCCGACGCCTCGCACCGTCCGTCCACAAATGCAGGCCATGCTGGATCCGCGCCGTTTGTTGCGCTGGATCTATATCGGCCGGCTGTCGATCGGCGTCGCCATTTTCATCTCGGCTGTATTCGTTTGGACGCAGCCGGACACGCCCAAGGTCAACCTCCTCATCGCATCGCTCGCCTTCGCGATGACGACGGCGGTCACGGTCGTGTCCGTCGTGTACTCCGAGATCTATAAGCGGCCGCTCCGGAGCAACTTCCTCTACCTCCAGAGCGTTTTCGATCTCCTCCTGGTGACGTCCGTCGTGCACGTCACCGGGGGTGCGACGTCCCAGTTCGCGGCTCTGTACATCCTCGTCATCGCGAGCTCGACGCTACTCCTGCCGCTGGGCGGCGGATTCCTTATCGCCGCCCTGGGCAACGTCCTCTACGTCGCGGACGTGCTGTGGGCAGCGGACACCGCGCTGACCGTCGCGGTCTGGCTTCAGCTCGGTGTGTTCGTCCTCGTCGCGCTCGGCAGTGGCTACCTATCCGTGCTCCTTCGCCGCGAGGGCGAGGGCAAAGCGCTCGTCGTGGCGGAGCTGCTGCAATTGCGGCTTCAGGCAGACGACATCCTTCGTAACATTCGCAGCGGCGTACTCACCGTCGACTCAGACGGACGACTGCTATACGCGAATCCGATGGCGGAGCAGATGCTCGAGCTCGATCTCCTGGGCCGCCTCGGCCAGCCGATCGTAAGCGCCATCGCCGAAGTCGCCCCGGAGCTTGCGCACGCAGTGCGTCGGTCGATCTCGGACCGCGTGCGCACGACGCGCGCCGAAGGCCTCGTTACGACGTCCACGAGGGAATTCTCCGTTGGCGTCACAACGACATATACGGAAGGGGATGGGCTCCGAACGAATCGCACCACGACGGCGATTTTCCAGGACATCTCCGACCTGAAACGGATGGAAACGCTGCGGATCCGAGCCGAACGGCTCGAGGGAATCGCGGAGTTGAGCGCGGCGCTCGCGCACGAGATCAAGAATCCGCTGGCGTCGATTCGAAGCGCTATCGAGCAGCTGTCGCGCATCCCGCGCGCGGGCGACGACGAGCGCACGCTCTCCGCGCTGGTGATGCGCGAGTCTGACCGGCTGGCCCGATTGCTCAGCGAGTTTCTCGACTTCGCGCGCGTCCGCGTCGCGCGCACGGACCAGGTGGACCTCGTCGCCATCGTCCGCGAAGCCGCCACGCTCGCCAGCTCTCATCCCGATCGCCGCGACGGCGTGCGGGTGACCTGCGTCGTCCCGAACGGCGGCTCGCTCATCATCGAAGGCGACGAGGACTTGCTGCACCGGGCGATCTTCAATCTCACGCTCAACGCCGTGCAAGCATCGCCGCCGAACGGCGAAGTGCGTCTCGAAGCGGGGATGCTCGACGCCGAGCAGCAACCCCTCGGCGCCGGCTTCGACGCCGGCAGCGTGGCCGTCCGTGTCAGCGACGATGGGCCGGGTGTCCCACCCGACATTCGGGAGCGCCTGTTCGACCCGTTCTTCACCACGAAGCCCGGCGGGACCGGGTTGGGGCTCGCCGTCGTGCAACGCGCGATCGAGGCGCATCGCGGCCTCGTGTTCTTCGACAGTGCGGGGCAGAGGGGGGGGACGCGGTTCACGGTCATCTTGCCGCGTACCCATACTGGTGTGCGCGCATTCTTCGGGGCCGCCGTCTGATGGGAACTCCGAACGGCACTCCGAGCGTCCTCATCGTCGACGACGAGGTCGCCATCCTCGACACGCTCCGCATTCTGTTGCGCAACGAGGGGTTCGAACCTCACGTCGCTCACGGGGGACGCAGCGCGCTCGAACAGATCCCGACACTCCGGCCGGACATTGTGCTCACCGACATTCGCATGCCGAATGTCGGCGGCGTGGATGTCCTCGCCGCGGCGCGCGCAAACGATCCGGACGTCCCAGTCATCCTCATGACCGCCCAGGCGACGTTACAGTCCGCGATGCAAGCCGTGAACGCGGGCGCCTTTTACTACATCCAGAAACCGTTCCGGAACGACGAACTGATCGCCATCCTCAGGCGCGCCGCGGAGCATCGCCGGCTGCGGGTCGAAAACCGGTCGCTCAAACAAGAGATTCGCCGGCGCGAGAAGACCGACGGCGATCGCCCCATCGGCACGAGCAAGGTGTGGCTCGACATTCTCCGCCTTGCCGAGACCGTCGCGCCCACCGACTCCACCGTTCTCATTCAAGGCGAGTCGGGCACGGGAAAGGAAGTGGTGGCGCGTTTCATCCACGATCTCTCGAATCGTGGGGAGGCGCCCTTTCTTTCCATCAACTGCGGAGCCCTTCCCGAAGGCCTCCTCGAGTCGGAGCTCTTCGGCCACGTGAAGGGTTCCTTCACTGGCGCGGTGAAGGACAAGCTGGGCCTCTTCAACGCGGCCGAACACGGGACGTTTTTTCTCGACGAGATCGGTGAGACGACTCCCGCGACACAGGTCAAGTTGCTGCGCACGCTCCAGCACCGCGAGGTGATCCCCGTGGGCGCGACGGAGGCGATTCCCGTCGATGCGCGGCTCATTGCCGCGACCAACCGCGACCTCGACGAGGACATCAAGACGGGGCGCTTCCGCAGCGACTTATACTACCGGCTCAACGTGATCGCGATTCACCTACCTCCGCTCCGCCAAAGGCGCGACGATATTCCCCTCCTCGCCGAGCATTTTCTCCAGCACATCGCCGGCATGCGCAAAGAGCCCGTCAAACGGCTGCAACCGGACGCGCTCGAGGCGCTTCAGGAATACCAGTGGCCGGGTAACGTGCGCGAGCTCGAGAACGCCCTCGAGCGTGCCGTGATCCTCAGCAGAAGCGACGTCATCTCCGCCGACGGGCTGCCGCATCGCGTCACGGAGCGAAAGGCCGAGCCCCTCGTCTCCAGTCGAACGCCGGCGAACCCGACGCTCGAAGCGGTCGAGCGCGCCTACATCATGTGGGTGTTGCAGAGCGAGGGAGGCAACAAGTCGCGCACGGCCGAGGTGCTCGGAATCGATCCGTCCACGCTCTACCGGAAGCTGTCCCGCTTTGGGGTGGAGGGCGAGACGTGATTCGCTCTCGCACTCCGCTCGATCCAAAAAAAGCCACGCTCTCGGTGCTCATCCCGGTGTACAACGAGCGCGACACGATCGAGACCATCGTCGGACAGGTGCTCGACGCGCCAGTATCGCCAATCGGGCTCGAGATCGTCGTGGTGGACGACTGCTCGTCCGACGGAAGCCGTGACGTGCTCGAGCGGCTTCACAAGGAAGGGCGAATCCACAAGCTCCACCTCCAGCCGAAGAACCGCGGCAAAGGCGCGGCGATCCGGCAGGCGCTCGGTATGAGCACGGGCGACGTCGTGATCGTTCAGGATGCGGACCTCGAGTACGACCCCGCCGACTGGCCCATCCTGCTCGCGCCCATCGTCGACGGCCGCGCCGACGCGTGCTTCGGCTCGCGCTTTCTCGGCGGCACGCATCGCGTGCTCTTTTTCTGGCACTCCGTGGGCAACAAGCTGCTCACGATGTTCAGCAACATGCTCACGAATCTCAACCTCACCGACATGGAGACGTGCTACAAAGCCATGCGCGGTGACGTCGCGCGCACGATTCAGCCCAAGCTGCAAAGCGACCGATTCGGCTTCGAGCCAGAGATCACGGCGCGGCTCGCCAAGGCGCAGGCGAGAATCTTCGAGGTTCCGATCAGCTACTCGGGTCGCACCTACGCGGAAGGCAAGAAGATCAGTTGGAGGGACGGCATCGCCGCGTTCTGGCACATTCTGAAGTACAACCTGGCGGCATGACGCGCCGCTCCTGGTGGCTGCTGGCGCTGGTCGTCGCCGCGCTGGCGCTGGCCGCATCCGTGAACAGTCTCCCGAATGGGTTCGCATACGACGACATCTACCTCCTCGTCAAAGCGCCGCGCATGCACTCGTTCGCCGGCTGGTGGCGCGAGTTCGCGCATACCTACTGGCCGGAGGCGTCGGGCGGAGACGGCTATCGCCCCCTCACGATCATCGCGTTTCGAGCGCAATGGGCGATAGGCGGGGGAGCGCCGATCGTCTTCCACGCGGTGAACGTCGCCTTGCACGCCGTGACGTCGGTGGCGGTATTCTGGCTCGCTTGCGCCGTGTTGCCGCTCGCCGCGGCCTGGATCGTCGCGGCGCTGTACGCGGTGCATCCGGTGCACGTCGAGGCCATCGCGAACGTCGTGGGGCAGTCCGAGCTCTGGGTTGCCCTGCTCATTACGCTGGCCATGGGTCTATACGTTCACGGCCGCGTTGGCGGTCCGATCACTTGGAAGCGATGGACCGCGATCGGCGCACTGTACGTGGCGGGGTGCCTATTCAAGGAGCACGCGATCGTGCTGCCGGCGCTGCTCGTGTTGGCCGAAGCGACAGCCGTGCGCGATCGGACACCGGTGGGTCAGCGCCTGGGACGCATGCGTCTTCCCCTATTGGCCTTGACCGTCGTTGCGCTCGGCTACATGTGGGCGCGCAGCGCCATCGTTGTCGGGGGACTCTCTGGGTTTCAGCCGTACATTGTCTTTCAGGCGTTGAACCTGTCCACCACGGATCGCATTCTGACGATGATCGGCGCCGCGCCCACCTGGCTGCACCTCTTTCTCTGGCCCGCTCGCCTGATGACGGAATACGCGCCGCCGTTCATTGACGTGGCGCAGGGGCCAAGCGTGGCACAGGTACCGGGACTACTGGTGCTGCTCGGCGTCCTCGGGCTCCTCGTGGCGTGCTGGCGCCGCAGTCCCTCGACGTCATTCGGCATTGGCTGGCTCGTGATCACGCTGCTCCCGGCGAGCAATTTCATCGTGCCCGCGGGGTTCATCATCGCGGAGCGTACGCTGCTCCTGCCGAGCATCGGCGCGATGATCGCCGTGGGGTCGGCCATTCCCTGGCTGTACGCTCGCCTCGAGCGGCGTCGCGTCGCGCAGTACGCCGCGGCGGGCGCAGTCGCCACGCTCCTGGCGCTCGGCATCGCCCGCAGCTATACGCACGATCCGGCGTGGCGCGACAACGACACTCTGTTCCGTCAGGCGATCAAGGATTCGCCCGGGAGCTACCGCGCGCATTTCATGTTGGGCGTCCATCTGTTTGAGAACAAACGCAAGACCGAAGGGGAGTTGCACCTTCGCCGCGCGCTCAAGCTCTTCCCGTATGATCCACTCATGGTGCTTGCGCTGGCGGAGCAGTATCGCGGCGCAGGGATGTGCAAGCCCGCCATCACGCTCTATCGCTGGCTCTTCACACTCCAGCCCAACTCCAACCGTGGGCACATCGGGTTGGCGAATTGCCTGCTCATGACGTATCAACTCGACGAGGCGCGGCAAGAAGCGCTGCAGTCCATCCGCGTCGGCGGCCGCCTGAAGCCGGCACGCGACATCATTTACGATGTGAAGCAGGTGCAAGATATCCTCGCGCGGCGGGCACGCGCCGACACTGTGGTGCCTCTCGCACCTGCGACGACGCGCACGCGTTAGTGCATCTACCACCCAGCACCTAGCACCGCTTTCTGTGCGCGCCACGCTTTCGCTCCGGCTCTTCGCGGCGCTATGCCTCGCGATCGGCGTGTTTCCACTCGCGAACGTCCTGACGGGCGGCACCGCGATTCCATGGTGGGACAACGCGGTCCGCGATTGGCTGGTGCGGGGCATTGTCCTGCTCGCGCTTTGCGGGCTCGTCGCGATTCTGCTCGGCGAACGCGTCGATGTCTTCGTCGAACGCGCCAAACAACGCCTCCTGAGCGTACCGCCTCGCACGTTCGCGATCGCGATGGCAATGATCGCTCTCGTCGCGGCCGCGTTTCTTTCGCGCTTCTGTTTCGCGGGCCAGCCATTCACGAGCGACGAGATGGCGCAGGAGTGGCACGCACGCATTCTGCTGAGCGGCCGACTGGCCGCGACACCGGACTCACTGCGCGAATTCTTCAACACCGCGCCCGTTCTCGACAGCGACGGCCGCTGGTTCTCGCAATACCCGGTGGGCGGCCCCGCATTCATCGCGATCGGTTTGGCGATCGGCGCCGCGTGGTTGGTGAATCCGCTCCTGCTCGCGGTCGCGACGTGGCAGTTGTATCGCTTCCTCGCCGGCGCGTTCGACGAGCTGACCGCGCGCGTGACGACGATCCTCTTCGTCGTCAGTCCGATGGTGCTCATCATGGCGGCGAGTCAGATGAACCACGTACCGGCTCTGGCGTTCACTCTCATCGCGTTAGCGGCGCTCGTGCGGTGGGATCAGGCGACGGATTCGCGGCGGCAGATGACGCACGCGATCGTCATCGGCCTTTCCGTGGGGATCGTGGGGCTTGTGCGCCCGCTCGACGCGGCCGTGGTAGCCGTCGTCATCGGCGCGTTTCAACTCTGGGGCGCTCGGCGCGCACCCGCCCGGTGGCGCTCGATGGCGGTGGAGATCGCGGCGGGAATCGTTCCGCTTGCGCTGCTGTTTTGGGCGAACGCGCGCACGACGGGCAGCCCGCTGTTGTTCGGCTACGAGGCGCTGAACGGACCGGCGCACGCACTCGGCTTCCACGTGGATCCCAACGGCGTCCAGCACACGCCGCTCCGCGGAGTGGTGCTCATGTCGGGCTATCTCATGCGTCTCGATCGTTTTTTATTCGAGTGGCCGATTCCCGCCATCTTGATCGTCAGCGCCGGGTTGGTCGCGATCGAGCGCCCGTCTCGGTGGGATCTGCTCCTCGTGGCGCTCGCGGCGGGGATTCTGCTCGCGTACGGCGCCTATTGGTTCGACGGCTTCTTCTCGGGCCCGCGCTTTCTCTTCACGGCGCTGTCGGCATTCGTCTACTTCGCCGCACGCGCTCCCGCTCTTGCGGCGGTCGTGCGCCGGCCGGCGGCGCGCCGAATGGGGTTGCTCATCATCCCGGCGTGCGTCGCGGCGTCCTGGCTCATCCCGTCGCGTCAATCGAGCGCGCTCTCGCGGGTCGCGTCCTATCGCTCCCAACGCACCAAGCTCAAAACGGATATCCAAGCGCAAATCGTGCGCGACGGCGTTCACGACGCGTTGGTATTCGTCAATGAACCGTGGCGTGGTCGTCTCGAGGCGAGACTTCGCGTGCTTGGGCTCACGCAGTTCCGCGCGGAGCGCGTTCTCAGCACGCTCGACGCCTGCGCGCTGCAGACCGCCCTCGATGCCGAAGACACACTGATGGCGAGACGTGCCGAAGAACGCGCGGACCGCGTGCTGGCGAGGGCTCTCGCGTTTGGCGCGGCGCGTCTCGAGCCGGGGCTGCCCGCGGATCAATCGATCGCGCTCGTCCCGGGATCGAGACCGACGCCCAGGTGCTTGCGCGAATTTCTGCGCGACACGGCCGGAACGATCGCGTACCCGCTCTTTCTCGCCCATCAGAGAGTCGGAGCCGACGGTCATGTCGGCGGCAACGTCGTCTTTGCGCGCGATCTCGGTGAGCGCAACGAGCTGTTACGCGGGCGCTTCGCCAATCGCGCGTGGTATCGCTATCGTGTCGCGCGCGATCTCGACGACACGACACGCGCGTTCATTCCGATACAAAAAGGCGGTTCAGCGCCGTAGCCGTTGCACGAGCACGTCTTCGTCGAAGTCGTAGGACGTCCGGTCGGGCACTCGGGCGCGGAGCTCCGCGTTTCGTGCCCCTAGATCGTGAACGATCCACACGGGCTCCTTGTCCAGGTTCGCGGAGTTGAAGACCACGTCGATGTGCTGTGCGGTCCGCGGCGTGTACTGCACGAATACGATCGAATGCGGCGGGAGCTTTTTGACCTCTGACGCAAAGCGCCGGTAAAACGCGGCCCGCCCGCGATGATCGCGACGCCAGTGATCGATGCTGGGCACCGCGAAAACGACGATCACCGCGGTCAGGAGAAGCACCGCCAGTCTCACCTGACGCTCGTCGGACAGAAGGAGCTGCGCCGCCCGCCAGAGGCCGATCGCAGTCACGATGCCCACGAGTGGCGCGGTCTCCAGGTAGTACACCGTCCACGGCGCCCAATGCGCGTACGGCAGGTGCATGATGAAAAGCAGCAGAGCGCTGAGCGCGGCGAACTGCAGGGGCCCGCTTATGAAGAAAAGCCCGATGATCGCAAAGGGCACGAGGGGCAACCGCGCGCCCTGGAACAGGGCAATCGTGAGATTCAACGCGCGATCCGCCACGATGTGCGGCAACGACCCGAGCTGTTGTTGCCTACGCGCCGAGAGGAAGTAGTCGTACGTCACCTTGAGAACGGGCGATACCGTTCGTCGCGGCGGCGTCGTGTCTACGGTAAACCCCATCTTGTCGAACGGCAGGTAGTCGCGGCGATACAACTCGATCGGCGAGAGCCGCCAATCCCCGGTGGTCCGAGCGCTCCAGAGTGGAAGGATGCCAAGGATCGCGACGCCGACGGCAAAGGCCAGACCGAGGTCGCGCCAGAGCCGCAGCCGCACGACGTCGCGGATCACCACCACGCCGATCGGGATCGCGAACGCGAGCATGGTGAGCGGTCGCGTGATGGCTCCCCAACCGATGCCGAGCGCCATCAGCAGCAGCCAGCGTGTCTTTCGCGTCTCGCGCCACTCGAGCAACGCCCACCAGCTTCCGAGAAGCAGCGCGGTCGTGGTGAGCTCCGAGAAATAGCTGGGCTGAAAGCGCAGAACGATCGGCGCGGAGATCCAGATCGTCCACGTGAGGAGCGCGATCAAGGGATTCGTGAGACGCATGGCGAGCCCGAACAACAGCGCCGCCGTGACGCCCGTGAGCAGGAGCGGAACGAGCGGCGGAAATCCGACGAGCGCGCCGACGGTCAGGAGCATCGCGTGTCCCGGCGGATACTTCGATGCCACCGCCGGCACCACTTGGACATGCGGCTGCTCGAAGAACTCGGGAATCGGCGGGCTCGGCACCGTCCAGCGTCCGCGTGCGAAGATGTCCGCCTGGAGCAGATAGGATTTCTCGTCGTGGACCTTCGCAATCGGCGCGATCGCGTCCCAGACGAACCAGACGATCCCGATCGACAGCACGGCCGCGACGATCGGGCCGAAACGCCGCACGCCCGCTTCGACACGATCGAGGCGAGTGGCGTAGGCGTCGGGTCGAACGAACCGCGGCGCGAACAGCGCGCCGATGATGGCGAGCGCGGAGAGAATGATGACGATCATGCGGGCGGACGCTCCAGCACCGCGATGAAGTGCAGTCCGCGCTCGAAGATCAGCGACGCGGGCCAGGGATAGAGGCCGAGCTTGTTGCGCATCACCACAGCGCGCAGCTGCAACCGCGCGAATTGCTGCCGCCACTGTTCCTCGGTCCAATACGAGTATGGCAGCGCGACGCCATGTCGCGCGTTCCCAAGCCAATCCATGAATCGCAGCGTGTCCCACGCGAAGGGACCCTTGACGACATGGTCCTTGATCACGATAGCGTGCTTCGCCACACGAACCGTCTCCTCGAGCAGCACATCCTGCTTCGCCGCGTGATGCAGAACGTCGATCATCATGACGACGTCGAACTGGCCATCGCCGTAGGGCAGACGCGACCCGTCGAAGACCTCGACGGGGATGTGCGACGCGTCCCGCCGCAGCACGTCCACGCCCGTGATCCGCAGGTCGCCGCGCGCATCGAGCACGCGCCGCGCGAGAAGGCCGTCGCCGGAGCCGACGTCGAGCACCGACGCGTCACGCGGCAGCAGCTCCGCGACGTGACGCGCGAGGACCTTGATGCGCCTGCCGTAAACAACGTGCTGATGCGCGAGATCGAGCATCAACGCCGGCGGAGTCCGAGGATGCTCGCGAAGAAACTGAACAGGATCGTCTGAACCCCGAGCGACGTGAACATGACGCCGGGAATGGTGAGCCGCAGCGTCGTGCGATAGTCGAGGGGTCCGAATCCCTGTGACCACCAGCCGTACAGCACCAACGACAGGAGCGCGATGCCGACGACCGTGATCAGCGCGCCGGCCAGCAGCCCGCGCTCGAGATTGAACACCGCGAAGAAGCGCTCCACCCGGGGCGTCGATGGAAGCAGTCCCTGCGCGACGGCAAACGCTTTCGTGAGAACGGCGAAGAGAATCGATTGATAGCCCAGCACGATGAAGAGGCTCGAGAACAGCAACGCGTTGACGTCGAGCTCCGCGCCGCGAACGCGCATCGCCGGCATGGCGAGCGCAAACCCAAGCGCGCCGAGCGCGAACAACAGCGAGCCCGGAAGCAGAAAGAGCCAGCGTGGACTGTAGAGGAGATAGAAGCGCAGGTGCCGCCAGCCGTCGCGGAACGTGCGAAGATGCGCCGTACCGACCCGTCGCTGGTCCGGGCGCAGCGTGATCGGAACCTCCCCAATCGGGACGGCGAAGAGCGCACTCTTGATCACCATCTCGGAGGCAAACTCCATCCCCGTGCACTGAAGCCCCAGCCGGTCATACAGCTCGCGCGTGAACCCGCGCAGTCCGCAGTGCACGTCGTGAATCGGCGCGCGAAACCAGCGCTGCACCATCCACGAGAACATTGGATTTCCCCACCACCGGTGCAGGAAGGGCATGGCGCCGGGCATGACTCGGCCGCCGCCGGCGGGCAGCCGGCACCCCATCACCAGCGCATTCCCCGCGCGCAGCTTCGCGACAAAATCCGGGATCGCCGAGAAATCGTAGCTGGCGTCCGCGTCTCCCATGATGATGAATCGCCCGCGTGATTCGGCGATGCCACCCATCAACGCGCTGCCATAGCCGCGGCTGGTCACCGGCACGACACGCGCGCCCGCGGCGCTCGCGAGCTCACGGGACGTGTCGGTGCTGCCGTTGTCGGCGACAACGACCTCACCGGCGATCGCCGCCGCGTCCAGCGCGCGACGTGCCTCGCCGACGACGATCGCGATGGTATCGGCCTCGTTGAGGCACGGGATGACGATCGAGACTTCGGGGAGCGCGCTCAATGGATTGACTTGCCTCGCAACAGCGGCAGGACACTGGAATAATCGTCGGTCCACACGCGAAGCCGCTCGCCACCAACGATGGGCCGCCAGTCGGGGTTCGCCGCGAGCGGCGCCAGCGTCGCGCTCTCGCGCGCCAGCACGGCCCAGTGCGAGCCGAACTTCCCCGTAATCTCCGCGTCGCCCGGTTCCTCGTCCACTCGGTGCAGGCTCGCCAGGCGGCCGTCCGCGGCGAGGCCCGCGACCACCGGGCCGAGATCGAAGAAGCGATTCGAGATGTGCATGACGAGGAGTCCGTGCGGCGTGAGCCTGGACATGTACAACTTCACCGCCTCGCGCGTGAGCAGGTGCGTCGGAATCGCATCCGAGGCGAATGCGTCGAGCGCAAGCAGGTCGTAGACGGCGCTGTCGCGTGCGAGCGACAATCGGGCGTCACCTCCCAGGACACGGTACGTCGCGCGCGCTCGAGACAGAAACGTGAAGTAGCGCGCGTTTCTGGCGATGCCCGTCACCGCGGGATCGATCTCGAAAAAGGTCCATGACTGGCCCGGGACGCCGTAATACAGCATCGAGCCGGCCCCAAGCCCGATCACCGCCACGCGAGCGTTCGCGTGCGTGGCCGTGAACGCGCGGAACACGTCTCCCACGGGCCCGGCGGGAGTGAAATACGTGAGTGGACGTGGCGCAGCCATCTCGCTCAGTCGTTCGCCGCCATGTACCGTGACGCCGTGCGTGAGCCAGCGAAAGCCGTGGCGATCGTCGCGCAGCACGCGGTGCACGCCGAAGAAATTCCGTTCCGCGTGTTCCACAGTTCCGATCTCGGAGGGAAACACGGTGCTTGCGAGCACCACGGCAGCGAGACCCGCGCCGAACCGAAGCGGACGTCCGGAAAAGCCAAGGCACGCGAGCGCCGGCACGGCGAGGAGAACCCGCGACGGAATCGGCAGCGTGGCGTGCGTCCATCCGAGGACCAGCGGGATGGCGGCCGTCGCGAGGCCGAGCGCGATGGGCCACCCGAGATCGGCCCACGACGCGGTGGCCCGGCGTCCGTCGCGGCCGACGCGCGGAGGCAGCACCATGAGCACCGCGGTGAGAGCCAGCGGATATTCCAGTACGCTCGTGAACAACACGGGCCCGACGAGCGTGTTGAACGCACCTCCCAGCGCGCCGCCGATGGCGGTCCACAGGTAGAACTCCGTGAGCCGATCCGCCGAAGGCCGGTCCGCCGCGAGCTGCACGTGACACACGAGCGCGGCGCCGGCGAACAACATCAAATGCGCCAACACCACCGCGGGCCGCTCGCTCCACACCAGGTATACGATGAGCGGTGGCACCGCGAACGCGACGAGCCCGGCAATCGTCGCGACGGCGGAGCGAATCGTCAGTGGACGTGCGAACACCGATTCCAGAGCGGCGGCGAGCGATCGGGTCGCGGCGAAGGCCAGCACCAGTGTGCCGAGGTACAACGCCAGCGGCAGGACCCAAAGCAGAGGAACCGGCGCGACCTCGGATGAGATGTAGGTCGTCACGCCAAGCATCAGGCTCGATGGTATCGCGGCGAGCACCAGCCACCGCAGCCGGCGCCGAATCGGGATACGCTCGCCAGTCGTGGACGCGATTGTCGGCGACCCGACGAGCGTCTCATTGCTGCCGCGCTTCCCCAGTAGTATCACCGAACAGACGGCGAGCAGCGCGAGCGTGGCGAGATACCCGACGCGCCATGTCCGGGTCTGCTCGGAGACCGTCAGATACCGTTCGATGACGACGGGAAAGAGCAGCAGCGCGGCCGCGCTTCCAAGGTTGCTCGCCGCGTAAAGAAAGTACGGATCGTGCGCGCGTCGCGAGCCGCTTCGACTGAACCAGAGTTGCAGCAGCGGCCCGTTCGCGGCGACCATCACGAACGGCAGCCCGACACCCGCGACCAGCACGAGCAACAGCCACGCCAGCGGCGAGTCGTTCGACGGCGGCAGGAGCACACTCGGCACCGCGAACGGAAGTACGGCAAGTGCCGCCACCGAAATCGCGAGATGCAGCACCGCGTGCCGCCTGGCGCCGAGACGATCGGCGGCGTGAGCCCACGCGTATCCAACCAGCAGTGCGGTCTGATAGAAGAGCAGGCAGGCGTTCCACACGGCCGGTGCACCGCCCAGAAGCGGAAGTACGATCTTCCCGAACAAGGGTTCGAGCCAAAACAAGAGTGCCGAGCTGAGAAAAATTACGGCCGCGACTATGGCGGTCATCAAACCCTTGAGTTGAGGCGTGCTGCGGCGCGAAGGAGGCTCTCGCTAAGACGATGGTGCCGTTTTCCCGCATCACGGCCGCGTGGAACAAGCCGCTCGGCTTCTCGAGCACATGAACGGCGCATAAAACGGCGTCAGGCAAACTGCCAATGGCCATGCAAATCGCCGTACGAGAGAAACCCTAGGACCTCGGCTGATCTACGCTAACACATTGGAGCGTCTCCGCTTATCTTTGCGTGCCAGAGTGGTCCCGGCATTGCTTTACTCGTAACGTCCGCCGTAGCCTGCCCCTACACGGCTGCACCCTCTCACCATCTCGGAGCAAGTATGAACCGCAAGGGTTTCACGCTGATCGAGCTTCTGATCGTGGTCGTCATCATCGGCATTCTTGCCGCGATCGCAATCCCGAAGTTCGCGAACACGAAGTCGAAGGCGTACATCACGGCTATGAAGTCTGACCTGCGCAACCTGGTCAGCGCCGAAGAGAGCTACTTCGCAGATTCCTCGAAGTACACGACCAACTTGGTGTTGGTGGGCTTCAAGCAGTCGACGGGCATTGCCTCGACGACAGTTGTGACATACCCCGGTGCGTGGGTCGCGACGAACGCGCACTCGCAGCTCACGGGTACGACCTGTGGTATCGGTGTGAACACGACCAACCCAGTCGTGAGCAGCGCCGGCGAAGGCGAGCCGTCCTGCCAGTAAGCTTCATCGTCGGTTGATGTACGAGCCGGGTCAGGCGAAAGCCTGGCCCGGTTTCGTTTGCGGAGCCCGCCTAGTCATAGAAGGAACTGACTGTCACCAACTTGCGCCGCCTCCCCCCGCTCTCTCTCCGCACCGAGCTTCTTCTCAATCTTGCACTGCTCGTCGCGACCGCGTTGGTACTCGCCGTCGCGATCGTGGTCGTCTTGTATGACGTCCTCGATCCGCGCTACGCCGCCTTGTACATCAGCATCCTCGTTTCGGCGGACGTGTTCGTCCTCGTCGGGTACGTGGCCTATCAAGTGGAGAAGATCGTTTTACGCCCATTGCGAGACGCGATGGCAGCGACCGAAGCGATCGCCGCCGGCGACCTGGAGCGCCGACTAACTGCGGGCGATACGCAGGAGATGATGCACCTCGCCGCCAGCGTGAATCGGATGACGGACCGCTTGCTGGAAGAGCGTGCCCACCTCGTTCGCGCGGAAAAGCTGGCGAGTATCGGGCGTCTCGCCGCCGGCGTCGCGCACGAGATCGGCAATCCGCTCGGAGCCATCAACGGCTACATACATCTGCTGCGCGGTGCCCCGCCCGGCAGCACCGATGCGCAGGAGGCGCTCGCGGGCCTCGAACGGGAATCCGCGCGCATCGACCGCATCGTCCGGGGTCTGCTCGACTACGCGCGCGCGAAGCCGCGGACGCCGGGCGAAGTGGACGTCAACGACACGGCGCGCGCGGCGGTGGAGCTTCTTACCAGCCAGGGCGCGCTGCGGCACATCAAGGTCGAGTTCAGCGCCGCGAGCCAGCCGACGTTCGTGTCCGGCGACCGTCACGACCTGGAGCAGACGTTCGTGAACGTCCTGCTCAACGCCGTGGACGCCATGCACGGCAGAGGATCGCTGTCGCTCATCATCAGGCGCACCACGCGCGGTGAGCTGGTCACGGGCGCCCGCCGCGCCAGTGACGGCAATTCCCAGCCCGTCAATCCGCCGAATGCACGCGTGACGCGTTGGCTGGAATCCGCCGGCGCCGAGGATATCGTCATGGTCGCGATCACGGATACGGGTCCTGGCGTCCCCGCCGAAGATGTCGAGCGAATCTTCGAGCCGTTCTACACGACCAAAGAACCGGGCAAGGGTACGGGTCTGGGCCTCGCGATCGTCGCGCGCGCCGTCGAGAACTCCGGCGGCACGATTTGGGTGTCCCGCTCGCGCGAAGGCGGAGCCGCGTTTCGCATAGCGCTGCCGCTCGCACCCGGAGATGCGCGAGCGCCGTCTGCGCGCGCGGCACAATCGAACACGCGGATGGCGCTCTCGTGAACATTCTGGTCGTCGACGATGAGTTGGGCCTGCGTCACACCCTCACCCTGATCCTCGGAGCGGAAGGACACAAAACGCGCGCCGCCGCGAACGGTGAAGCCGCGCTCGAGATGCTGGCGCAGGCGGACGCGGATCTCATCCTGTGCGACGTGCGTATGCCGGAAGTGGACGGCCTCGAGTTCCTCGATCGCTACCGCGCGACCTCCGGTCGCGGATTGGTCATCATGATGAGCGCGTACGGTGACGACGAGGCGGCGCTCGACGCCATCAAGCGCGGCGCGTATGACTTTCTCCAGAAGCCGTTTCGAGCCGACCAGGTGTTGCTTGTCGTGCGCAAGGCGATCGAGCGCGAGGGTCTGCGGCAGCAGGTGCTCGAGCTGCACGAGGAGATCGCGGCGCTTCGCGCGCCGGGCGGCATCGTGGGCCACAGTGCCGCGCTCCAGCAAGCGATCGCGGTTGCGCGCAAGGTGGCCAAACATCCCAGCACCGTGTTGGTCACCGGCGAGAGCGGCTCCGGCAAGGAGTTGATCGCGAGTCTGATTCACGAGACGGGGCCGCGCGCCGCCGCACCGTTCGTCGCGATCAACTGCGGCGCAATTCCCGAACAGTTGCTCGAGAGCGAGCTGTTCGGCCACGCGAAGGGTGCTTTCACGGGCGCGGTGGATCAGCGCAGTGGCCTGTTCGAGGAAGCGAATGGCGGCACACTGTTTCTCGACGAGATCGGTGAGCTCCCGGTCCCCCTCCAGGTCAAGCTCCTGCGTGCGCTTCAAGAAGGCGAAGTGCGCCGAGTCGGCGACAACGCGTCACGCACCGTGGATGTCCGCGTCGTTGCTGCGACCTCGCGCGATCTGGAAAGTGAGGTTCGCGCGGGACGGTTTCGCGCGGATCTCTTCTACCGGGTCAACGTGGTCAAGATCCACTTGCCGCCGTTGCGCGAGCGTCGCGAAGACATCCCCGAGTTGGTGCGTCACTTCATCGGCGTCTTCAACAAACGCCTCACCCTCCGGATAGCGGGAGCCACCCCGGCGGCCATGCGCCTGCTCATGGATTATGCATGGCCCGGAAACGTTCGAGAGCTCGAGAACGTCGTCGAGCGTGCCATGGTGCTCGCGGACGGCGTTCAGGTGGACGTGGAGCATCTTCCCGCCGCGGTCCAATCTCTGGAGGCTCCCATCAGGGCGAGCGGGGACGACGATCTCGACCTCTCCGTCAAGCGGCGTACGGAAGCGCTCGAGCGCGTGCTCATCGAACGCGCGCTGCGGCAAACGAGCGGCAACCGCACGCGTGCCGCGCGTCTCCTCGACCTGTCACATCGGGCCCTGCTCTACAAGATCAAAGAGTACGGCATCGAGTAAGGTTCGCTGTGCGCGAGAACGATGATGTAGATGTCATCTTCCTCGCTATGCTCTGCGCATGCGACGAGGATTCACGCTCATCGAAGTACTGATCGCGCTCGTGATCTTCGAGTTCGGCATGCTCGCGCTGGCGGCGACGAGCGCCGTTGCGGCGCGCGATCTCGCCGAGGCGAATCACCGGATGCGGGCGCAGACAATCGCGAGCAATCGCGTGGAACAGCTCCGCGCGCGCGCCTGTCAACTGTCGTCGGTGGGCGGCGTGGAGGTTCGCGGCCGCTTGAAGGAGTTCTGGCGCGTCCAAGCCGAGGGATCGCGCCGGATCATCGCCGACAGCGTCGAGTTCCCGACCACGCGCGGCCGCCGCACGAGCCTGGTGCTCCGCGGCTGGGCGCTGTGCGCGTCGTGAGCCGCCGTGGCTGGACGCTGCACGAGATGATCGTCTCGCTCACCGTCATGGGGATCGTCGTTGGTCTCGCCGCGCAGGCGGCGACCGGGCAGCTGCGGTTTTTTCGCGGCGTCGGTGAGATCGTGGCGCTGCGAAGTCAGATCGGTCACGCCGCCGCGGTCGCCGCGAGTGTCCTGTGGGGAGCCTCGTCGGTGGGAGGAGACATCACGGTCGCGCAGGACTCCGCGATCGAGGTACACTCGACGATTGGCAGTGCCGTCGCGTGTGAGAGCGCACCGGGCCGCATCACGATTCCGGCCGCCGCGGTGGCGCCAGGGAACGCGCTCGCCGCGTTCGTCGCGTCGCCGAACGAGGGCGATCGCGTGATCGCTCTCTTCGAGGATTCTCTCGGCGCAACCTGGCTCGGGCTGCACGCGACGTCCGCCTCTACGTCCGGCGCCAGCTGCGTCCATTTCCCGAGTGTCACTGCAACTTGGACCGTCGAGCTTCGAGAGCCGCTCACCGTGCCGGCTGGTACCGCGCTGCGTTTCACGCGACCCCTGCGTCTCAGCCTCTATCGCGCGTCGGACAATCGATGGTACCTCGGCGCAAAAGATTGGAACGGCGCGGCTCAGCGGTTCAATTCCATCCAGCCTCTGGCAGGGCCGCTCAAGGCGTACAGCGGGGATCCGGCAAAAACGGGACTGCATTTCGGCTATTGGGACAGTCAGGGCCTCGCGATGCCGGACCCGGTGGATGTGAATCGAATTGCGAGCATCACGATCGTCGCGCGCGGGGAAGCCGCGCGTCCGGTGCGCGTCGGCGGACTGAAATCGGGCCCGGATGACGCGTACTCGGACTCGACGGCCGTCACCGTCGGGCTGCGGAATGCGCGATGAACCGTGGAGTTGCGATTCCGGTGGTGCTCTTCACCCTCGCGCTGGCGAGCGCGCTGGCCATCGGCGGAGCGTACGTGACCAGACAGCTCGCTGCCTCGACGAGAGCCGCGCAGCGCGGCGCCGAATCGGAACCGATGTCCGAACGTGCTCTGGTGGAGACCCTGACATACTGGGACAGCGCGGCGCGGGCTCACCAACCGATCGGAACTGTCGTGGAACTCCCGGCTTCGCGCGCGAATAACGTCAGCACCAATGCCTGGATCACTCGCATCAGCGCGTCCGCGTACTGGCTCGTGGCGGAGTCGACCGCGGACCTTCGACCTGTTCTTCGGCGGCGGATTGGTCTTCTGATTCGGGTCTGGGAAGGCGTCCCGGCACCGGTGCCAGAACGTGCGTGGAGCGAGCTTCCGTGAGCACGTAACCGTGCTCATGCCCGCAACTCGCTTTGTTACCTGGGGTTGCGTGGGTCGTGTGACCGGAAGAGTGACCGAGCGCGAGGTCGCGCCGTCCTTCTTGCGCTAGGTGCCGCCCGGCACCGGCTAAGTGCAGGGACAGACTGTTAATAACCCGCATCAGTTAAAGCCTGGTGACAGCTATCGGCCCGCATCGACACTGCGGGTTTTTGGCCGTCACCGAATCTTCCCGCCATGGCACTCTTCGGTCGCAAAAAGACGACAGTTGGCCTCGATATCGGCTCCGGCCTCATCAAGGTCGCTGTTGTCGATCACTCGAAGAAGGAACCAGAGCTGACGCGCGTGGCGGTCCAGCCGCTACAGCAGGATGCCATCGTCGAAGGCGAAGTCATGGATCCTGGCGTGGTCGCCGAGGCGATTCAGGCGGCACTGTCGTCCGCCGGCGTGAGCACCAAGCAGGTGGTCACGGCGGTTGGTGGACGCGACGTGATCATCAAGCCGATCCAAATCGAGCGCGTGAAGGAAGCGCAGGCTCGCGAGCTGATGCGCTGGGAGGCCGAGCAACACGTCCCATTCGATATGGAGTCCGTGGAGCTGGACTTCCAGATTCTCGACCCCGACGGCGATGGACTCGAGATGAAAGTCCTGCTCGTGGCCGCGAAGCGGGAGCTCGTCGACTCCAAGGTCCGTGTGCTCACCGATGCCGGACTCGAGCCGGCGATCATCGACGTCGACGCCTTCGCGCTCCACAACGCATTCGAGCTGAATCATCCCGACGCGATGCAAGGTATGGTCGCGTTGCTGAACATCGGCCACGACGTCACGAACATCAACATCCTCGAAGACGGCGTCCCGATTCTCACACGCGATCTCACCCTCGGCACTCGCCATTTCCGCGAAAACCTCCAAAAGGAACGCGGTCTCGGCGCGGAGGAATCGGACAAGCTCCTCCAAGGATTCGACCGTTCGCCGCACGTCGATGCGGTGCTCGAGACGCGCGGTGAGGAAATCGCCGTCGGCATCGAGCGCGCGGTGGCCTTTCTCGCATCCAATACGCGCGGCGGCGCGAGCATCCGCGCGGTGTTTACGTGCGGTGGCGGCTCGCGGATTCCCGGACTCACCGAAGTGTTGGGAGCGCGTCTTCGCATCGAAGCGCAAAAAGCGAATCCGCTCGCCGCGTTGTCGGTTCGCGACGGCGCGATGCAGGACCTCGTGACGGACGAAATCGCGCCGCTGCTGATGCTCCCCATCGGCTTGGCGCTGCGGCAACTCTGATGATCGAAATCAACCTCCTTCCGGGCGCGAAGAAGTCGAAGAAGGGCGGCGGTGCCAGCGCTCCCTCGATCAATTTCGCCGCCATCGGCGCGGCGATTTCCGCCAAAGTCAAAGACAAGTGGCTGGCCGCCGCTGTGCTCATCGGCGCCGTCTCCTTTGCGGCGATCGCGCTGCTCTTCCTGTCGCAGCGGAACAAGGAATCCGGACTCCACTCGGCCGAGGCGAAGGCGCTCGAAGATTCGACGAAGTACGCGGCTGTTCGTGCGGACCGTGCGCGCGCCCAGGCGCGTCGCGACAGCGCGTTCCTGCAGCTGAACATCATCAAGGCCATCGACGAGGACCGTTACGTCTGGCCTCACGTCATGGAAGAAATCAGCCGGGCGCTTCCGATCTACACGTGGCTGCGGGTCGTCACCTTCACCGGAACACCGCAGGGCGTGAATCCGCCGGCCGCCGTCAAGCAACCCCCGCCGGACACCGCGAAAGGCAAGAAGAAAAGAGCTGACCCGGTCATCCCGCGCGACACCGTGCGCGTCCGCGTGACCGGACGTACGGTCGACATTCAAGCACTCACGCGCTTCATGCGAAGCCTCGAGGAATCTCCGTTCCTCGGGCTCGTGCAATTGCAGAAGTCGGAGCTCTCGGTCGAGAGTGGCAAGGAAGTCACGCAGTTCACGCTCGATGTGATGTACACGCGCCCCGACTCGACGCTCCTCCGGCGTGTTCCTCTTATGCTGACACAGAGATAGGCATGGCTCTCCTTCCGTCGAATCAACGCGATCAGATCATGCTGGTGGTGTGCATCGTGGCCATCGCGCTGGCGGGCCTGTACTACACGTACCTCTGGTCGCCGAAGAACGACCAGCTTGCGATACTCCAGTCGCGCATCGATTCGCTCGTCGCGCAGAATGAGAGCGCCCGGCGCGAGGTCGCGAGCGGGTCCGCGGCGAAGCTGCGAGAGGAAGCCGATCAGTACGGGCGCATGCTGGTCCTGATGCGCCAACTCGTGCCGGTCGCCAACGAAGTTCCTACCTTGCTCGAGCAGATCTCGACGGCCGCGCGCCGCACGGGACTCGACATCGGCGATGTCACTCCGCTCGGCGTGATCAGCGGCGACGTCTTCGACACCTATCGGTACAACATCGGCGTCACCGGCTCGTATCACCGCATCGCGCAGTTCCTGAGCAATATCGGTTCGCTCACGCGCATCGTCGCTCCGATGAACCTCGCCGTGCTGCCATCCAGTCGAAACGCGAACACCCTGCGACTGCGTCCCAGCGAGGCGGTGCTCGACGCCAGATTCGAGATCCAGACGTATGTCGCCAAGACGGCGCTTCCAACCCCTCCCGCGACGAGGGGCCAGTAGTGCGCATCCTCGCGTTCCTCGCCCTCTGCTCCGCTGTGGCAAGCGCTTCGGCGCAGGGCACCAAGACGCCCGCGACGAAAGCGCCGGCGCCGGCGACGACGACGAAGGCCGCTCCGACGCAAACGAAGAGCGCGGGGGCCCAGCCACAGCGCCGTCCGGCGCTCACGGTGGCTCCCGAGGCCGCACCCGCCGCGCGCATACCGGTCATCATGCGTGAGGTCTACGACTACGACGCCGGTGGACGCCGGGATCCGTTCGTTTCGTTGCTAAGCACGTCTGAACTGCGTCCCACCGTAGCGGACCTGCGACTCGTCGGTGTGCTGTACGACGAATCCAGACGGCGTCCCGTGGCAATCATGCGGGACGTGCTGACGAATACGCAGTACCGGGTTACCACCGGAATGACCCTGGGTCGCATGCGCGTTTTTACGATCAACCGGAGATCGGTGGTTTTCACCATCGAGGAGTTTGGTCTCAATCGGCAGGACTCGTTGGTTCTGGGTGATACAACCAAAGTGAGGGCGAGATGAAGCGACTGTGGACGGGCGTCCCCGGAGCGAGTGGGCGCTGGACGCGCGCGCTCGCGTGCGGAGCGGGTGCCGTCCTGCTGGTAGCAGCATCACTCCCATTGCGAGAGGACGGTGCCGTCATCTCGCTCAGCGTCGTGCCCACGAGCGGCGCGGCCCAGGTGGTCATCGGCGTGAATGGCGCGGTGAGCGTGCGCGATTTCGTTCTGCACAATCCCGAGCGCATCGTGGTCGATATTGCCGGAGCGACGCTCGGCATGCGCCGGGGCGGCTATGATCGCGTGACGCGCGGCGGCGTGCTCGACGTGCGGTATGCGCAGAATCAGCCGAACGTCGTGCGCGTCGTGCTCATGCTGGCCGGCCCCAAGAGCTACAAGATCGTTCGTGGTTCGGGCGAAATCCGCGTGTCCGTCGAGGGCGGCAGTGACTTTACCGCGTGGCGCGCCGGCCGCACGGCCGAACGTTCGATCGCGGCCACGACGCCGGCGATGGCGACGCCGGCCATGGCGACGCCGCCCGTGACGACGCCGTCGATGCCGAAGATGCGGGTCCCTGTCGACACTCCGCCGCCGGCGATCGTCGTGCCGGCGACGGTGACGATGGTCTCGTCGGAGCCTCAGCCGAGCGTGCTGGTGCAGCAGCAACCGCAGCAGCAACCGCGCATCACCATCGCGTGGGAAAAGGCGGACATTCGCGACGTGCTCGCCGCGTTCGCGGCTTTTTCAGGACGCACGATCATTCCGGCCAAGGGTGTCGAAGCCACTGTGACGGCCGAGATCATCGACAAGCCCTGGGATGTCGCCATGAAGGCGATTTTGAATGCTTACGGATACGACGCCATCGAGGACCAGAACGGCATCATCGTCGTGAATTCGCTGGAGGCGCTCGCTGCCAAGCCGCGCTACGAGCAGCTCACCACGCGCACGATCCGGTTCAACTACACGAACCCCGCCGCGGTCGCGGCGGCGCTGCAGTCGCGCCTCTCCAAAGATTGCGGCACCCTCCAAACCTCGGGAACCGGAACTCCTGCCAACGTGCCGGCGACTGGTTCATCGGGACCGCTCAATTGTCCGGTGCGTGGTGCGATCACGTTCGATACGCTCACCAACACCGTTTCCATCACCGACGTCGCATCGTCGATCGACAATCTGATCGCGTACGCCCGGACGCTGGACGTCCGCCAGCCGCAGGTGAACATCAAGGCGAAGATCATTCTCGTCGATCGCACGCAGCTCGAGGGGCTCGGCCTCAAGTACGACATCGGCACGAGGAACCAGCATTTCAACGAGCTGGTGCAGCACACCGATAGCACCGGGGCGACGGAGACCGGCAATGTCATTTTCCTGGGCGGGAATACCGTGTCGGCGATTGCCAACGCCGCCGCCGCTGTTCCGAACGCCGCGCTGCGTGTCATCTACTCGGCGTCAATCGGCGGCTTCGACTTCACGACGTTCCTGGAAGCTCTCCAGGAAGTGTCGCTGCTCGACGTGCAGGCCGAACCGAGCGTGACGACGCTCAACTACCGGCTGGCGACGCTCAAGGCTGGTACCGAAGTGCCGATCCGCACGATCGAGCAGGGCACGGGAAGCGCCGCGGGCGCACTTCCGCGTGTGACGGTGAGCACACGGCAAACCGGTGTTGTGCTGAATGTCACGCCGGCAATCACGAACAACAGGCAAATTATGATGAAGGTCCACGCCGAGAATTCCGACGTGCAGTTCGTGTCGGGCGACGTCGGCGCGGTCTTCCCAACGCAGAGTATCGATAACGAGCTACTCGTCGCCGATGGCGAAACGGCGGTGATGGGTGGTCTGACCCAAACTTCCGTTCGCATCACGAAGACCGGCATTCCGATCCTGATCGATCTCCCGCTCATCGGCCGCCTGTTCGGCGTGACGAATCGGAGTGAGACGAAGCGGGATCTTCTCATCCTGATCACGCCGCACATCGTCGACGAAGGCGACATGACGATGGAGCCGCGGCGCTCTCCCTGAGGCTATCGAAGTACATGCGATCTCCACTCGCTCGGCTTGCGGGACTCGTCATAGGAATCGTCGTAGTGTTGAGCTGCGACGGGGGTCCCGTCAGTCCTAAATTCGGCAACGGCATCGCAGGTGGTTCGTCGGGAACGGCGCCGATTTCGCCGCCCAACCCGAACGCACCCGACACGAACAAGCCGTTCGTTCGCATCGACACGCCGGCGGTCGTCGGTCAGCTCGTCAACGTCGGTGACTCGATCCTGACGGTCACCCGTATCATCGACGACCGCCAGCTGCAAAGTCTCGTCGTGACCGGATTCAAATTCACGGGCAGTGCGATCCTCGGTACGCTGACGCAGACCATACGCTACACACCGGTCACAGCGCCGGTCGCGGGGGGGGCACCATTTCGCGCGGGCCTCACCGATACGCTCATCCGCCGGTACCTCAAGCCCGCGATCCCGCTCGACACCTTGATCGACAGCCTGGTGATCATGGCGATCGTGACGGATGCGTCCGGCAACGTGGACACGGCGCGGAAACGCGTCAACATCGTCACGGGCCCGAAAGTGACTATCGAGGCACCCGCCCCGAACGACAGCGTGTCGCAGGGCGTCTTTATGCTCGTCCGTGTGCACGTGACGCACCCCGACGGCGTGGCCAGCGACACCACCCGGGTCCGTGGCGATCCCACGTGGCCGGCTGTGGGACAACTCGACACGACCATCGTGACGACCTTCACGGGCACGCAGCGAGACGTCCTCATAACCTCGAGCGTCCTCGTTCCGGACAGCGCGCCCGTTCGGGGACGCATCACGATCACGTCCACGGCGATCGATGTGAACCGCAACCCCGGCACGACGACGCCCGTGGTGGTCTTCGTGCGAAAGAGGGGGACGACGATTCCGCGTGTCGTGGACACGGTTCCGCCGCGACTCGAGATCACCGATAGCATCATCGTCACCGCCAATGGCGATGGAATCGATACTGTCGGGTTCATCATTCGCGACAGCCTCGGCGTCGAGCTGAAACGCGCCAAGTTCGGGCTGGCGCCGCCCTTCACGTCGAATGTCAGCGAGAAAGTCCCGATCGCCGTCGATGATTCACTTCAGGGGCGACGCGTGCAGATCTCTGGGTTCGCGAGGGACCAAAATGGAGTCTTCGGCTATTCGATAAAGCCCACGCTGGCGGGTGCGCAAAGCGATTCAAATCTTGCCTTCCGGGATTCGTCACTCATCGTCTTTGGTCACACGCGACCGCTGCAGCGGCCAGGGACGATCGGCGACATCGAAATCGACCCGGCTCGTGGCCATGTGTTCTTGTCGAACCTCGACAACAATCGCCTCGAGCTGTGGCGAGACGGGGTCGCCTCCTGGTTTGCACCGGGCATCCCGGTAGGTTCGGCACCCTGGGGTATCCAGCGCACCGCGAGGACGGCTTTGGCCGCGGCCCCATCTGCGAACGACTCTCTGCTCGTGTCGAACTCGGGCGGTACGAACATCAGCAAGGTTTTCATCGGCACCTCCGACCCTACGCAGATGAAGGAGGACCTCGCCGGTCGAATCCGCACTCGTACCGCGCCGCTCTTCGAGGTAAAGGAGGTCTTGGATGCGGCGACTTCCAAGATTTCCATTGGTGTGGCCCCACCGCTGCTCTTCTCGAACCGCCCGCAATACGTCGGTCAGAACGACACCGGCTTGACCTTCTTCTCGACGAAGCCGACGCCTGAAGCTCCGAAAGGAATGATCCACTGGTTCCGGCCGAAGCACCTGTTCCCGGACCTGCATTCGATCGTGAACTACAAGCTGGCGCCCGGCGCCGCCAACTTCCTGGTCCTCAACGCGGATTCGATCTTGGTCCGTCCAGCGACTGCAACCAGTGGTTCGCCGGACACCGTCGTCGTCTTCGACCATTTACCCGACTCGAACCTCGTTTCGGATTCCGCCCGCGCGCCCGGTGGTCTGCGTCCATGTACGCCTGTGGCTCCCGCTACAACGTGTACCCGTACCGTGAAGGATTTGGCCGTCGGCATCGGTGCGGCCGTCGCACGCTTGAAACTAGGCTGGAATGGATCGTGCGCTGGAGCACCCGAAACCCCATGCGCCGCTGATTCAGCTGGAAAAGCCTTCTGCAATGACGCGGCCGGGCTGCCCCCCAGCCCCCACTGCAGCGACATCGAGATGATCCCGCGCGTCGACGTCGGCAGCATTGGCTACACGGACACCTCGTTCGTCGCCACAAGCGGCGACCGGAAGTGGGTCGCGTTCGGCTCCGCAAACACCGTAGGTGCGGGTGTGATCTTCATGGCCGGCCCTGCCCCACTCCCAGCCGCTCGCCGCT
>DATBRO010000064.1:0-11824 GCA_036560265.1 Gemmatimonadaceae bacterium | reverse complement strand
GCAGTGCCGGATGCTTCGCTGAAACTGCAGCTCATGGGATCACGCTGAAGATCGCTGAAAAAACGTCAAAGGGCCGCGTCGAGTTGACGCGGCCCTTTGTCGTTCCAGTGATGGAATCAGGGCTTCGTACGGCTCTCCACGATCCAATTCGCCATCTCGGGGCTGACGCCAAAAAGCGCAACGATCGTTTCCGCGCTGGCTTCGTTGATATTGGCCGGCAGCTGGTAGAACACGACTGGTGGCCACGGGCCATGGAGTCCGGGCGTCAGCACTGACAGGCCCGCCTTTGCCATGATTGCTCGCATCGCTTCGCCCGCTGGAACGTTGGTGAAGCTCACACTGACGCGCGCGTTCACGTCAGGTGCTACGACGAGGCTGACGCCAGCCTGCTCCGCCAACCACAGGAGTAGCGTTCGGGCATCGGCGTTGCTCGTGGCGATAGTCACGAGCTTCGTTGCACCCAATGCCCCAACAGAGTCCCTCGCGGGAGCCGGCACGATCCGGACACCGGCCGAATCGGACGGCCTGATGGCGTAGACCGGAATGTTCGGGAGGGGCCGCGGCGTGGCTGCGTGTCCTGGACGGCAGGACGTGAGATCCAGCGCGGCCATCGCCACTGAAAGGGCGCGCAAGCCGCTCAAACGACGCATCGCCGCTACGGCGCGCGCGCGCTCAACGAATCGACGTGTCGGCGCACGCGCTCGACGTGAGCTGCCAAGCGCGCCGGCGCGAGCCGCATGAATGCGGAAAAGGCGCGAATCGCTCCCGCGCGATCTCCCTGAAGCTCCAGCGCCTGACCCAGCGCATACTGGGCCTCCGGAAGTGTGGGATTCGCGCTCAGCACTTCCTCAAGGAGTGCGCGGGCCTGCGGCGCTGATCCAATCAAGAGGAACTGCTGCGCGAGCCCAATTTTCGCGCCCTGATGCTGCGGATCGATCGCGAGCGCGTGCTGAAATGCGGCCACGGCCTCGCTACCGTGACCTTGCTCGCGCAACGCCGCCCCGATGTTGTTCCAGATGCCTGCGTTTCGTGGCGCTACAGCGGCAGCCCGGCCCAACAAATTCAATGCCCGATCAAACTCGCGGTCACCGGAGAACAATACGCCGAGATTGTTGAGCGCGTCCGCATCGTTCGGTGCGATCAGCAGCACGCGCTCGTACAGCGCGCGGGCCAGCGCGAGATCTCCAGCGCGATGCGCCGCAATGGCCTCCGCCAGCAAGGTGGCCGCGTCAGATTGTCGCGGTTGCTCCATCGCGATGCGAAGCTGGCCCGTCGACGGAGTCGCACGAGGCGCGCCGGACGTCCTGCCCGGAGTGCTCGAATCGGACTTGGGTTCTCCCTGCAACACCGCCGTGTTGGCTTTCCGTGCCGGTGAAGCGGCGGCTCCCGCGACGCGCGGGACTGGCCGTGACGGCCGAATGGGTCGAGCGGCTGGTATGCGGGCATTGTCGATCGACGACCAGCGCGCTCGTGCCTTCGAGTTGGCGGCGTTGCCGCGACCCGAGGAATCGGCACGCACCGGCACTCCACCAAGCGGTACTCCCCCGAGCGAGCTCGCCACTGGTGGGAGCGTCGGGCGCGCAGTCGGCTGCCTCATGCGCTGCACCATGATCGCGAGGGCGACCACCGAAACCATTATGGTGGTTCCGATCGTGAGGGCGCGGCGCCAGCTGAAGCTTGGCTCCGCCACGACGCGCAGCGGAACAAGCACCGGTGAGATGCTCGAACGCGAGCCGGATTCGCGGCGCTGTTTTTCGCGCTGCGCCGTCTTGAGAGCGTCAGCGATCAGACTCATGGCTGGGAATCGCGCTGCACCGGAGCGCCAGCCGGCCGAATCGACGCGCGCGTCGTGTCGGCAACGCTGCCGTCCGCGGACTGCGACGAGTCCGCGCGTTGCGCACGCCCCTCGAACGCCATGCAGTCACTGTTCATCGCCGAGAAACTTGCTCCGAGCGAGTTGGCGGCGCCGGCACTCACCAGACGTGCGGCCGCGCACGCGCGGACGGTGTCGCCTGCGGCAAGGAGTGCTCGTGCCGTCCAGTACTGCCGCTCGGTGCTCCTGGTGGCGGCCGGATAATCGCGGCGGAGGATATCGAGCCATCCCAATGCTTCGCGCGATGCGCCGCGGGCGATCTGCAACTGAGCCAGGCGAAGCAGCGCGCCCTCTCGCTGTCTCGAGCTGCGGTGTTCGTGCGCGATCCGAATGTAGGTCTGCTCGGCATCGTGCGTCGACGAAGCGCGCGCGGCATTCCATGCGAGAATTTCAGCCGTGCCATCGAGACGCCACCAGATGAATGCCAGCAGTACCAGCGCGATGCCGGCAGCACCGAATATCCATGACGTGCGACGCGCCTTCGGATGAGACAGGATCTTCGGGGGGGCCGTCGCCGCTGCGTCAATTCCTTCCTCTCCCCGCAACGACGCCAATGCCTGCCGAACATGCGACTCGCCGATGGCGTTCGTCTGCTCGGTGTAGCCCGCGAGCAGGGCGCGATCGCAGGTCAGGTTGATGAGTCGCGGCACGCCCCCGGTTGCGCGATGGAGGAGCCGGATGGCTCGCTCGTGGAATCGCACGTTCCCGCGCGCGCCGGCAACGTTGAGACGATGGTAGATGTAGCGGCCTGTCTCGTCGTGTGAGAGATGGGCAAGCGTGCAGCGGACGGAGACCCGCTGATCCAGCTGCGCCATCTGAGGCGTACGGACGAGTGCCAGAAGCTCAGGCTGCCCGACCAACACGATCTGAATGAGTTTCTCGCGGTCGGTCTCCAGGTTCGACAGGACGCGAATCTGCTCGAGAAACTCCGTCGACAGGTGCTGCGCCTCATCGAAGATCGCGATGCAGGTGCGTCCGCTCGCCAGCTGCTGCAGCAGGTACGTGTTGAGCCGGTCGAGCAATTCCTTGCGCGACGTGGTATTCGCGTCGCCCAAGCCGAACTCGGAGAGCAGCGCCTGGAGCATCTCCACGCCGTTCAGGAACGGATTGAAGATCAGCGCGACCTGAAAACGCTTCGCGTCGAGCTTCTCGAGGAGGTCGCGGCAGAGTGTGGTCTTCCCCGTCCCAGGCGCGCCGGTGACGAGCATGAAGCCTTCCTTCTGCGCGACGCCATAGAGCAACGCCTCTTCCGCGGCGCGATACTGCTCCGACTGAAAGACGAATTTCGGATTCGGGGTGAGCGCGAACGGCTTCTCGCTCAGGCCATAGAATTCTTCATACATCGCTACACCCGCTGCTCAGACTGGCGAACGTCACCGCGCGACGACTGGTTGACCCGCAATGATGGTCGGCGTCAGAAAGATCACGAGCTCGGCCTTGCGCTCGACATCGCTGTAGCTGGTGAAGAGTCGGCCGAGGAGAGGAATGCTCCGGAGACCAGGGACGCCGCTCCGCACCTTCTCCCGGCGCGTCTGCATCAGACCGCCGATGATGATCGTCTCGCCGTTGCGCAAGCGCGCCATCGTATCCGTTTCACGGGTGTCGATCACGGGGGCCTGGAAAACTCCACCGGCGGACGTGAACGTCGCTGTTCGAGAAACGCTGGTGACGACTGGACGGATGTTCATAGTCACACTGTTGTCGGCGCCGATTTGCGGGAGCACGTCGAGGACGATGCCGACGTTCACCTGCTGCGGCGTCACTTGCTGCTGGGGCGTGATCGTGCCGTTCGGGTTCGTGAACAGCGTGGTCGTCACATTGAAAACGATTTCGCCCGTTGTAACGTCGAACACGGCGCGCTGATTGTTGAGCGCCGACACGCGAGGGCTGGACAGCACGCGAACGTCACCCTGGCTGGAGAGCGCGGTGAGGACGGCCGTTATCTGCCCGGGTTTGCCGGACAGCGTGAACTCGACGTTGCCGGTTCGAGTGCTTCCAGGCGTCGAGGGCGTGCGCAACGTGCCAGGCGCAACCGAGCTGATGCCGATGCTCCCCGTGCCTGCGCTGGCCAAAACATTCCAATCGATCCCGAATTGAAAGCTGCGGTCAAGGTTCACCTCGACGATCTTCGCCTCGATCAGCACCTGTCGTTGAATCGATGCCTCGAACGCCCGAATGAAGATGTCGAGCTGTTCGAGCTGCGAGGGAAACGCGCTCACCGTGATCGTTCCCGAGATCGGATTGATGATCAGGCGCCGTCCATCCGGTGCGACACGGCTGTAGGGCCGGCCCGAGCTGCCGGAGGGCCCGATTCCCGTGCTAGCCGTCTGTGCTGGCCGCGCCTCGGTCGCCGACGCTGGCGCGTCGAACAGCAAGGCTTCCACCGCGACGCGAATCTCTTCCCACACATCGGCGATGGAAATCGCGCTGATGACGTCCGCGCCCGCGCCGCCATTCGCGAACGAAGCGCCGCCACCGCCCGCTCCGATGCCACCGATTGCGCCGGTGGAACCAACTCCGGCTCCCAAGCGGCGCTGAATGACGGTGGACGCCGAGCCGAATCGAGAAAGTGCGACGTAATCGAGCGTAAAAATGCGCGTGATCATCCGCGAGGGGCCGACGCGCAGCACCCCGTTCTGAACCTGATACGTCATCCCTTGCGGCATGATCGACGCAAGCGCTTCGGGGAGCGTCTTGTTGCGCAACACGGTGTTCACCGTGCCGTGAACCTCGGGATCGATCTGGTACTGCAGCCCGGATCTGGCGGCGAGCTCTCGCACGACCACTGCGAGATCCTGATTGACGGCCGTCAGCGACACACGGGCTTCAGGGCGACCTCTGATGTCGCCCGACAGCGACGGCAGGCTCGGAAGAGGCGCTGCCGGTTGAACCGCGCTCGATGGCACCGGCTCGAGATGAACCTGTGTGCGAGGCGCGGCCGCGGGCGCGCTCGCGCAGGCGCCGGCAGTGAAAAGGAGCCCAGTTCTGAGCAGTCCGCTCCAAGAGACTGGACCCTGCCGCGCGTAACTCATCTAGTGCTCCGGTTCGACAAAGTGAGCATCCGCCACCGACCGTTCCTCTGGACAACCCACACCCGGTCAGGCTGAATCGCTGAGACTCGCGCACCGTCCCGCAGCACGTCGCCGACACCGACCGTCGCGTCGTCGATGACGGCGACGCGTCGCTCGTTCGAGATGAGAATGGCGGTCAGGCCGCGACTCCCTCCGGACGATGACGGAACAGTAGGACTGCCCGTCCCGGACGCAACACTTGGTTGAGGGGCGATGACCGCGCGGCGGCCAAAAGGATCGGTCCAGACGCTCATGTGAAAGCGTGGAAGCTCGGCATCGAATCGAAGCGGCGCGACAAAGCGGCCGATGTCGGCGCTCGAAGCGTCCAGTGCGGCCGGTGTCGTTGGAGGCTTTGACGACGCTGTGAGGCGCTCAGCCGCCAATGCGACTGACGCCGACGCGAGAAGGATCGCTGCGTTCCAGAGGTGACCAGAGAGTGGGTGGGCCATTTGAAAACTGAAGCTCGTACACCGCCAACAAGAGCCGGTGCCGAGCGCGGCCATCCTGCCGCACGAGGCTCAAGGCGGTTGGTGCAACCGACGGCGGAAGCGCGCCGAGGAATGTGACAATTGCCTGGAGATTTCCCCGACATTCCACCACCAGCCCAAAGGGCGCCGATTGGCGACGAACTCCCTCCGTAGAAAGACGCGCGTCGGAGCCAGTTGTATCAGCCGGCCCGATGAGGACCCGCACGTCCAGTAGGCCGGAGACCTCGGCCGCCCGCGCCAAGGCCTGCGTAAGGGCCAAACGCTCATCGCCGATCACGCCTAAGGCGTGTAGCTCCATCATGGTCCTACGCCAGGAGATCGATTCGGCAGCCACAGCCGGCTTATACCGTTTCCGCCAGTCCGCGAAAGTTGCGACGGTCGCCTCGGCGCGCCGCAACTCGGCCCGATTGGCAGTGCCCGCTCGCGAGGCGTGGAGACCTCCCCAGACGAGCAAGCCCGCGCCAAGAACGGCAGCAACCAGCCGCGTAATGGCCGGACTGACGGCAGCGGCATGTTTTTGAAGTGACATGGCGCCTGCCATCACTTCTTCCGAGGCGAGGGAATCGCGAATGACATCTGAAATCGCACCACAGAGGCATCAGCTTCGTTGGAGCCAGACTCCTCATATGCGAGTTGATCGAGATGCATGGAGTCGGCGGACAGTCTTTGCGGCAGTTCCCGGTAGAGATCATTCAGCGATTGAACCGCGCGGGCATTCGTGATGCCGGCGACACTGCCCGAAATGACGGTTCGCCATCCGCTGGAGCTGAGCTGGAGACGCATCGAATCGACCTGGGCACGTCCTCCCAGCGTGGACGCGATGCCGGTCAACGTCTCCTGCAACTCGACCTGGTGGTTCGCGACAATCCGCATCGCTGCGACGGCGTCTCGCACTAACTTTCTTTGTTCCGCGGTCGAGCGGACCGGTCCCAGTCCGAACGATTCCAGTTCGATGCGGCGGCGCGCCGTCTGGAGGTCGATGGCAGCGCCCTTGGCGCGCACGGTCTCCGTTATCGTCCAAGCGCCGAGTAGCGCGAGCACCAAGAGCGCGGCGATCGAGATCGATTCGAGTGTCGTCAGGGGGCGCTTTTCAGCGGCTTTCCGGCTCGTGCCGCCGAGCGCGAGTGGCTCGGGCGACTGTGCATCAAGTACGGCGCCGAGCGCGGCGAATGCAGCCGGAGTCAGATCACGAACGCCGAGATACTCGATGGGCACATGGAGCCGCTCGGACAGTGCGGATTCCGCGTGCGGCAGCGATTCCTTCGATCCCACGAGAGCAATGCGTTCGATCTCCGCTCCGCGAAACTGTTGGCGCACGAACATCATCCCCAATTCCACTTCTTCGGCGAGCGCCGCCGTTTCGTGCTCCGTGTCCGCCGGCAGTGGCGGCTCTATCACCAGCCGAAGGCCGGAGCTCAGGGAGAACCCGAGAAAGGCGCCATCGGGCAGCGGCGCGACAAGCGCGGCCGACCCAGTTCCCGTGTCGAATTCTTCGAGCAAACGCTCCATTGCTGCCGGCAGCGCGGTGAGGTGCGCGAGCCGATACCCGGCCAACTTGAGCCGTCCCTCGAACGCGAAGATCACGTCTGAGGGGGCGGCCGCCGTCAGCACCGAACGCTGTGGAGTCCCTTCAGGGCCGCCCTCGAAGGCAGGCAGGGAGCTCCAGTCGACCACCGCGTCGCCAAGTTGTGGCTCCAATCGGCGCAATTCGCGATCGATGATCGGCGAAAGCACTTCGTCCTTGGCGGGCGGCAACTGGAGTACGTGATGCACGACGCCGAACCCCCGCATTGCGATCGCGACGTCGGCGCGATTGATCCCCGCGGAGCGAAGGACTTGAACGAGATGATCGGCGGCGGCAGTGGCGCTATCCAAAGGGAGCGGAACTTCGAGCGTGCGCTCGATCTCCAGCGCGCCACGCGAGCGCTTGCACTCAATCGTAAATACACCGCGCGGGCACACGTACGCGCCGACGAGCGGAGTACGTCCGATCATGCTCATCGTCTGACGCCGATGGTGTTGTAGATGTTCAGAATCGGCAGCATGATCGCCAGCGCGACGAGCAGGACGACACCGCCGAGCGTCAGGATCAACACCGGCTGAATCAGCGTGATGACTCTGCGAACCGCCGCCGGGATCTCACGCCCGTAGTAATTCTTCGCGCGCTCGAGCGATTCGTCGAGACGGCCGGTGGACTCGCCGAGCGCCAGGCTTCGCATGACCACGACGGGCACCAGTGGAGAGCGACCGAACGCATTTGCGATCGTCGATCCTTGCGTGATCTGCTCGCGGGCATCACGAACGATGTTTCCCACGACCTTGTTCGTCGCCATTTTCTCGACGAGCAACAGGGACTGCAGGAGATCGACCCCGGTTCGATAGAACAGACCGAGATATGTGACGACACGGGCCATGTTCACTTCGAGAATGAACTGCCCGAACACCGGCATTCTGAGCATCGCCGAGTCGATGATCAGCCGGCCGCGCTCGGTCCGCCGCACCATAACGATCACGACGGCAAGCACGATGAAGAGCACGATCAACGTGATCGAATTGTGCCGGAGAAAATCCGAGACGAACATGATGATCCGCGTCGGCAGCGGCAGATCCACGTTGCGTAGGCGCAAGATCGGCAGGATGCGAGGGAACACGAATCCCACGAGACCCGTGACGAGCAATCCCACAGCCACGAGCACGACGATCGGATACATCGTCGCCTGGCGCATCGACGCCGTTATGTTTTCCTGCCAATCGAGATAGTCAACGAGCTGCTGGAGCGAGAACGCCAGTTGGCCGGTCGTCTCGCCGGCCTGGATCGTCGCCACGTAAATCTGCGGAAATGCCTTGGGGTGATCGGCCATGGCTGCCGAGAGACTCTTGCCTTCATCGGCGACGGCAACCCGAATTTCAGCGATGATCGCCTTGAGCTTGCTGGACCGAAGGCGTCGCTGGACGTCGTCGAGAATGCTCAGGAGAGGAAGACCTGCCGTAAACGAGCCCGCGAGATATTCCAGGAACGCGAGCAACTCTTTACGGTCCACCATTCCGTCGGTGACCTTCTTCGCGCGGCTGCGGGCCTCGGCCTTGATGAGGAACACGCCCTTCCGCCGCAGTTGCTCCTCCACGACGATTTCACTCGCCGCATTGATCCAGCCCTCCTCGACGGTGCCAGTGCCGGTCAGCGCCTGATACCAGTAATCCGGCAATCGCTCTCCAGAGGTCAGGCGGTGACGCGCAGGATTTCGTCGAGGGTCGTGATCCCCGCGCGCACCTTCCGAATCCCGTCTTGCAGCAACGTGGGCCGACCGGAATCGCGCTGGATCTGCTCGGGCGGCGTACGCTCGTAAATCGAGGTCACGATGTCCGGGGACATGGGCAGAATCTCGAAAATGCCGAGGCGGCCGCGATAGCCGGTGCTGCGACACGTGGTGCAACCGCGCGGGCCGAACAGCGCCGCGTCCTCGAGTCCAAACCGCTTCCGCACGGCGGATGGCACGTCCATTTTCGTCTTGCATTGGGTGCAGAGGACGCGGACCAACCGCTGCGATACGAACATCGTTACGGCGGACGCGATGACGAATGGCTCGGCGCCCATGTCCAGCAGTCGCGGAATCGTGCCGGCGGCGGTCGTGGTGTGCAGCGTGGTCAGCACCAAGTGGCCGGTCAGGGCGGCGCTCAGGGCGATCTGCATCGTCTCCTGATCGCGGATTTCGCCGACGAGAATGACGTCGGGATCGTGTCGCAGCATGGAGCGCAGGCCGGCGGCGAATGTCAGGCCGGCACGCACATTCACCTGCGACTGGCGAATCTGAGGCATCTCGTACTCGATCGGATCTTCGAGCGTGATGATCGCCTGATCGCCGGTGTTCAGCTCACTCAACGCCGCATAGAGCGTCGTCGTTTTCCCCGAGCCAGTCGGCCCAGTCACGGGAATGATTCCATGCGAACGCTGTAGAGCCGTGCGGAACAGCAGGAGATCTTCCGGCTCGACGCCAAGGCGCTCCAACTGCAGTGCCACGCGCCCGCGATCGAGGATACGAAGAACAATGTCTTCGCCGTGCAGCGTGGGGAACGTCGACACGCGCAAATCGACGCTGCGGCCACTGAACCGAACGCGCGCGCGTCCGTCCTGTGGCAGTCGCGAGTCGGCGATATCGAGCGTCGAGAGAATCTTTACGCGGCTGATCAACGAGGACTGCGCCGACTTCGGAAAGGTGGCTCCCTCGGTGAGAAGGCCGTCGATGCGATAACGCACTTTGATGACATCGTCGAGCGGCTCGATATGAATGTCGGTCGCAGACAACTCGACGCCCCGACGGATGATCTCGTCGACGACTCCAGCGGCATTGCTCTGTTCCTCAGGCGGGGCCGCGGGCGCCGGCCATCCGGGACGATTGAAGGATCGTGCCCCGGTCCCCGAGTCCGTCCCGCGCGCCAGCTCGAGTCGCGGCACCGTGGCGCCCGCGCCACCGACAGCCGCCGCGGCGCCACCGGACGCCATCGAGACACCCCCACCCGCCGCGGCCGCCGCGCCTGCAGACCCGATGTAGGCGATATCGATGGCTCGGAGCACGGATTCACGCTGCGCACCGACGACACGCACGGACCGGCCCGCGGCGCGCGTGAGGGAGCGGATGCTCAGGAGATCGAACGGATCGGCCATCGCCAGCACGAGATGCCGGCTCTCGATCTTCAAAGGCACAACGGCGTGCTTGCGCGCAAGCTCGAGCGGAATCAACGCAAGAGCGGCGGGTTCCGGATGCATCTCCGCCTCGCTCAGGAAAGGGATTCCTGCATCGGTACAAAGCGTCTGCAAGAGCGCGGTGTCGCTCAGGTAACCGAGCGACACCAGCGTCTGGCCAAGCTTCTGGCCCGTCGCGTTCTGGACAGCCAGGGCCTCGTCGAGCTGCTGGCGGCTCACCAAGCCAGCATTCATCAACGTGTCACCCAGCCATCGCCTTACTGCCATATGGGCTTCCTCGCCTCTCGCATGGCGAACCGGACGATGCTACCGCGAATAATTATCGGTCTGAAATCGGTGACCGATACGCTGAGGATCTCGGGCTTTGAGGGGCGGGCTCAGCGTCGACTAAAATGACGAGTAACTTCCGTCGTCGCAACCATATAGTGACGGTTGCCTCAGCCCGAATCAGGGAGACCAGTCGGCGATGAAGATGTCAGTGCCCCCGGGATGCGGCGCATGACGATTCGAGGCCCAGACAAGCTGCCGACCGTCCGGACTAAACATCGGGAAGCCGTCGAATTCTGTATCGGTCGTCACCTGCTCGAGGCCCGAGCCGTCGAGATTCACGAGATAGAGATCGAAGTTGCGGCTGCGCGGGTTCTTGTAGTTCGAGGAAAAAATGATCCGCTTGCCGTCGGGCGTGTAGAACGGCGCGAAGTTCGCGCCGCCGAGATTCGTGACCTGCCGCTGTTCGCTGCCGTCGGCGTTCATGACCCAGATCTCCATCCGATTCGGCCGAACGAGTCCCTGCTTGAGGAGGCCCTGATAGGCGCGGAGGCTGTCGCCACTTGGATGCCATGCGCGATACACGATCTGTTTTCCGTCCGGCGAGAAGAACGCGCCACCGTCGTATCCCGGAGCGTTCGTGAGACGACGGACGTCGGTACCGTCCACGTTCATCGTATAGATGTCGAGATCTCCATCCTTCAATGACGTGAACACCAGCGATCTGCCATCGGGAGACAGCGTTGCCTCGGCTGTGTAAATCCCGTAGCTGGTGAGCCGATGCCGGTTCGAGCCGTCCGCGTTCGCCGTGTAAATGTCGTACGGATCGAGGCGCCATACGTAGCCGCGGGATGGATCAGGACGCGGTGGGCACGTGGTGTCGGCGGCGTGGGTGGAGGCGTACAGGATCCGCCGGCCGTTATCGAAGAAATATCCGCACGTGGTCTTGCCGGTGCCGTACGAAACGCGGTGGAGCGCCGAGCCGTCGGCGGCCCGCATGATGTACTCCTGATCGCAGGAGCGTCCGTCACGCGTGGATTGGAAGATCAGCCAGCGTCCGTCGGGACTGAAATACGCCTCGGCATTCTCGCCGCCGTACGTGAGCTGTCGGATGTTCGTGAGATGCGACTCGCCCGGCGCAGGCGTGATGGATTTCACCTCGGCGCCGGAGCCGTTGGGCGAGCCGACGGCGATCCGGCGATTCGTGCAAGCGAAAACCGCCGTCGCAATGAGCGCGACGGCGGCGAAAGCGTTTCGTGGCATGCGCAAAACCTACTTAGGCGGCCGCGCGGTTGCGTTTTGATTCTTGGATGGCTTGGCGTCATTGAGCGGCTTTACCGACGACGCTTGCGCGAGCGTGAACAGATCCTTCTGCGTCTGGCCTTTGTTCATCATGTCGATGGCCCGGCGCAGCGGCGCGTCG
>DATBRO010000063.1:0-9350 GCA_036560265.1 Gemmatimonadaceae bacterium | reverse complement strand
TGGTTCTGGGATTTCGACAACGACGGGTGGGAGGATTTGTTCGTTCTGAGTTACGACAATCGCGTGCCGCTGCACGCAGCCGTCGCACGAGAATATCTGGGGCTGCCCGCCGAAGCGCCTGCCGGCGCGGCGACTCTCCCGTCTGGCGGCGCGTTGCCGGCTGTCGAACACGCGCATCTGTATCGGAACAAAGGCGACGGCACCTTCGAGGATGTCACGGAATCGGCGGGCCTGGCCGACAAAGCGATCTATGCGATGGGCAGCAATTTCGGCGACATCGACAATGATGGCTGGCTCGATTTCTATCTCGGCACCGGCAACCCGGATCTCCGTTCGATCATCCCGAATCGAATGTTCCGCGGCGTGGAAGGGCGACGCTTCGAGGAGGTCACGCTCGAGGGCGGCTTTGGTCATCTTCAAAAAGGACACGGCACCGCGTTCGCCGACCTCGATCGCGACGGCGACGAGGATGTCTACATGGTAGTGGGCGGCGCGTACGCCGGTGACGTGTTCACCAGCGTTCTATTCGAGAATCCGGGATGGCCGCATCGCAACTGGATCACGCTGGAGCTGGAGGGCCGCACCGCCAACCGCTCGGCGATCGGCGCTCGCGTGGAAATCGTTGCCGCGGATAAGAGCGGTAAGATGCGGACTGTAAGGCGGACGATTGGCACCGGAGGGTCGTTTGGATCGGGGACCTTACAACTACACGTCGGCCTCGGCTCCGCGGTTCATGTCCCACTGGTACGCGTGACGTGGCCCGACTCCGCGCGATCCACGAGCTCGTATCCGGATCTCGACGTGCGCAAGACGTACCTTCTCGTCCAAGGTCAGAACGCGCAGATGCTCGATCGGCCGCCCGTGCCGTTTGCGCACGCGACCGTGGCGACTGATGGCCATCTACACAAACCCGACAAATAGACGGCCACGTGGGTTCACCGCGCAAAGTGACCTGTCGTCGTGTCGCGGGACAACAACAGAGCGGGTCCTTATGTCTGAGCTTATCTACGCTTAATGGCCACTATGCCAAAGTTCAACGCGGATGAGACGGATTGAGCGGATCCTCACCGATAAAACACAAGAAAGTCATCGGCGTTTCATCGGCTCGATCCGCCTCATCCGCGTCACACCTTCGACATAGTGGCCTGCTCCATAGTGGCCTGCTCCATAGTGGCCTGCTTCATAAGTGGCCTGCTTCCCTGCGCGATTATCCGGCTGAGGCGAGAGCGCGCACGGGATCGACTCGAGCAGCCCGTCGCGCCGGCAGCCATGACGCGCCGAGTGCGACGACTAGCAGCGCTGACGCAGACACGACGTACGCCACGGGATCTCGAGCGCCGACCTGGAACAGCATCGTGCCGAGCACACGCGTCGCCCAGACTGCCGCGACTGCGCCCACGACGATGCCAACGCCGGACAGAACGAGCGCCTGTCGCACCACCATGCCGATGATGCTCCCCGTACTCGCACCCAGGGCAACACGCACTCCGATCTCGTGCGTCCGCTGGCTCACGAAGAACGCGATCACCCCGTAGATGCCGATCGCCGCGAGAATCAATCCCGTGAGACCGAGCAGCGCGAGCAACATGGTGTTGAACGCGCGCTGTGCCGTGGATTGGGCGAGTACTTCATCCATCGTCTGAAGATCGAAGAGCGGCAGCAGCGGATCGACGGCAGCCACCGCCTTGCGCAGCGCCGGCGCGATCATCGTTCCCGGTCGCGCGCGCGCCACGATGGTCATGTTGCGCTGAAATGAATTCCACGACCCGAAAGGCGCCTGTGTCATCGGGATGTACATCTCCGGCGGGATGTCGGTCTCCTGCCCGAACGCGCGCACGTCGCCCACGATGCCGACGATCTCACGCCACTCCGGCATCGAGTCTTTCGTCCAGCCAGAAACCCGTTTGCCGATGGGATCTTCATCGCCGAACACCTGGCGCGCGAAGGTCTCGTTCACGACGAGGACCCACGGCGCGCCGGCGCGCATGTCCGCGTCGCTGAGCACGCGACCGCGCTTGAGCGGGATGCGCAGCGTCTCGATGAATTGCGGCGTGACGAGTCGCGCGTGGCCGAGCTTCTGGTTTGTCCGACCGCCCGCGCGGCCCTGGACGTTCACGCCGAAATCGATGCTGCCGCCCCACATGGGTACGCGCGTCGCCGCCGCCGCCGACTGCACACCGGGAATGGCGCGCACGTTCTCCACGATCCGCGTGAACGCCGCTTCCACCGCCGGCGGCTCCTGATACCGATCCTGTGGCAGCGCGACGCGCACCATGGTGACGCCGCCTGGGTCGAAGCCGAGTGGCACGTCCTGGAGACGTTGCGCGCTCCGCAGAAACAGCCCCGCACTCACGAGCAGCACGAGCGTGATCGCGATCTCGGTCACGATGAGCGCGCCACGCGCGCGATCGCGCACCACACCGCTGGAGCCTCTCCCGCCCTCGCGCAGCTCGCTCTGCAAGTTCACGCGCGTCGCGCGCAGCGCCGGCGCCAACCCGAACAGCACGCCGCACACGAGCGTGGCGGCGAGCGCGAACAGCAGCACGTCGACGTGCAGCCCCGCCTGCGTCAGACGCGGCACGAAGGCCGGGCCCATGCTGACGAGGAATCGCACGCCGAGTTTGGCGACGAGCAATCCGGCCACGCCGCCGACGAGTGCCAGCAGGAAGCTCTCGGTGAGCAGCTGGCGCACCAGCCGTCCGCGATGTCCGCCGAGCGCGCCGCGGATGGCGATCTCCTTTCGGCGCGCCGTCGCGCGCGCCAGCAGCAGGCTGGCGACGTTGCCGCATCCGATGAGCAACACGAACGTGACCGCGACGAGCAGCACCATGAGCTGCGTGCGCAGCCCTTCCACGAGGATCTCGGCGTACACGTTCACCTGGAAGCCGCGGTCCTTCATGTTGTCGGGCGCTCGGCGGCGAATGTCCTCGGTGACCCGACCGATCTCGCGACGCGCCTGCTCGACGGTGGCGCCGGGCTTGAGTCTGCCGAGCACGGTGAGAAAATGCGCGCCGTAGTTGGTGCGCTGCTCCGGTGTGAAGCTGAGCGGCGTCCAGAGGCGCGGGCTGAAGGTCGTGAGGCTGAACGCCGCAGGCGTGACACCGACGATCGTGTGCTTCTCGCCGTTGAGTGTCATCTCCTTGCCGACGACGGCGCTGTCGCCGGCAAAGCGCGTCTGCCACACGTCGTAGCTGATCACGACGACGCGCGACGCCTCCGTCTCGTTCGGCAGGAAATACCGGCCCAGCTGCGGCGGCATGTACAGCACCTGGAAATAGCTCGGTGTGGCGCGCGAGCCCGAGAGACGCACGGGCTCACCGTCGGTGATGTTGACGGTGCGCCCCTGCGACGCGGACATGGCCGAGAAGGAGTGCGCGTTCTCGGACCAGTCCGTGAAGTGTCCCGTGGACGCCTGCCCGCGGCCGCCGGCGAGCGTTTCATTAAGAAGCATGATGCGGTCGGCGTTCACGTACGGGAGTGGCTGCAGCAGCACCGCGTCCACGACGCTGAAGATCGCGGTCGTCGCGCCGATGCCGAGTGCCAGCGTCAACACGATGGCCGCGGTGAGCGACGGGTTCGCGCGCATCATACGCAGCGCGTAGGTCGCGTCCTGTTGCAGTATGCCAAGCGTCTCGGAACGTCGCATCTCTGTCTCCTGCTCGTCCGCGATGTCGCGGCAAGTGGATTTCACGTTGTCGATGTCACCGAAGGCGCGGATCGCTTCCTCGCGAGCAGCGCGCGGGTCCATGCCGCGCGCGACGAGGTCGTCGATGCGCTCCTGCACGTGGAACTGGAATTCGTCGTCAACGTCCGCCCTTACGTTCGAACGCCAAAACCGCATGTAGCGGCGCCATCTCGGAGCGTCGGACATAGCCATCCGATCAAGCCACTATGTCGAGGGGTTACGCGGATCAACGCCGATTGAGCCGATTGAGCCGATCTACGGATTGGATCCTTTGGTTTTGCATTTCAATTCTCATCAGCGTTAATCGGCCGCATCCGCCTCATCCGCGTTACCCTTGGACATAGTGGCCAGACTCACGCGCGTGCCGGCGATTGTGTCGCGCTCAGGACCTTGCCCACGGCCTGCGCAAAGTTGCCCCAGAGCGACATGTTCGCGCGCAGCGCGGCGCGTCCCCCGGGTGTGAGGCGGTAGTACTTTGCACGCCGGTTCTTGTCCGAAAGCCCCCACTCGGAGTCGATCCAGCCCTTTTTCTCGAGGCGGTAGAGCGCGGGATACAGGGAGCCCTCTTCTATATGTAGGGCGTTGCCCCCCTGCTGCTCGATCCAGCGTCCGACGCCGTAGCCGTGCATGCGTCCCCAGGAGAGTGTCTTGAGGATCATGACTTCGAGTGTGCCGTGCAGAAGCTCTGTTTTCATGGGATTTGGTGCGACGTGGTTCTACCCTGAGACTATCTAGGGGGCAACATTGCGCTGTTCCCTTAGATAGTCAAGGGGTCCGTAGACTCACGCCTTTCGTGGGTGCATCACGACGACGTCGTGGCGACGACCATCGTCCACCAGCGCGATCTCCGCACCATCCAGCACCCGTCCGTCCACCGTAACTCGCGGAGCACCGGCGCTCGCGCCAGCGGAACGAACGGTAATCGCGTATGTGCTCTTGCCGTATCGATACTCGATCCCGTACTCCTTCCAGTGCGCCGGCACGCGCGGATCGATACGCAGCGTGTCGCCGCGCTTCGCAAAGCCAAGAATCGTCTCGAGGCCCACGCGATACATCCAGCTCGCCGAGCCGGTATACCAGGTCCATCCGCCGCGTCCATGCTGCCCAGCCGCGGCATATACGTCCGCGGCGGCGACGTAGGGCTCCACCTTGTACGTCGCGACCGCGGCCGCATCGCGCGCGCGCATCAGCGGGTTGATCATCTGGTACAGTGCCAGCGCGCGATCGCCGTTGCCCAACAGCGCGGTGGCCTGCACCGCCCAGAGCGCCGCGTGGGTGTACTGCGCGCCGTTCTCGCGCACCCCCGGCAGATAGCCCTTGATGTACCCTGGATCCATCGGCGTTTTGTCGAAGGGCGGCGTCAGCAGCAGGATCAATCCTTCGTCCTCACGAACGAGATGCGTCTCGAGCGACCGCATGGCCGATCGTTGGCGCTCTGGATCGCCGGCACCGGAGATGACGCTCCAGCTCTGGGCGATCGAATCGATCCGGCACTCTTCGTTCTGCGACGAGCCGAGGGGGGTGCCGTCGTCGAAGTAGGCACGCCGGTACCATGCGCCGTCCCACGCGTTTGCCTCCACGGCCGCGGCGTACGCGTCTGCTTTCGCACGGAGCTCCGCTGCCGCGGCGCCATCGCCGCGATCAGCGGCGATGGTTCCAAAGGCTCGGAGCGTGGCGGTCAGGAACCAACCAAGCCACACGCTTTCGCCGCGCCCCTCGACGCCGACGCGATTCATTCCGTCGTTCCAGTCGCCGATGCCGATCAGGGGCAGGCCGTGCGGCCCCGTCGTGCACGCACGGCGCAGCGCCAGCATGCAGTGCTCGTACACGCTGGCGGCCGGCGCGTCGCTCGGCTGCGGCAGGTCGTACAGCTCGTGCTCCTCCGGCCGCAGCGCGCGCATCGTGATGAACCCCGCCCGCTCGTCCAGCACGGAGGCGTCGCCGGTGACGCGGACGTAGTGTTCCACCACAAATGGCAACCATGCAAGATCGTCAGAAAAGCGCGTGCGTACCCCGCGCCCGTCCGGCGGATGCCACCACTGCTGGACGTCGCCCTCGACGAACTGGCGTCCGGCCGCACGGATGATGTGCTCGCGCGCGAGCCCGGGCTCGGCGTACAGAAACGCCATCTCGTCCTGAAGCTGATCGCGAAAGCCGTATGCGCCGCTGCTCTGATACACGGCCGCCCGGCCCCACATGCGGCACGAGAGCGCCTGATACAGCGACCAGCGATTGAGCATCGCGTCGAATGACGGCTCTGGTGTCTTCACGGTGATGACCGACAGCCGTTTTGCCCATGCGTCGACCCCACCATCGAGCGCCGCCGCCGCGCGCGTGACATCGCGATACGCCGCGATCATCGTTCGCGCCTCGGCGTCGCTGTCGGCCGCACCCAGAATGGCGACGAGCTCGCGCGTCTCACCGGGCGCAAGGACGAGCCCACACTGAAGCGCCGCGCAGGGATCGATGCCCGCCGGCGTCTGGCCGGAGAGCGGCGCCCCTTCTGCCAATGCGTCAGGACTGCGCAGTGATCCGTTGCGGCCGATGAACTCGCGCCTGTTACCTGTGTGGCTGGCGAGCGGCTCGCTCATCGCCGTGAATGCGCGCAGGTCGGCGAAGGCGGGATTGAATGTGTTGTTCGCGATCTGCGCCTGGAGTGCGTCGTCGAACGCCGTCACGATCTGATGTTGCGCGTGCTCGCGCTGCGCGCCGAGCGTCCATTCCACGTACGACGTCACGGAGATGCGACGCGGACGCGTGTCGCGGTTGGTGACTCGCAGCAGCGAGAGCTTCACGGGATCGTCTCCCGCCATGCCGACGGTGAGGTGTGTCTCGATGCCCGCGTGGCGATGCGCGAAGGTGGAGCTGCCAGCGCAATGGCGTATGGTGAAGGGCGCGGCCGACGGCACCGGCGCGGGTGTCGCGCTCCACAGCTCGGCCGTCTCCTCGTCGCGCAGATAGAGCACATCACTCGGCGGATCGGTGACGGGATCGTTGTGCCAGGGCGTCAGCCGATAGAACTGAGCATTCCGCGCCCATGTGCACCCTGCGCCGCGCTCCGTGACGATGAACCCGCCACGCGCGTTGGCGATGACATTGGCCCAGGGCGCCGGCGGGACGGCGTCGCCCTGCACGCGAATCTCGTAGTCGTTCTGCGCGGTGAGTCCGCCGAATCCGTTGTCGAGCACGAGCGCTGGCGCGCGTCGGTCGCCTTCCCTTTCCCTATGCATGTCACGTCCGTCGATGGCCGCTACGCTATGTGGGGTCGCCCTGGAGCGCCGGGCCACGGACGAGCGTACGCGATGCACTTCCTCGGGCACCTCCAGACGCCGGCCCGACGCACGCGACCGCACTGGCGGACGGGATCGCTCTTCCTCGAGTTCTTCGATCTCGCGCCATCCTTCCGCAATCCGTCCGAGCGTGCGTCCATCGCAGTCGAGAATCACCCGTGCGGTGGCTCGCAACATTGTGAGGTCAGACTCGCTGATCTGATCGCGGCGCCGGATGAAAACACCGCCCGGCTGCTCGACGACCGCGGAGTCGCTGGACCCGAACATCACGGCAGTGATCTTGTCGTGCAGCTCCTGGAAGTATCCCGACGGTTTTTCGTTCAGGACGACGAGATCCACCATCATGCCGCGACGCCGCCAGTAATGGTGCGCCGAGAAGAGCTGCGCGATGGTGGGAATGCCATCGGTGCTGCTGATGCGCGCGAGCAGGATGGGCCAGTCGCCTGAGATGCCGTGCGCCCAGAGCAACGGCTGCGCTCCCCTGTTGGCGCGCAGCTCCGCGTCCGGCGCGCGCAGCTCGGGGTGCGAGTAGAACAAGTGGCCCGCCAGCTCCTGAAACACGGCCGCGTCGGACGGCGAGACGCCGAGCTCGCGCAGCTCGACCTGCGTGGCCGTCCACGCAAGATCGAGCGCACGCTGCGCGGTGCTCGGGTTGTGGTACCGGTCCGCCAGGGCAAACGCGCGCTCGCGGCTGTCGGCGACGAGCGTCGTGAACGCCACCGACGCGGACTGGCCGGGCTTGAGACGCACCCGCGCTCGCAGGGCAAAGATGGGATCGAGCACCGCACCCGTGAAACCGGACAGCGCGCCGTCCTGCTCGAGCGCGTACGGTTCACGCGGTGAGCGGCCGCGCCCGAGAAAGCGCGCGCGGTCCGTTTCATAGGTCACGGCGCCCACGCGCTCGCGGCCCCCGGCGTCCACGACGTGGACGCACCAGCGCCGCGCCTCGATGGCGGAGCGCGGACGTCGCGTGGCCGTGATCGCGGTACACCACTCGTGCCACTCCGTCTCCACGAAGAGGTTGGAGAAGGCGGGGTGCTGGCGGTCGGCGCCGGGCGGCGCGAGCACGATCTCGCCATAGCTCGTGAGTTCGAGCTCGCGCGTCTCGTCGCCCTCGTTGATCACCGTCACGCGGCGGACTTCCGCGGCATCGTCGGGGACGACCGCGATCTCGGTCCGGGTCTCGATGTCGTGGTCGCGCCGATGAAAGGTGACGCGATCCGTCGCGAGGAACGCGTGATACCACTCGCCTTGCGCGCACACGGGCTGGTGCGCGGCGGACCACAGCTGCCCGCTCTGCACATCCTTTACGTAACAAAACTGGCCGGTGTGGTCGGTGGTGCCGTCCGCCCGCCAACGCGTCACCGCAAGATCGCGGTAGCGGCTGTATCCGCCGCCGCAGTGACTGATCATGATCGTGTACGGCAGGCGGCCGAGCAGTGCGACGTGCGGCAGCGGCGTGTCCGGCATGTCGATCTCGCGCACGACGGGACGCTCGAGCGACGGATCCGGGAGCGCCTTTTCGGGCGCCGTCTCTCGTGCTTCGTGGAACACGAGCCGCCGAGGAATGCGCTCGTGCAGGAGAAGCTCCACCGCGCGGACGAGCGGGTCCGCATGGAATCGCCGCGGCCAGATCTGCTCGGCGAGCGCGTTGGTGAGCGCGACGAGTGACATCCCGACGTGGTGCGCCATGTAGTTGCGCACGACCGCGTAGCGCTTGCCGGGCGCGGGACGCGTGTAGTCGAGCGCATCGTAGAAACCGTACGTGCCGAGCGCGCCTCTCTCCTCGAGCGCGGCGAGGTTGGCGAGGGCGCGCTCCGGCTCCACGGTGAGCGCGAGCGCGGTCGCGTACGGCGCGACGACGATGTCCTGCCCGATGCGACGCTCCAGCGCGAGATCCGGGACGCCGAACGCATGGTACTGATAGGTATGGTGGCGGTCGCGGAGATTGTACGCGCTCTCGCTCGTTCCCCATGGCACGCCGTGATCGTGACCGAACGCCATCTGGCTGTGTACCGCGCCGTGGTACGTCTGGTCGAGCAGCGTGAGCGGAAACGACTGCATCACGAGCGTCGGCATGAGGTATTCGAACATGCTCCCGCTCCACGACACGAGCGCAGTGTCGCCGGACGCCCGCGTGAGCGTCCGTCCGAGATGGAACCAGTGGTCCACCGGCACCTCGTTGCGCGCGATCGCGAGGAAGCTCGCGAGCCGAGCCTCCGACGCGAGCAGGTCGTAGAACGATGGGTCGAGCGCGTGGCTCGCCTGCTGATAGCCGATGGAGAACAGCTCGCGCCGCTCGTCGTAAAGGAAGGTGAAGTCCATCTCCTTGGCGAAGTCGGCCGCGCGGTCGGCGATGACCTGGAGCCGCGACG
>DATBRO010000062.1:0-2387 GCA_036560265.1 Gemmatimonadaceae bacterium | reverse complement strand
TGTGAAAAGCGGCGAGCGCGGCCTGGTCGACGTCGCAGATGAAAACCTTGGCGCCGGCGTCGGCGAAGGTTTCCGCAAACGCCTTGCCTATGCCGGCAGCGCCGGCGGTGACGAGCACGCGCAATCCTCGAGCGGTAGTGTTCATATCCAGAGCACTTTTTTCCGAAAGTCGAGATCGTTGAGCAATGGTTGCGACGATCCCTCATGGCTCACGTGCCCGCGATCGAGCACGACGGCGCGGTCGGCAAGCGCCAGGACGAGATCGAGGTGGTGCTCGATGATCACGATCGAGATCTGGCGCCGCAGTCGCTCGATCGCGGCAAACACTTCGTCGACCATTGTTGGCGAAAGTCCTTCGAAGGGTTCGTCGAGCAGGAGCAGCCGCACGTTGCCGGAGAGCGCCCGCGCGATCGCGACCATCTGCTGCTCGCCGCCGGAGAGGCGATCCGCCTTGACGTGCATCCGGTCGCGTAGGCGCGGAAAGATTTCGAATACGCGCGTTAGGTCCCAGTGTACACCGCCCGCGTTCCCTGGGTCGCGGCGCAGGGCGCCGAGCGCGAGGTTCTCCGCAACAGTCAGGCCGGAGAACAGTCGTCGTCCCTGAGGGACCAGGCCGACACCGAGCCGGGCGACTTGTTCCGGCGGCTTGCCGTCGATGCGTTCGGTGCCGAGCAACACGCGCCCGGTCGCCGGCCGTACGAGACCCATGATGCTCTTGAAGGTCGAGGTCTTGCCGGCGCCGTTGCGCCCAAGGAGCGCGACGACCTCATTCTCACGAACGCGGAAAGAGACATCGTGCAGCACGTGGCTCTTGCCGTAGAACGTATTGATTGCGTCGACCTCGATGATCGGAGCCGCCGCGATGGCTGCGCGCTCGACTCTCGCCGCCGCGGCCCGGACCGCGCCGTCGCCGAGGTACACCCGTTGCAGCTCGGCGTTCGCGCGGACCTCGGCGGGAGCGCCCTCGGCAATTACGCGGCCCTCGTTCATCGCCGTGATACGGTCGGCAAGCTGGAACACGCGGTCCATGTCGTGCTCGACCAGCAGGATCGCCATCTGCGGCACGAGGCTCTTGATCAGCCCCGCGATGCGCTCGCGCTCGGCCGCGGCGAGCCCGACCAGCGGCTCGTCGAGAAGCAGCACGCGCGGTCGCGCCGCCAGAGGAATGCCGATCTCGAGCAGCCGTTGCCCGCCGTATGACAGGCTAGACACCGGCACCTGCTCGAGGCCTTCGAGTCCCAGGAAGCGGATCAGCGCGCCGGTCTCGACGCCGACTTGTGCCAGCGCTGACACCGGTCGCCACCATGCAAAGCGCGCCGCATCGCGCGCCTGGCAGGCGAGGCGCAAATTCTCGGCGACCGGCAGCGATGGGAACAGGTTGGTGATCTGAAACGAGCGCGCGAGGCCTAACTGCGCCACGCGATCGGCGGACATGGCGTCGATGCGCCGACCCGACAGCGCGATCGTCCCACCATCTGCCGCATACAAGCCTGAGATCACGTTGAACAGCGTGGTCTTGCCGGCGCCGTTCGGTCCGATCAGCGCATGCAGGCAGCGGTCCTCGAGGCGCAGATTTGCGCGATCCACGGCAGCGAATTCGCCGAAGTGCTTGCTGACGTGTTCGCACTCGAGCACGGTCTGATCGCCATCGCCGGGACGGCAAAGGAACGCCGGCACGGCCTGTCCAGGCTGCGGTGTATGCCGGCCCGCCATCGCGGCCGCCTCGGTGTCGAGCGTGCCGCGCAGCTTCTGATACTGGGTCCACAGCCGCGTGCCCAGGCCGATCAGGCCGGCCGGCGAATACAGAATGAAAGCCATGAACAAGAGCCCGAGCCAGAACATCCACGCGTCGGTGTAACCCGACAGCAACTCGCGAAACAGGATGTAGAACAGCGCCCCCAGCGCCGGACCGAGGAAGTTGCGCGTGCCGCCGATGATGGTCATGGCGACGATTTCGCCGGAAAACGAGACGTGGACCGTGTCGGCGGACACGATCGATTTCAGGAATGCGAACAGGCTGCCGGCCACGCCGACGAGCGTAGCGGAGATTACGAAGGCGACCAGTTTGTAATGCCGGACCGGGTAGCCTGCGAACAACGCCCTTTGTTCGTTGTCGCGGATGGCCACCAGCACGCTGCCGAATGGCGAGCGGACGATTCGCAGCAGCAGCCCTGCGGCCGCGAAGACGACAAGCGCGGTAAAGGCGTAGAACACCGTCTGGTCGTTGAGGTCGATCGGGCCAAACGCCGGGCGCGTGACACCGCGCAGCCCGGACTCGCCACCGGTGAATTCGGTCCAGCGAAACGCGAAAAAGAACGCGAGCGCAGTGAACGCCAGCGTCAGCAAAGAGAAATAGACGCCGCGCCGGCGCAGCGCGAAAAAGCCGA
>DATBRO010000061.1:0-6210 GCA_036560265.1 Gemmatimonadaceae bacterium | reverse complement strand
GACGCCGTGCTTCACGATCTCCGCGAAACCGGCGCGGAGATGTTCGACGGGGAGCGTCTGGAGCAGCAGCGGATCGATCACGACGGCCGCCGGCTGATGAAATGCGCCCACGAGGTTCTTGCCGGCCGGCGTATCGACACCGGTTTTGCCGCCGACGCTAGCGTCGACCATGGCGAGCAACGTCGTCGGCACCTGAACGACGGGCAGGCCACGCATGTATGTCGCCGCCACAAAGCCCGCCATGTCGCCCACCACGCCCCCGCCCAGCGCGACGACCGCTGAATCGCGACCGAACCCTTTCGAGAGCATCTCATCGGTGAGTCGCGACCACGTCTCGCGCGTTTTGTGCTGCTCGCCGGACGGAATCGTGAAGACCGACGCGCGTTCCGCCCCGAGCTGCTTCATCGCGCGGCCGGCGTAACGCGGCCCGACCGCGCTGTCCGTGATGACCGCGATGCGGTACGCCGGCGCCACGGACTTCACGACTTCCGAGAGTCCGTCGAACGCGCCCGCGGCGACCGTGACCGGATAAGGAAGGTTTACCACGTCACCTCGCCCGCGCCGGCGCGACGATTGGCGACACGCGCCAATGTGAACAGCAGATCGGACATCCGGTTCAAATACACGACGACGATCGGCGGGATCTCCTCGTCGGCGAGCGCGATCACGCGACGCTCCGCGCGACGACACACCGTACGCGCGACGTGGAGCGCAGCCGCCTTTGCCGTTCCGCCCGGGATGATGAACGCCTTGAGCGGCTCGAGCTCCCGATCGCCATCGTCGATGGCGTGTTCCAGCTCGGAGATGCGACGCTCGTCGATGCTCGCCTTCTCGAGCTGCCGTTTCATCTTGTCGTGCTCCGGCGTCGCCAGCAGCGCGCCGATCGCGAAGAGGTCGCGCTGGAGCGGAACCAGAACCTCATCGACGCGTGGCATCGACTCGATCGCGCGCGCGAGCCCGATCGTGGCGTTCAGCTCATCGACGTCGCCATAGGCTTCGACGCGCGGATGCGTCTTGGAGACGCGGCCGCCGCCGAACAGTCCCGTGGTCCCTTCGTCGCCCGTACGGGTATAGATCTTCACCCAAACAACCTTTCGAGAATCGATTTGCTCTGTCGCGGCTTCAGCGCGCCGCGCAGGTTGCCGAACGAGGTCTCTTCGTCGGTGCGCGTCCGCGGCTGGTACGAAGCGGGGAACAGCTCCGCGAGATGCGCCTGCAAGCGGTCGGGCGACGCGAATTCGCCCTGCTGCGTGATCCAGGCGTCTAGAGCCGCAGCGAGCTGCGCGGCCGTCGCGCGCCGCGAGGGACTGCGCTGGAGCGCCATCAGCAGAATGTCCTCGAGGCTCTTGTCGAGGTCCGTGATCCGGGCGCGAAGATTCGGCAGGGGCTGCACGGCGACCTCGTCCACGAGCAGCGAGGTCTCCTCCTCGCGGAAAAGCGGAGAGAGCGCCAGCAGCTCGTACAGCACGACGCCGAGCGAGAACACGTCGCTCTTGCCGTCGACGGCGGAGCCCAGCACCTGCTCGGGACTCATGTAGTGCTTCTTCCCGATGCGCATCTTCTGCTCGCTCGCGGGATCGAACGACGTTCGCGCCTTCGCGATACCAAAATCCGCGAGCTTGATGTGGCCGTCCCACGTGATCATGACGTTGCCGGGTGATACGTCGCGATGCACGATGTCGAGCCGCGTTCCGGCGGGACTCACGAAGTTGTGCGCGAAGTCGAGCGCGCGTGATACGCGGCTGCAGATATAGGCGGCGAGGGCCGAGGGAATCGGCGTCCCGAGCTCGTAGTGCCTGTCGATCACACTGCGGAGCGTCGGACCCTGAATGAACTCCATGGCGATGAAGTACTCGCCGCCGACCTCGCCCAGTTGGTAAATCTGCACGACGTTGCCGTGCATCAAGTTCGCGGAGAGCTTCGCTTCGTCGATGAAGAGACGCAGAAACTCGCCGCGCTTCGCGTAGTGCGGATGAATGACCTTGAGCGCGATGCGCTTGGTGAATCCCTCGGGCCCGAGCTGCTCGGCCTCGTACACCGTGGCCATGCCTCCTTCAGCCACTTTGTTCACGAGGCGGAAGGCGCCCTTGTATTCGACCGTGTTTTGACTGTCCATGGAGGGCGAGAGGAGCGGGAGGAGGGCCTAGCTGTTGTATCGTGAAGCGGGGGGGGCGAACGTTAACGGATGGCTCACGACATCCGCGACATTACGATTATCGGCGGCGGCCCGACAGGTCTATTCGCCTTGTTTTATGCAGGTATGCGCCAAGTATCGGCGCAGATAGTAGATGCGCTTCCCGAATTAGGCGGACAGCTCGCCGCGTTGTATCCCGAGAAGTTCATTTTCGACGTTGCTGGGTTCCCACAGATTCTGGCCAGGGACCTGGTGCGCGCCCTCGTCGATCAGAACAAGCGATTCAAAGGGGAAGTGCACCTTGGGCAGCGCGTAACGGCCCTGGAGAAGGACTCCGACCACTTCGTCCTCGTCACTGAAACCGACCGCTTTCCGACAAAGACTTTGGTGATTGCCGCTGGCATTGGCGCGTTCTCGCCGCGGCGACTGCCGCAGGCGTGCGCCGAGCCGTGGTACGGCCGTGGGATCTACGACGTGGTGACGGATCCGGACCGCTTTCGCGGGCAGCGCGTCGTAATCATCGGAGGAGGCGACACCGCCTTCGATTGGGGCGTGCAGCTGCTTCCACGCGCGTCACACGTGACCATCGTGCATCGCACCGATCGCTTTCGCGCGCACGACGCTACGGTCAATGATTACCGCGCGGCGGTCGAGGCGGGGCGCGCGTCGCTGTATGTACATCACGAGCTGCACGATGTCGTTTGTAAAACGGGCTCCGAACGGTTCTCGCACCTCATGCTGCGCGACGTAAAGGCGAAAACGACGCGCGAGATCGAAGCGGACGTCGTGCTCCCCATGCTTGGCTTCGTCAGCGACATGGGCGTGATCTCGGACTGGGGACTGACCTTCGTGAAGGACGAGATCGTGGTGAACACGGCGATGGAAACGGGCCGCTCGGGGATCTACGCCGCGGGCGATGTCACCACGTATCCGGGAAAGCTCAAGCTGATCGCGTCAGGATTCAGCGAGGCGGCTATCGCGGTGAACCAGGCGGTCCACTGGATTTACCCGGAGAAGAAAGTCGCGCCGGGACACTCATCCAACATGGCGATATTCGGGCAGAAGGACGACTAGTCGGGGATCACGCGTGGATGCATGACGCGCTTAAGCACGTCGATCTTGGCTGGCCGAATCGCTGTATCCCTCCGGGTATCGCGTCCGCAACTTGGCCATGTTCGCAGCAGCGATTTGTTCGAGTGTCATGCCGGCACTCTGGGCTGTTATCGCGAGGCACCAAAGTGCGTCGCCCAACTCCGTCTGAAGTCGATCGCGCGCCAGTGGATGCGACTGGAACACATGCTTGCGCACGAGTCCGAGGATCTCGCCCGATTCCTCCGCGAGCCCAGCCGCCGCATCGAATAGTCGTTCGCCATCGGATAACTTCGTGTTCGTCGTTCGAGCCGCGGCCGTCTGATACTCGTCGAGTGTCATGAGACGAAAGTATGCGCGCGGGCTTCCGGTGCCACTCTGTTTTAGCTGTACGCGACGCGGGGATCCGTCTTCGCGTAGGCAATGTCGGCCAGGAGATTGACGAGCACGAACACGGCCGACAGAAACAGCACCGCGCCCTGAATCGCCGGCAGATCGCGGCGCGCGATGGCATTCACCACGTACCGTCCGAGCCCCGGCCACGAGAATACTGTCTCGGTCAAAATGCTGCCGGTGAGGTACGCGCCGAAATCGAGTCCGAGCACCGTAATGATCGGGATCATCGCGTTGCGCAGCGCATGTCGCAGCGTAACGACGCGCTCGGAGAGCCCCTTCGCGCGCGCCGTACGAACGTAGTCGGCGCCGAGGGCCTCGAGCATCGCCGAGCGCGTGACGCGCGCGAGAAACGCGATCGAGCGCATCCCCAGCGCGAGTGCGGGGAGGATCAGGAACTTCCAGCTCCCGTAGCCCGATGGCGGCAACAGATGCAGCATCACGGCGAAGAGCAGGATGAGTAGGAGGCCCACCCAGTAGACCGGAAAGGAGATGCCCAGATACGCCACTCCGAGCGCGAGCCGATCGGTCCAGCCACCGGGATGTCGCGCGCTCAACACGCCGAGCGTGATGCCGGTGAACGCCGCAAACAGCATCGCGGCCACGGCAAGCTGTAGCGTTTTGGGAAAGCGCTCGCGAATGTCGCGCGTGATCGGCCGATTCGTGATATACGAGCGCCCGAGGTCTCCCTTGACGATTTGGGTCACGTAGTGACCAAATCGCACATACAGTGGATCGTCGAGCCGGAGCTCTTGTCGTAGTCGAGAGATCGTGGCGGAGTCGGCGCGCTCGCCGATCATCGCGGTCACCGGATCACCGGGCGCGACGTACAACAATAGAAACGCGACGACGAGCACGCCGAAGAGCGTGGGAACCGCGAGCAACAAGCGTCGCAGGATGAACCGGCTCATTATCGGGAAGCGGGAAGCGGGAAGCGGGAAGCGTAGCTGCGGGCGTCGTCGCGCTTCCCGCTTCGCGCTTCCCGCTTCCCGATGGAGACGCCGAGCCAACGCTGACCGTTGAAGATCACGGGGGGCTTGAACCCGTGAATCCACGGTTGAACGGCGTACAGCTCGTTGTAGAAGTAGAGAAAAACCATCGGCGCCTCGACGAAGGCCAACGAATCCGCCCGCCGGTAGAGGACGTTGCGTTTGGCTTCGTCGGGCTCGCGCCGAGCTTGCGAGACCAACCGATCGAACTCGGGGTTCTGGAAAAACGACACGTTGCCTCCCACGCCCTTGTTCGCGCTGTGCAGCAGCGGATACAGGAAGTTCTCCGCGTCGGGGTAGTCGGCGTACCAATCCTTGAGGATCATATCGGTCTGTCCCTTCCGCGCGGCCTCGCGCGCGGCCGCGGATTCGCGTTGCACGATTTTCGTGCGAATGCCGGCCTGCGACAGATATGCCTGCGCCGTCTCGGCAATGCGTCCATAGACGGGATTCGAGCCCACCCAGAGCTCGACGTCGATGCCGTTCGGGAAGCCCGCCTCGCGGAGTAGCTGTTTGGCGTGCGCGGCGTCGAAGGGATACGGCGCCCGCAATGTATCGGCGCCGCCGAGTGACGGTGGAATCACGCCGGCCGCGAGACGTCCGCGCCCGCTGACGAGGCGTTGTGCGATCAGCTTTCGGTCGATTGCCATGTTGATCGCCTGTCGCACACGCGCGTCCTTGAGCGGCCCGCGCGTCGTGTTGATCCCGATGTACACGAGCTGCAGCGCCGGAACCGACATCAACAAGTCGCGCTTCGATTCGTCGTCCTCCCATTGCTGCGTCTCGCTGGCGGGGATCAGCAGTACATCGACGTTGCCGCTCTCGAACTCCGCGACGGCCGTGCTCGGCTCGGCGATGATTCGTGCACGCAGCGAATCGGCCTTCGGCGCACCGCCCCAATAGGTCTGGTTCTTGGCGAAGAGCAGGTAGTCGTCGTGCTTCCATTCGACGAGCCGCCAAGGGCCGGTTCCGAGAAGATCAGTGGGTCGGGTCGGAGGCACGATGAGCACTGACGCGACCGGCATCGCGAGCAACTTCGGGAAGATTCCAAGCGGTTCCTCGAGCTGTACGACCACGGTGCTGTCGTTCGTGGCGCTGAGGCCGCTGATTGACGTCGCCTTCCCGGCCGCAAAATCACGCGCACCGCGAATCGGCTGGAGCGGCTCGGCTCGGCCGCCCTTGGTCCTCGGATCCAGCGCACGCATCCAGCTCGAGATGACCGTCTTAGCACCCAGCCTCGTGCCGTCACTGAACGTGACTCCGCGACGGAGATGGAACGTGTAACGCGAGCCGTCAGGCGTTACGTCCCACCGTTCCGCGAGCGCGGGCTCAACGCGCGCCTCCGGTGTAAAGCTCGTGAGACCGTCGAACACGTATGCGACAACCCGACCGGTAGGAACGTCGGTCGAAAGCGCTGGATCGAGCGACCGCGGATCGTAGTTGTCGCGGGAGTCGATAATGCTGTGGCGGTTCGGCGCACCGCCGCCGCACGCAGCGACAAGCACCAGACCGACGTAAATCGAGAACCTGCGCACGATGATGAACATGAGCTCCAGTCGGCCGTTGACACTCGTTATAGCGGGTGAGAGCTTACGCGAGGCTGTT
>DATBRO010000060.1:0-5858 GCA_036560265.1 Gemmatimonadaceae bacterium | reverse complement strand
ACCGGCACGCCAAGCGCGTACAGCGGTGACACGTCCGACTCCGGACCGCCGACGCGCGCGCTGTCCACGCCCACGCGCGACAGCAGCGACGCGATTCGCTGCATGATCGCCATCCCCTCTGGCGGGCCGCCGAACTGCAGCGCCAGCGGACGAAACACGCCATTGTCGCTCTCCATCGCGAGCACGTGCTTGTCCACTTCCGCGCGATGCGCGTCTCGATATCCATTTCCGCCCGCGAGCCCGATCTCCTCGTTCGTCCACAACACGACGCGCACGGTGCGCTTGGGATGCGCGCTGAGCTGCTTGATGAGACGCAGCGCTTCCCACGCGGCCACTGCTCCGCCGCCGTCATCCATCGCGCCCTGGCCGACGTCCCACGAATCGATGTGTCCGCCCATCACAATCACCTCGTCGGGACGCTCCGAGCCGCGTATCTCCGCGACGACGTTGTGCGAGCGCGCCGGCATCAGGGTGCGCGCGCCCATGGTGAGCTGCACCTCGATTCGCTCCCCGCGATCCTGCATCCGCTGGAGCATCTCTGCGTCCTCCACGGAGATCGCCGCCGCTGGGATGCGGCGCAGCCGGCCCGTCGTATCGTACGGTGCCATGCTGCCCGTGTGCGGAGACTGCAAGGAGTGCGGCGTCACCGAACGGATCAGCGCAGCCTGCGCTCCAAACGCCGACGCCGAGTCCGCACCGACGCCGCGATATACCACCGCGCGTCCGTAGCCAACGAATGAGGGCACCGTGGTATCGAACGGGACATTGTACAACACGATCCGTCCGCGCGCGTTCGCTGCGTGTGAGCGGAGATCGGCGAAACTCTTCACCACGAGCACCTCCGCGCGAATGCCGGCGGACGACGTGCCGACGCTACGACCAAGGCCAAGCATGTGCAGCTTCACGCGACGCGGGCTCAGAAGCTCCGCCGATTCCTCGCCGCGCAGCCAGTGCGTGACCGTCACGGGCTCTTTGTGCACGTTCTCCAGACCATCGCGCTTCATCTCGTCCACGATCCAGTCGATCGCGCGCTCGAGGCTCTCCGACCCGCTCATGCGATGACCGAAGCCGTCCGCGAGGCGCGCGAGCCGCTTGTACGACGCGCTATCGCGCAGCGCCGACTGAATCAGCTGCGTCGCGGCCGCCCGGTGCGGCTCGACGTCGAGCTGAGCTTGGAGCGTGAGAGGCGCCGCGCCTAGCGCGAGCGCCGTGAGGACGCTGCGATTCATCTATCGAGAGCCCAGGCGCATCCCAGAGAATGGCGAGCGCATCCCATGACGCGTGGCGCGTCCGGCGACCGACGCTTGCGACGTCGCGACCGTAATCGTACGGAACGCAAACTTCAGGGTTTCGCCTTCGGTCGGAGCGGTGCTCCCGGCGTCGAAGAACAACTCGGGCCGCGCGTTGCTTGCTTCGGCATCTGCCGAATAACTCTGTCCGGTCTGGATTCCGGCCGATGGGAAGCCAGCCACACCGCTGAGGTCGGGCATCGTGACATCCCACGTCGCAGGCGCGATACCGCCAAAGTAGCCCACGGTCGCGTTGAGCGACCAGTCACGCGCAACCCCGCCGCCACCGCTGGTTTGGGTGAAGAAAAATGAGACGAGGGTGTTGTACTCGTCCTGCTTCGGCAGCGTCGCATGCAGGCGCACGTAGGGCGTACTGCCCGCTATCGTTACGCTTGGAGCGCTCAGCGTCGCGCCGAGCGTGAGCGTCCTGTCGCCGGGGTTTCGATTCCACGTGATGATGCCCCGGCCCGCCGTGCCGTTCGATGCGTCTGCTTCGAGAACCACACCGTGAAAGTCACCCGCGGCCGTGAGAGTGCTCGGAATGCCGTAAATCGTCTGCGAGCCGGATGAAAAACCCTGGGTGAAGGACAGCTCGTGACTCGTTCCCGTGTTCGTCCGAAAAACGACGTCCAGTATGTTGGTCTCGCCACTGACTAAACCGCCCACCGTCGCCGTGTTCGACGCTGGCGCCAGCGCTTCCGTCGCGGCGAAATCGAGCACCGGAATCGTGCCCGTCAAGTTCAACGCGCGGCGGACGATCACGCGATTCGGTGTGATACTGCTCGACCCGAAGATCTCGCGTTGCGCCACGAGATCGACGGCCCCGGTGGGCACCTGCGTGAGCTGATATGTGGTTGAAGGGCTCAGGACGAAGGTGCTTGAATTTCCCATTGTGATCGAAGCGGCGTCTCCTGCCGTCACGCCCGCGACCGTGCCGTTGAGCGTCTTCGTCCCGGTAGCCTCCTTGCAGGTGACTCCGTTGAGCGGCTCGAGCTCGGTTTTCGTGGTGTAGAGAACCGTTGTGGAGAAGTCGACGCCAGTTTGGTGCACGAACGCCACAATGATCTTCTCGCCAGCCTTGAAGCTGAAAGTTCCATTGGCGGCGCCTGTCACCTTTGTGAAAGCAGCGCCTTCATTCTGAATTGCAAAGAAAGTCGGGATGTTACTCCCGCAGAAATCGAGCACCATGTCGATGAGGTTTGGGTCGCCGGGGCTCGTTGCGTCGCTCGTGCAACCGCCAAGACAAAGGGCCACAACGGGACCAATCCCACTCTTCCAACGAGCTCGCATGAACTACCTCGAAGCCAGGGTAAGCTCCGATCTTACGCGGCAGGACGTTTTCGTCCAGCGGACGCCGCAACGGCTTCGTCGACGTGCCACGGTCGCTCGGGCTATGCAAGAAGTACCGCGCCCCGGCGCGTATATGGCGCATCCATGTGCACGATGCCATTTTTCTGCCGCTTCTGCCGTCCTTCCTTCCCAGTTTCCCACTCCCAAGTGGTTCCCGCCGGAGGCCGTATGCGTTGCCGCAGTGCCCTGCTCTTTACATTGCTCGTTGCTTCGATAGCCGCACCGCGGCCGGTACGGGCGCAAAAGGTCATCGACGCGACCGTCGACATGCTCGATCGCTTTTTCAAGGCGTACGACAAGGAAAAGAGTGAAACGGCAAACGTCGCCCCGCAGCTCGCCGAGGTCGACGGAAGAATCAGCAAGTTCGAGCAATGCAAGAAGGACTGGGAAGCCGCGGGCGCGGCGTCTGGCAGCAAGCTCGGTGGGTTCGCCGCGCGCATGGCCATCCGCGCGAAGTGCGGCTCGTCCGACGCGGACGGCTTCCGGAAGGATCGCCAGAAGATCATGGATGGTCCTGAGAACGCCGCGGCCAGCGTCGGTGGATTCAGCGTCGGCGATTACCGCGACCTGAGAGGCAAACTGCTCGCGTTCGCAAGCGGCTGCGGCGAAGACGGTTTTTCCAAAGCGGGCCTCGCCATCCTCAAGTCGCGCCAGCGCCAGCTCGCGAGCTTGTTCGGCATCGAGATGACTGTCGCGCAGAGCGGCGGTGGGCGCGGCATGCGCGGTCCGGCCGTGTGGAACACTGACTTTGCGTGGCTGTGGATCTCGCAGCTCTTTGCCGTGCAGTACCTCTCCGGCGCAACCATGTTCGAGAAGGACTACAAGCCCGGCGAATGGACGCGCTGGCAGATCAGCACCGCCGACAACGCCGACGAGACGCAGACCACCGAGCGCGCATTTCTCGGAAGAACGTCCGAGAAGGGCGAGTGGTGGCGGTTGAAGACCATCAACAACTACAAGGACGGCGACAAGGTGACGGCTGACACTGTCACGCTCGAGACGCTGTTCAAGCCGGATTCGACGAACGAGTACGTGCAGCAGCTCGTCCGCATGCGCGGCAGGCTGCCAGGCAGCACCGAAGCGCAGGAGATGATGGTGCCGCAGCAGTGGGCAATGTGGAACATGATGGGTGCGTTCCCCTACAAGCCCACCAAGGAGAGCATCGACGGCGCGACGATCGGTGTCGAAGACGTGAAGACGCCCGCCGGAAGCTTCAAGGCGAAGCACGTCCGCTTCGGACAGGGCGGCGGCACGATGGATTGGTGGCTCGATGAGTCGACCGTCGGCGGCTGGGTGAAGTTCTCGGCGATCGGCGACGACAAGCAGGCCAAGTACACGATGGAGCTCGTGGGTAAGGGAATGGGCGCCAAGAGCGAGCTCGGAGTGACGTTCACGCCCGCAGTCGAGGCGACGATGCAAGCTCCCGCGCCCGCGGCTACTAAGTCTGAAGCAAAGCCGGCTGCAAAAACTGCTGCGCCTGCGAAAAAGCCAGCAGGAAAGCCGTAGGCTGGGTCCAAGGTTAGGAAAGGGAATCCAAGTAAAGAGTCGGCCGGTCGCTCAGTCGGTCAGTAGCCCAGTCGTTGACTGAATCACTGGTCCGACTGTCTTACTGGCGGACTCGCTACTTGGATTCCCCTTCACTACCTGGAACCTTCTGGGTCAGGGAGCCACTCCACCAGCCGCTGCCGCATCAGTTTCAACGCTTTGCCCATCTGCGCCTCCACAGTTTTTTGAGAGATCTCGAGCGCCTCTGCGATCTCCGCGTATTTGAGACCGTGCGCTCGACTGAGCTCGAACACTTCTCGGCAGCGCGGTGGCAGGTCGCGAATCGCGGCCTGGACGGCGTCCGACAATTCCTTCGCGACGACTGGCTGATCGGAGCCGAGCGGCGCGTTGTAGGTCGCCTCGATCTCGGCTTCGCTTTGGCGTCGCACGCGGAGGTGCCGAAGATGGTTCAACGAGCGGTTCCGGATCGATCGCAGCAGGTACGCGCGTAGGGAGATGTCCGCGTCGAGCAGATGACGGCGGCGCCACAGCTCCAGCATCACGTCCTGCGCCACCTCTTCGGCCGCGTCGATTTCCCGTAGAAGCGCCGTAGCCACCCGGACGAGGACCGGATACCAAGTTCGGAAGACGGAATCGTATGCCCCCTCGTCGCCTGCCTGAATCCTGAGGAGGAGCTCGCGGTCTTCCATGGCAGGCGAAGCTAAACCGCGTTATTACGGGCCGGATAGGGGTTTGTTCCGGGTACCGTGTCTATACCATATATGAGCATCGCCCTATGACTGGACCTCTGGTGGACTGGGACAAGCTCGGCCGATATCTGGCCGGCGAATCGTCGCCTGACGAGGCGGCCGCGGTGCGTCATTGGCTCGAGGCGCATCCATCCGATGCGAAGTTCGTCGCCGCGCTCGAAGCCGCCGTCGGGAAAGTTGCTCCGGCGTCGCCGGTCGACGTCGAGGCAGCCCTCCGTCGGGTGAAGACACGCATGCACGCGGCGTCCCCAAGTCCGTGGCGCAGGTACGCGGTGTTCGCCGCGGCGGCAGCCGTGATTTTGGTCGCCGGCGTGTTGGTGACGCGCCAAACGACGCCGGAGCGCCGCGTCGTCGCCGCGCGCACGTACACCACACAGGTCGGTGAGCGCCGCGACGTGCTTCTCGCCGACGGCACGCAGGTGACCCTCGGTCCGGCGACGAGCCTCGTGGTGCTTGGCCGAGACGCGGAGCTCTCGGGTGAGGCCCTCTTCAGCGTCGTGCATGATCGTAAGCGGCCGTTCACGGTTCGCGCCGGCGACGCGGTCATTCGCGACATCGGCACCGAATTCACGGTGCACAGCGACCCCGGTGAAGCGGTGCGCGTCGTCGTCAACGAGGGAGTCGTGCAGCTCTCGCATGGCGGAGACTCCGTCATGCTTGCACGGGGGGACGTCGGCGTGCTCGAGACAAACGGACGTGTCGCGGCCAGCCCTGGCGCGGCCACGGACGACGACCTGGCGTGGACGCGTGGCCGTCTCGTGTTCCGGAATGCGGACGTGACGGAGCTGGCTGCGGACCTTCGCCGCTGGTACGGCGTAGAACTTCGCGTGACCGACACCGCGCTGCTCCGTCGCCACTTCACCGGCTCGTTCGCGCGAGAGCCCGCGAACCGCGTACTCGACGTCATCGCCCTCGCTCTTGGCGCGCACGTGGAACGCCGCGGCGACACCGCGTTCATCCTGCC
>DATBRO010000059.1:0-5426 GCA_036560265.1 Gemmatimonadaceae bacterium | reverse complement strand
TGGCGCCGGGCGAGACTCGCACGTTGAGCTTCGTGCTGCGTCCCGACGATCTCGCGCTGTACGACCGCGCGATGCGTCGCGTGGTGGAGCCCGGAACGTTTACGGTCTGGGCGGGCGGCAGCTCGGACGCGCCACTCGAGGGCCACTTCAGGGTGACTGGCGAGGTGGTGGTCTTGTCGCCGCCGCCACCAGCATTCCGTTAGAGGAACTGACGGCGGGGCGGTCATAACGGCGGACATAGGGGCGGACATAGGGGCGGACATAAGGGCGGACATAAGGGCGGACATAACGGCGGACATAACGGCGGACATAACGGCGGACATAACGCGGACGTAACGCGGACATAACGGCGGTCGTGACGGCGGTCGTGACGGCGGTCGTGACGGCGGTCGTGACGGCGGACGTGACGGCGGACGTGACAGCGGACATGACAGCGAGTTGGATTTCAGTCGCTCATCAGTGCGTTGAGCATTCGCGTAATCACTGCGAGCCGATTGTGCAATCGCCAAAACAGTTTGGCATGCAATCGTTTCGCTTTGAAGTTGGCGCGCAGGCGCTCATCAGTCTCCTCCGCAGAGCCACGCGCATATCGGAAGAACTGATTCCGCTCCGGGCCGCAACGTCGCCCGTAACCCTCGCGAATGTTCGATGGGATCGAGCCGGCTGCCTCCTGAAGCTGCGTCTCTTGCAAGAGCCTGGGCCGCGACCGAGAGATTAAGGCATTCACCTCGTCGACTACTGCACGCGCCGCAGCGAGCACACGTAATTCATTGTCCACGCTGCAATGTGTGACACAAGGCAATACGCGCTGGTATCAGCCCGTTGCGTATAGAATCAAACCTACCGCCCGTCGTCCGCCCTGACGTCCGCCGTCATGTCCGCCGTCATGTCCGCCGTTTATGTCCGCCGTTTATGTCCGCCGTTATGTCCGCCGTTATGTCCGCCGTTATGTCCGCCGTTATGTCCGCCGTTACGTCCTACCTGCTCATCCAGTACGCCACCTTGACCAGGAACGTGTTGTCCGGGTGCAAGTCGAACAGCTCGCGATAGTCGCGCGTCCACGACTGGCCGAATCTGTCGTTCGGGCCAGGACCCTCGCGCCCGTGCTGCCACACCACGAACAGCGTCGAACCAGGACGATACTCCCAGCGCACGACGCTGTTGCTGAGTAGCTCGGTCACCTTGAACCTTGTCTGCGCGCCCGCGGGAGCCGTGTACGGCTGGAAGCGCGCGTCATACGAGTCGGCGCCGGGCGTCGCGCTGATTTCGCGAACGTCCGAGTACGTACCCTTCGCTGTGAAGGGTTGGCCGTAGAGCTCGAACGTCAGCTCCGGCGTCATGGTGTAGTTCAGACGCAGGCTCATCGATGTGGTGCGCTGCTCGAGGTGCGCGAACGAGTAGTGCGTTGCCCCCACCCCGGCGGCATCGGTGAAGTTGCCGTACCATTGCGTGTTGTTCTGATCGTTGGAGAATCCCGACCCGACCGCCATCTGAAATTGCGGTGACAGACGGAAGTTCACGTATGGACTCAGCGAACGGCCGTACGACTTGCCTTCGTCGGTGTACCAGAGGTTCACCCACATCCCGCCCGACACCTTTCGCCGGCTGTCGGTGTTCACTCCTCCCCACGGATAGAACCCGCGCGATCCTCGAATTGCCGGTCCGCCGCGCGTGCAGCGATCGCAGTAGCTCGCGGTGAGCTTGCCCAGCGTTCCGCCGAGGTGGACGTCCCAGTTGTTCTGAAGGCCCATGTGCCCGTTGAAATTCAGCGCGTTCTCGAGACGCGTACCCGACGTGTTCCACGTCTCCCAGTGATTGCCGTTGACCTGCGCCCAGCGATAGATGCCGTGGGACTCGCGGTACGACAGCGCCGCCCACGTGCTCCAGTCCATCAGGTCGGCGCGCCGCAGGAAGCCGAGGTCGTTGACGTCGAAGCCGGCCGACTGTCGAACGACGCTCGACTCGAAGCGCGTGATCCCGCCGCCGTACTTACCGAACTTGAGCTGCGCCGCGTACCCGGACAGCGACGTGCGCGTGGAGTCCACGGCAAGGTTGTCGCCGGGCTGCTGGTAGTAGTGCACCGAATTCCGCTGCGTGCGGTAAATGGCGGTCGGAGTGCCGAGCACGGTCGACGCCGCGAGCTGGCCCGCGAGCTCGTAGCGGCGATTCGAGAATCGGTTGCGGAACGTCGCCCCGGTCGCGTAGGCGGCGCGGTGCATGAACGGGTCGGTCCATTCATCGACCGCGCGGTTCACCGCCGTGGCGATCACGCTCACGCCCGCGTCGCCGCCGCGGAGGTCCTGCTGCGCGCGCAGCACGCCAAAGTTCGTGAGCGGCTCGGCGGTGCGCTTGACCAACCTCACGAGGTCCGGGGTGCCGTTGACTTCGGGGGTGATGGCGTCGAGAACGCCGAAGGAGAGGCCACTCTTGGTGCGGCCGGTCAGCTTGGTCGCCGCGGCAATCCTCGTGGACGCCGGCGTCGTGTTGTCGCCATACAGTGAGCGCAGCGCAGGCGAGCGGCCGATGCGACGCGAGTAGAACAACCCTTCGTTCGTGCTGCAGTCGACCACGATGTAGCAGTTGAGCTCGAACCGATACAGGCCGGTCCCTTCGACGAAGAACGGCCGGCGCTCGGAGAAGAACGTCTCGAATGCGGTGAGATTCACGACCGACGGATCGGCTTCCACCTGGCCGAAGTCGGGATTCACCGTTGCGTCGAGCGTGACGTTGGGCGTGAGGCCGACTTTGATGTCACCGCCGGCCGTTATTTCCTGATTACGGTCGTATCGCGCGCTGGGCAGAATTCGCTGGACATTCTTTGTCACGGCGTATGGCGTGACTTCGATGCGCCGCTCCACCGAGAGTCCCGCGAATCCCTCGAGACGGCCGAGCTGCGACGAGAGTCCGTTCTTGGTCGGCGAATAGAGGGGCCAGCTTTCGCGCTCCGTGAATCGCTCGATGTCGCGCCAGATGCCGAAGCCGAACGTGGTCGTGGCCTTCGTGTAACGCAGCTGCGAGAGCGGGATGCGGAACTCGGCGGTCCAACCGAGGGAGTCCACGAGAGTGGCCACGTCCCAGATGCCGTTCCACGAGCCGTCCTCGTTGCCGTCGTTGCTCATTGCGAAGTCGCGCTTCACTCCGTCGGGATTGACGGCGAGCTCGTAGCCGCTGCGTTTGTCGTTATAGGAGTCGATGAGGAGCTTGATCTGGTCCGATGGGCCGCGTTGGTCGCGGCGCGACAGCGCGTGCATGATGCTGTCGGGGTGCGGATCGAACATCCGCACGAAGACGTAGAGATTTCGGTCGTCGTACGCGGCGCGGAATTCCGTTTTGAAGATCGGATCGACGTCCACCTTCGGTTGGAACTGCCGGAACTGCGAGTATCTCGGCGCGTTCTGCCACACGGCGTCGGCGTCGCGCCCGTCGATATTCGGCGCACGGTCTGCGCGTACCGCGGTCGCGGACAGCGTTGGAGCTTGTCCGCTCGAGGGCGTGGGCTGCTGCACGACGGACAGAACCGTCGCGACGATCGTGATGACGGGCGAGATCACTTGGCTTCTCCGACGTTGACGCAAGCTTGGACAGGCTCTCGCGCGTTTTGGTTGGGACGCACCGCGATGGCGGCGACACGCACCGGCGCGACGTTGACGCGCGTGACCAGCGGGATTGTCTCCGTGACGTCACGGCTCGACGACGTGACGGTCGCGCGTCTCGCTGAACGTTGCATCCGCATCCTAATGTTGAAATATCAGCATATGATGCTGAATATTCAGCATTAAAGACCGGCTGTCAAGGGTTTTTCGTCCGCAGACCCCCTCGCAGCCAAGCTGTGAGTGGGTTCCGCTTGCTACGCCACCGCCTGCACGACGCCGATGGCGTCGGCGCTGGCGTCGCGGATGGTAAGCCAGTCGGTTCGCACCTTGTCCCACTCCTGGATGACGAAGCCGTTGCGCTCGAAGAGGCTCCGAACCTCTTCCGGTTCGTAGCCCGCGATCTCTTCGAGGATCGGCACCGTCACGCTCAGCGCGTCGTCGCTGAGCACCGTGCGCTTGGCCACCTGCGTGATGTGGCGGTTCTGCGACACGGCGATCGTCAGGCCGTCGAGCCGGTTGACGTGCAGCATCACGTGGATGTCGGACGTGCCGTCGCCGACGTAGACGACGCGGTCGCCCGGCATGCTCAGGTTGCTGCGGAGCTCGTCGAGCGCGGCCACTTTGCCGTAGCCGGCCGTGACGTGATCGATGGAATCCACTTCGCCGGTAGAGTCATATCCAAAGCGCGTCGCGATGACGTGCGACGGCGCCACCATTCCCTCGAGCGCCGCGTGGACGACTTCTTCCGGCGCCGCGGAAAGCACGTAGAAGTCGAATGCATATCCGTCGACGCCGCGCGCCAGCAATTGGATGAGGGAGCCGATGTTGCGCTTGAGCCGGACGCGCCGCCCCACTTCGACGAGATCGGCGCGCCGCACGCGCCGGAACTCGGGATCGTGCCGAATGAGATACGCGAGCTCGGCGCCTTGCTGCACGAGATTGAGACGCGACAGCCCGGCGACTTTGTTCTCGAAGTCGGAGATGCCGAGTATCTCGCTCAGCACGAGACCGGAATCGTTGAAGCTCAGTGTCTGATCGAAATCGCTGACCAACAGAAAGTGTTTTGGAGCCACTCAGTGTTCTCCTTGAAACGACAAAACCCACCGAACCGAGGTCTGGCGGGCGGGCAACGCAGAGTCATCGGACAAACGCGCGACCTAGCTGGACCTCCGCCTGGAGTCCCGATTGCAGATGGGGAATGTGTTCAGTTGATGACGCTGCATGTATGCAGAGTAGACACGTGCGTTGTGTCGGTCAAGGAAAAAGGCGCCACGGATGTGCAACGATTCGGTGCGCTTTTGCACTTCTTGCTGACTAATGCCGCGTGAAGCATTTAATGTTGGCGGGAACAAGTAACGGCGTCTTCCAGTTGTATGCCGCGTCGATCCGTATCGTCGTCAGTCCGTGAGCCACTCCACCGGCGTCTCGCGTTCCAACGCGTCAGCCTGATCGGTCGGCTCCGGAGCGCCGCCTGAGACACTACGCCACCATGGGTCCACGCCATTGGAGTGTGACGGCTCCACCGGCTCGCCGAGCCTCGGCATCACGAGAGGCACACCGGCTGGGAGGCCAAGGCGCACGAGCGTTTCCGGGGGCTCATTCCACGGATGAATCGCGAGATTGAACGTCCCCCAGTGAATCGGGAGAAACGCGCCGCTCTCGAGCAGCCCGTACGCGGCCAGCGCGTTCACCGGTCCCATATGGATGTCGCCCCACGCCGGGTGATACGCGCCAATCTCCAGGGCCACCACGTCGAACGGGCCGAGGCGCCGAGCGATGTCCGTGTACTCCGACGTCAGCCCCGTATCGGCGCCAAAGAAAAAGGAATGCGTC
>DATBRO010000058.1:0-11793 GCA_036560265.1 Gemmatimonadaceae bacterium | reverse complement strand
AGCGCAACGATCTCGCCGGCCGAAGCGGATTGAATATCGAGTCGGTCCAGGCCTTCGAACGCAAATAATTTCGTGACCCGAGCGCGATCCACGCCGGAGCCGACGGTATCGGTGCCGGCCGACAGGGTTGGATCGATGGGGAGGAGCGCTACCGTGTCGCCGACGTGGACTTCGCCGCGCTCGATGCGGCCGATGCCCATGCGGCCGAGGTAGGGCGAGTAGTCGATCGTGGAGATCAACATCTGGAATGGGCCGGTCGCGTCGTGGGGCGGCGGCGGGACGTGCTCGATGATCGCGTCGAATAATGGCGTCAGGTTTTTTGGAACAACCGCCAAGTCCATTGTCGCGACGCCCTCGCGCGCGGACGCGTACACCACAGGCGCGTCGAGCTGCGCTTCGTCGGCCTCGAGCTCGATGAAGAGGTCGAGCACCTCGTCGTGCACGCGCATCGGGTCGGCGCCCTGCCGGTCGATCTTGTTGATGACCACGATGGGGACGCGGCCGAGGGCGAGCGCTTTCCGCAGCACGAAGCGCGTCTGCGGCATCGGGCCGTCGAAGGCGTCGACCACGAGCAGGACGCCGTCCACCATGCGAAGGATGCGCTCGACTTCCCCGCCGAAGTCCGCGTGCCCCGGGGTGTCGACGATGTTGATCTTCGTCCCTTTCCAGCGAACGGAAGTGTTTTTGGCCAGAATGGTGATGCCGCGCTCGCGTTCGAGCGGGTTGGAATCCATCACGCGCTCTTCGACGATCTGATTCTCGCGAAACGCCCCAGCCTGGCGGAGCATCTTGTCGACCAGGGTGGTCTTGCCGTGATCCACGTGCGCTATAATCGCAATATTCCTGATTTCCATAGCCTAGAAAGCTAACTCATTGCATTCTCGGCCTTTCGGCGAGTTTCTGAGGCCTGAGAATTGAGGTCAGCACTGACGGCTGGACTGTTCCAAACTGATGGGCATGCCGGATTTGTGATGAGGTCGCCATGCCGTTTTTCCCTCTTGCATATACAAATGTTGGCGCGCAGAATGCGGCTAGGTGTGGCTGACAACTCCAGCGGAGGTAAGCGCTCATGAATCATTCTCACGACCCCGCGCTTGAGGACTACCCCCACGGTCGAGGCTACGGACACGACTACATGCGCGGTGGCGAAGTGCTCGGAGGGTATGGATACGCCGAGCGCGAGGAGTTCGAGAAACGACGCGGCGAATTAGAGGCCCCGCAGGAAAACCCGGGCCAGACTGACATAGAGGAGCGACAATAAAGAGAGGCTCGTCAGCTTTCAGCTGACGAGCTTTTATCTTTTCGCCGCCACCGGTTTCGGGGGCGCGGCCTTGCCAGCCGGACCAGCTCCCGCGGGCGCCGTCGCGGGCGCCTCGCCCGGCTTCTGATCGCTCTCCGCAAAGCTGACGTCGAGGTTCCTGGCTTTCAGCATCTGCACGAAGCCCTGCTTCTCGACGCACTTCATGTAGGCTTCCTTCGGCTCGACCTCGCCGGAGTCGACGTACGCGATCAGCGCGTCATTGAGCGTCACCATGCCGATCCGTTTGGACGTCTGCATGATGGACGGGATTTGGAAGGTCTTCCCTTCCCGGATGAGGTTCGTGACCGACGGCATCGAGAGAAGAATCTCGCGCGCCGCGACGCGCCCGCCGCCGATCTTCTTGCACAGCGTCTGCGAGATGACGCCCTTCAATGATTCGGCGAGCATCACGCGAATCTGCTCCTGGCGGTCGGCCGGGAACTGATCGATGATGCGGTCGACGGTGCCGGCGGCGGTCGTTGTGTGGAGGGTCCCGAACACGAGGTGGCCGGTTTCCGCCGTCTCGATGGCGATGGCGACGGTCTCGAGGTCGCGCATTTCCCCGACGAGCACGATGTCCGGATCCTCACGGAGTGCCGCGCGAAGCGCCGTCTTGAACGACTTCGTGTGCACGTGCACCTGGCGCTGCGTGATGATGCAGCTCTTGTTCTTGTGCACGAACTCGATCGGGTCCTCGATCGTGATGACGTGATCGCTGCGCGCACGGTTCACGAGGTCGATCAGCGCGCAGAGCGTCGTCGATTTGCCGGAGCCGGTGGGGCCGGTGACGAGCACGAGTCCTTTGGTGAGGAAGCAGAGCCGCTGAACTTCCTCCGTGACCTTCATCTGCTCCACGGTCACGACGGTCGCCGGGATCTGACGGAAGACAGCCACGGGACCATTCCGGTCGCGCGCCGCGTTGCAGCGGAAGCGTGCGACGCCGGCGAGCTCATAGGCGTAATCGGTGTCGTTCGTCTCCTGGTACTCGAGCCGGTTGCGCTGCGGCATGACCGACCGCATCATGGCGAACAACTGCTCGTCCGCGAGCGGCGGCCCCTCCTGCCGCTCCATCTCTCCATGATGCCGGAGGATCGGCGGTTCGGTGACGCGCAGATGCAGGTCGGACGCGCCCTTTTCGACCATCGTCTTCAGCAGCTGATCGAGGAACGCGCGCGCTTGCTCGATCCCGTCGAATGGCTGGATCACATCGAGCTCGGACTTGGACGACGCGAAGCCCGACGAGACGGGCGCCGCAGGCGCTGCTGGCGCTGCTGCAGTCATAGGGGCGGGTGAGGGAGTCGGCGCGGCGGCGGCCGCGCGTGGAGCGGCGGGAGGTGGGGGAGGTGGGGGAGGTACTGCCGGCGAGGGAGGAGGTGTCTCGGGCGGCAGGTCCATCGCCTTGAATTGCCCGGTGATCCGCTTGAACTCGGCGGCATCGTCGATTTGGGCGACGACGTGCCACTTCGTCCCATGCAGCATCGCGCGCACGACGAACGCGCCGTCGCCGGTGACATACGACGTCGTCGCGGGCTTGTTCGTGTCGATCAACTTCTGCGCTTCGATGGACGCGATCTCCTTGAACAGGGCAACGATCTGCCCGCCCGTGAGCGGCGTCTTGGTCAGCGGACGCAGCTGACCACCCACCTCCACCTTCACGAGATCGCCGTCCTCGAGGACGAGGGAGTCCGCTTTGTTACTGACCATCGCGGCGAGCAATCGATCGAATTGCGCCATCAGGCAACCTCGCGCACGTGCGCGATTATCTGCGTATTGACAAGAAAAACCTGCCTGGCGTCGACGACGGGCAGGAACCGTGAGGAATAGGAATTCAAGAAGTCCAACAGTCTAGGACGATCGGATCGGGTCTCGAGAAAAATAGAGCCCGCGTGGACACTGCCGTCGTTCAGCGTAACCTCCACGGGAATGCCGAGGGACCCCAGGTCGAACTCCTCTTCCTCTCCGACCAACGTCTCGGCGAGCGCCACGTTCGACTTGGACACGAGTACGACTTTCCCGTCACGCACGAGCGCAAAAAACGGCTCCGCGTCATTCAAGAGATCGCTCGGCTCTTCTGGCCTCGACCGGAAGCGTGTCATGGGACGAAGGAACACGTCGCCCTCGAGCCGGCTGCCGTCCGTGAGCACCACAGTGAGCGGCCGCCTGAGTTTCTCGATGCGATATTCGGACATAAGGCCATTGTGGGGAGGGCGACGGTAAAACGCAAGAAATAGCTGTCCCTAAGTCGACATGCGTCCTGCGTCAACACGAGTGACGCGTGATCCATAGGAGAAGCTAGGGATGTAGATGCTTTTCCGACTCGGACATATCACGCCGCTCGATCTGCACGGTGATGTGATGGATGCCCATGTGGCCAAGCAGGTGGCACGCGCGCTCGAGCACCTCCTGGTGGCGATCGGCATCCTTCACGATCGCGTGCGCGCTCAGCGCGACCACGCCGGACGTCACGGTCCACACGTGGAGATCGTGGACGTACTCCACGCCGGGAATTCCTTGGAGCGCGGCCCGGACATCAGCCAGCGCGATGTGCGACGGCGTCGACTCGAGGAGTACGTCGACGGCTTCGCGCACGAGCGTCCACGCGCCGCGCACGATCAGCAGTGTCGTCAGTAGCGAGGCGATCGGGTCTGCCTGAAGCCACCCGGTCATACGAATCACGAGCGCGGCGACGATCGTCCCTGCCGAGGCAAGCAGGTCGCCCAGGATGTGCAGGTACGCGCCGCGAATGTTCAGGCCGTCGTCATGTGTCGGATGCAGGAGCCACGCTGCAACCGTGTTCGCGAGCAGGCCGGCGACCGCCACGATCAACATGAGCGTCCCGGCGACCGGCTGCGGCGAATGGAGACGGCCGATGGCTTCGACGACGATCCAAGCCGAGATCCCCAGCAGCGTGGCGCCGTTGATCAGCGCGGCCAGGATCTCCCAGCGCAGATACCCGTAGGTTTTTTCCGGCGTAACGGGCTGTCGCGAGAACCAGGCGACGAACAGCGATAACGCGAGCGCGCCGGCGTCCGTGAACACGTGGCCGGCGTCGGCGAGCAGCGCCAGCGAGTTGGAGATCCATCCGCCAATCGCTTCCGCGACCAGCAGCACGACCGTGAGAATCAGCGCGGCGCGCAGCGCGCGCGTCGTCTTGTCCGCGTGCGCGGCGGACTCGTGGTAGTGGTCGTGATGCTGGTGGTGATGCGCTGTCACTCGGGGTAAGTTAGTGGCCGTGCTCGGCCAAATAGTCATCATCGCCATTCTGCTGCTGCTGAACGGCTATTTCGTCGGAGTCGAATTCGCGCTGGTTCGCTCACGCCGCACGCGACTCGAAGCCATGGCGCGAGCCGGTGACCGGCTGGCCCGCCTGGCGCTCCGAGCCATCGCCAACATCGGCCGGCTGCTCTCGGCCACCCAGCTCGGGATCACACTCGTGTCCCTCGCGATCGGCGCCCTCGCCGAGGAAACACTGGCGGAATTCTTCAAGCATTGGTTGGGCACCATTCCTTTAGCCGCGAGGCTCACCGCCGGCTTCGCGCTCGGCTCTTTTCTGGCGATCGCCATCGTGTCGTACTTCCACGTCGTGATCGGCGAGTTGACGCCGAAGAGCCTTGCGCTCGCGCATCCGGAGCGGATGGCGCGCCTGCTCGCGCCGCCGCTGATGCTCTTCGAGGTCGTCACGCGGCCGTTCAACATGCTCTTGACGAAATCCGCGCAACTCGTGCTCAAAACCATGAAGGTGAAGCAGCAGACGGTGGAGGAGGCGTTTCATTCACCCGAAGAGCTGCGGATGCTCGTGGAGCAAAGCCAGGAGGGCGGCGCGCTCGAGCAAACCGACGCAACGCTCATCGAGGGCGTCTTCGAGTTCTCGGAGAAGAACGCGCGCGAGGTCATGACACCGCGCACCAACATCGACGCACTCGCGGTGGATGCCAGCCTCGACGAGACCCTCGCGCTCGTCGAGGAGACGCGGCGGTCGCGCTATCCGGTGTACGAAGAGACCATCGACGACATCATCGGGCTGGTGCTCGCCAAGGACCTGATCCCGATCCTGCGCAAGCCGCCGGCGCAATTCAACGTGCGATCGATCATGCGACCGATTCACGTCGTGCCGGGCTCGCGTGAGGTGGAAGAAGTGCTCGCCGACTTCAAGCGGTTGAAGGAGCACCTAGCGATCGTGCTGGACGAGTACGGCGGTACCGCGGGCCTCGTGACGATGGAAGATCTTCTCGAGGAGATTGTCGGAGAGATTCTCGACGAGAAGGACGAGCCGCCCGAAGTGGAATCGCGCGAGAGCGCGGATCTCGTCCTGGTGCCCGGCTCCACGAATATCGCCGATCTCAACGAACGATTCGGGCTGAACGTCCCCGAAGAGGACTACACGACGATCGGCGGTTTCGTGTTCGGCCTGCTGGGCCGCTTGCCCGTGATCGGCGATCGGGTGACGGCGGGAGGGGCGATTTTCACCGTGCGAGAGATGGAGGGCCGCCGGATAGAAACGCTGGCCGTGGATCTACACAGTGCCGGAGACAGACGCGCAAAAGAACGCGAAGGCGTGTCGGCGTAGACGGTCCAAGGCCGTGAGGGGGGATCCAAGTAGCGAGTCCGCCAGTCACTTCAGTGGTACAGCCCGGCGACATGGGTGAGGTTTAGCCCGGCGACATAGGTGAGGGTTTTTGTTAAACCTTTCACCATTGGGCACCCAGGAGGTGCCCAGTGCCATGGAGCGAAACCTCTCCCATGTCGCAGCGTCAAGACTTCATCGAGTTGTACCTGCAGCGCCAGTGTCGCGTGAGCGAGCTATGCGCGGCCTTTGGTGTCAGTGAAAAGACGGGCTACAAGTGGATCGCTCGGTACCACGAGGAAGGGCGTGCGGGCTTGGCGGAGCGCTCGCGCGCACCGCTCTCTTCGCCCCACCGCGTAGCGGCAGCCGTCATCGAGCGCATCGTGGGGCTGCGCAAACGACACCCGACGTATGGCGCCCGCAAGTTGCGCCAGATTCTGCAGACCGCGGACGCGAGCGTGGACTGGCCCGCGCCGAGCACGATCTTCGAGCTGCTAAAGTGTCGCGGTTTGGTGCGGCGGCGCCGCCGGCGGCGTTCGCGCGGCGTGCCGTGGGATGCCGCGGCATATGGCCTCACCCCACCGGCGGCACCGAATGACGTGTGGGCCGCGGACTTCAAAGGGGAATTTCGCCTGAGCAGTGGCGGCTTTTGTTATCCGCTGACGATCAGCGATCTCCATAGCCGCTACGTCCTGGGCTGTCGCGCGTTATCCTCCACGGCGTCGGCGCCCACGCGCATCGTCTTCACTCGTGTGTTCCGCGAGTTTGGCTTGCCGCGCGTGTTGCGCACCGACAATGGCGTGCCCTTCGCGCAACCGAATGCGCTCGGACGCTTATCGGCCTTGACGGTCTGGTGGATCCGGCTGGGCATTCGGCCGGAACGCATCACGCCGGGCGCGCCGCAGCAGAACGGGCAGCATGAACGCATGCATCGCACGCTCAAAGACGACGCGACCCGGCCGCCCGCGGAGACCCTCCCACAGCAACAACGACGCTTCGACCAATTCCGGATGGATTACAACACCGTGCGGCCCCATGAGAGTCTCGAGATGCAGCCGCCGGCACGCCACTACACGGCGTCGGCGCGCGCCTTCCCGCGGCGGCTGCCACCCCTGGAATACCCAGCGCAGCGCGAGCTCCGCCGCGTGGGCTCAAACGGCACCATCGCTTTTCGCGCCCAGCTGTTCTATCTCACTGCCGCGCTGGCGGGTGAAGATGTCAGCTTGGAAGAAACCAACGACGCCGAGTGGACGATCGCCTTCGGCCCGCTCATCCTCGGCATCCTCGATGAACGACGTCTACTCTTCAACCCCGGCGTTTGTTGGTCATCGCAACCATCCGTCACCAGCACTGGTTAACCTCACCCATGTCGCCGGTTCGGTCTTACCTATGTCGCCGGGCTAAACCTCACCCATGTTCCCGACTGCTCAGTTGGAAGAGTCAGGCCAGTAACTGGATTGCTGGCGCACTGATCGACTGGGCCGACTCGTTACTTGGATCCCTTTTCACTAGTTAGGCTTTTCCTCGGCAGAAAGAGGTCGAGGTTCGCCAATTGCAGCGCGTTCACCGCCATTACTGTCGCCGCCTGCGCGATGTCGTCCGGCACTGAGTGATCGTATACGTCCACCTGCGAGTGATGCGTATGATCGTAGCCTCTCGCCAGCTGGTCGTAGTTGAACGAGGGCACGCCCGCGGGCAGGAACGAGAGATGATCCGTTCCGGTCTTGATTCCTGAGCGAACCGCGAACGGCCCGAGCGTTACCAGCGTACCGAGCATATGAGCCCACAGGTCGTGCAGCTCGTCCCAGCCCTGGAGTGCCACGCCGACGATTTTTCCGCTGCCATTGTCGAGCACCAGCACGGACTGAAAGCGAGGCAGCTCTGACGCGTGCGCCAGGGCGTAATACTGCGAGCCGAACAGGCCCTGTTCTTCACCGGTAAAGAACGCAAAGCGAATTGTCCGGCGTGGGCGCACGCCCGACGCCTTCAAGGCGCCAAGGAGGCGAGCCGCCTCGAGCACGGCGATGGACCCCGTCCCATTGTCGGTGGCGCCGGTGCCGATGTCCCACGAATCCAGATGCGCGCCGATGAGCACGATCTCGTCGGGACGCTCGCTCCCGCGGATTTCGCCGACCGTGTTCCACTGCACCAACGTGTCGCGGCCGAACGTGTTCGACGCGTTGACCTCGACCCGCACACCTTCACGGCGCGCGAGCAACCGGTGCAGCTCGGCGTACGTCTCGTTCGCGACGACGACCACGGGAAATCGGGACACGTCGTCCGGCGAGCCGCTCATCGTGAGCAGCCCGAACTCCTTGCCGCCGTCGATGATCTGGCCGGCGATTCCCTGCGCGGCGAGGAGCTCCGCCTCGTCCGCGCGGAACGCGCGCTGTTCGGCGGTCAGTGGCGTGCGCATGGCGCGCCGCAGCGAGTCGACGCGCGCCGAGTCGCGCGCGTTCGCGGCATCCGGGTTCGTGCGAGGATAGGGGCGCGAGAGCATGACCCAAGCGCCGCGCAGCTTCCCGGCAAACCGGGCGTCGAAGTCGAGACGCGTGGTGGCATCGACGTAGACGACGTCACCGGTCACGGGACCCTTCGTTCCGGGCGCCCATGCCCAGGACATGGCCGTGACCCAGCGCTCGTGCGGGGCGAGGAGACGCATCGTGATCGGCCCCCGCTGCCAACCGATCCCGAAGGGCCAGCCCTCGAGCGTTACGGAGTCCGCGCCGTACTCACGCAGCTTCGCCGCCGTCCATTCGTTGGCGCGTCGCAACCCTCGCGACCCGGTGAGCCTGGGCCCGATGACGTCGGTGAGGTACTCGAGATCCGCGGAGACGCGCGAGCGGTGGGTTCCCTCGTCGAGGAGAAACGCGATGCTGGCCGAATCCGTGAGTACGCGCGCCGTGATCTGCGGGATGGCCGGCACCGTCGCGGGCGCGGGTGGCTGCGGAGGCGCGGGAGCGGGAGCGCGCGCGCACGCGCCGAGAGTCGCGAAGACGGCCGCAATGACCGTACGTCGTGCGTCGTGCGTCATGACGTTAGTGCACGGACGTGCGCGCGCGCGTGTCCTTCTTGATCGTTCGCACGATCGACGCGCACAGGAGCGCCGCCTCGATCATGCTCGAGGCATCCGCGATCCCGCGCCGGGCGATGTCGAGTGCCGTGCCGTGATCCGGAGACGTGCGCGGAAACGGCAATCCCAGCGTGACGTTCACCGCCTTGCCGAACGCCGCAACTTTGATCGCCGTCATGCCGACGTCGTGATAGGGCGCGATCACCACGTCGAACTCGCCGCGCAGCGCGCGCACGAACACCGTATCCGCCGGAAACGGCCCCGAGATCCCCGCCGCCTTCGCCGCGGGTGCGAGCAGATCGTCGTCCTCGGCGCCGAAACGGCCGTGATCGCCCGCGTGGGGGTTCAGCGCGCACAGCGCGATCCGCGGCTCGCGCATGCGGAACCAGTCACGCAGCCCCAGGCGCGTGGTCGCGACCGTTTCGAGGATGCGCTCTTTCGTCAGCGTGCGCGGGACGTCGCGCAGCGGAATGTGCATGGTGGCTAAAACCACCCGAAGGGCCGATGTCCCATGTGCGCCTTCTGCGGAGGTCAGCATCATCGCGACGCGAGAGCCCGTCAGAGCGGCCAGCATCTCGGTGTGACCGGGATAGTCGTACCCGCCGCTCAGCAACACGGCCTTGTCGATCGGTGCCGTGACGATGCCGTCGACGACGCCGGTCTGCGCCAGCTCGACGGCCCGCTCGATCGCCGCGCCCGCGAGCTTCCCCGCCAGCGCCGCATCCGCGTTCTCGCGCCATTCGCCGACGGACTCGTGAACGTCGACTCCCGTGCCGCGTGGACCGACGAGCATGAGCGTGGCTTCGCGCGGCACCCGGCCGTCGCGCATCATCTTGGCGACGATCTCGGGGCCGATACCGCGCGGATCGCCGAGCGTCACGGCGAGGCGCGGCAGCGCGCTCACGTCACCGTGATTTGACCGGCGCTGTGATCGCCGGTGTCTCGATGCGAATCGAGACGTACGTCTCCTTCCGCAACGAATCGAGGAAGCGCCGGATCGAGCCTTCTTCGACGAGTTGTTGGCGTACGCGCTCGCGAAGATCGCTGAGCTTGTACTCGCCCCCTTGGTCCACCGTCGCCAACTGCGCGACGACGAATTTCGGATGGCCCGCCACACCGGCAATTGGAAACGCAACGACGTCCCCGGTTTTCTTGCCGCGGAACGCGGTTTGGTAGCTCGCGGGCATCGAGTCGCGCGTCATCGGCGTGAGGATGCTCGTCTCCTCACCGCTCGCGTAATCGTGATGCTTGCGGGCGAGTGAATCGAATGGCGCCCCGGCCTTCCATTGCTGCGCGACGCTGTCGGCCTCGGCGCGCGCGCGCGCTTCGTCGGTCGAGTCGATTGCCGGCCGGACGAGGATGTGGCGCGCCTTCACTTCGCCGGGCTGCACCCGATCGACCCGAATGATGTGAAAGCCGTGCACGGTCTCGACCACGGGACTCAAGTCGCCAGGGCGCAGCCCGAACATCCAGCGCTCGAACTCAGGAACCATCACGCCACGACGATTCCATCCGAGATCGCCGCCCCGCTCGCGCGACGCCGAGTCCATCGACTCGCGCTTGGCGACCCGCTCGAAGTCCGAGCCGCTTTTGATTTCGGCCAGCAGCGACTCGGCTTTGACGCGCGCCACATCCTTCTCACGCTCGCTCGGCTTGGGGGCCACGACGATCTGACGAAACGTGACGGTCGCCGGGCGCTTCGGCAGCGTCGCGCGAGACCGGTTGAACGCTTCCTCGACCTCGGCCTGCGAGACGTTCACAGGCGGAATCTTTCCGTCCTGTTTCATCTTCTCGATCACGCGTCGCTGCAGTTCGCCGCGACGCAGCTGATCCGTCAGGAATCGGCGGTATTCTTCCGGCGTTCCCAGACCTGCCTTCGCCAGCTCCGCCCGGAACTCCGCGTCGCTCGCGAAGCGCGAGCGGATGTCCCGCATCTGACGATCGACATTCGCGCTGAGATCGCGATCCTGCACTTCCACCTTGAGCAGCTTCGCCTTTTGGACGAGCAGCTCCTCGTCGACGAGCTGGTTGATCACGTCCAGCGCGATCTTGTTGTACTCGGCCTCGGTGGTCGGCGCCTTGAACGCCGGCTGCTGCCGCATGGCGAGGATGCGCTCTTCGACGTCGAACTGCGTGATGGGCTGATCACCGACCACGCCGACGATGCGGTCGAGCGGAATGACGGTAGTGTCGGGCGTCGGGGCTGCCGGCGCGGCCGGCGCTGCTGCGACTGGCGGCTGGGCCGTGGGGGTCGGCGGCTTCGGCGCCGGCTGCTGCGCGCCGGCCACCGCCGCCGAAATCGCGATCATCATCAGCTGCTTCATACTCGTCATACCCATCTGCGTGAGGCCGAGGTCCGCTATGGCTTCTTTGTCTTGCTGCGCCCGGTCGTGTCGCGCAACTGCTTCGTCACGTTATCCGGCGGCGTCGGAGTCGGCGGCGCGGCTTGGGGCGCCTGCGCCCCTGGTGTTGGCAGCGGCACCTGCGAGCGCGGCTGGTTCGCCGCCCGCGCCGAATCCGCCGACGCCCGAAGCTTCTTGGCGCGCTCGACCGCGCGATCGACGCCGGCCGGATACACCTTGGACTTGTATTTCTCGGACAGAATGCTCTGCACGGGAAGCGGAACCGAGATCGGCTGGGCCTGCCCGATCATCACGCGGTCCAGGTAGCTCTCGATCCGGGACGCGGCGAGCCGCTCGCGCTCCGGAACACTGCGCGCGCTGTCCGCCAACTGCTTGGGATCGATGCCGAGCTCCTGCCACAGCGACGTCACGAGCTGCTTGAACTCCGCGTACAGCTGCTGTTTTTCCTCCGGCGTCATCTTGATGCCGGCGCTGTCGGCTTTTTTCAGCAGGA
>DATBRO010000057.1:0-2646 GCA_036560265.1 Gemmatimonadaceae bacterium | reverse complement strand
GCGACGCCCTCGTAGTAGTCCGCGAGCGCCGGTGAGGACGTCAGCACGTCGACGTCGTAGTCGCTCAAGTGGTAGTCGCGCTGGAAGCGTGCGCGTCGCGCCGACGGGAGCTCGGGAAGATGTTCGCGCGACTTGTCGATGCGTTTCCGGTCGAGCACGAGGGGCGGAAGATCGGGCTCCGGGAAGTAGCGATAATCGTGACTCGCTTCCTTGGTGCGCGACGGACGCACCTGACCGGTGCCCGCGTCCCAAAGCATCGTTTGCTGCTCGACTTTCCCGCCGTCATCGAGCACCGCGCACTGTCGCGCGAATTCCACCTCGAGCGCGCGCTCGACGCCGGAGAACGAATTCATGTTCTTCACCTCGGTCTTCTGTCCGAGTTGGCTGTCGCCGCGCTTCCGCGCGCTGACGTTGGCGTCGACACGCAGGCTGCCTTCCTCCATGCTGACGTCGCTGACGTCCATGTACTCGAGGATCTGCTTGAGCGTGCGGAGGTACGCGCCCGCTTCCGCCGACGAGCGCATGTCGGGCTCGCTCACGATTTCGATGAGCGGCACGCCGGCGCGATTGAGATCGATGGCGGTCACACCGGGAAAACGATCGTGCAGCAACTTGCCGGCGTCTTCCTCCATGTGCACGCGCGTGATCCTTACGTTGATCGGCGAGCCGTCGTCCCGGACGCCGATCTCCAGTCGGCCGCCGCTGGCGAGCGGCTTGTCGTACTGGGAGATTTGATATCCCTTCGGGAGATCGGGATAGAAATAGTTCTTGCGCGCGAAGATCGAGACTTCGTTCACGTCGCATCCGAGCGCAAGCGCCGCCCGTAGAGCGAGATCCACCGCGCGCTCATTGAGCACGGGCAGCGATCCGGGGAGCCCGAGACAGACAGGACAAACGTTGGTGTTGGGCGGATCGCCGAACGAGGCGGAGCTGCTGCAAAACGCTTTCGTGCGGGTTTTGAGCTGGACGTGCACCTCCAAGCCGACGACCATCTCGTAGTCACTCACGAGTGGGCCTCGACGCCGAGCGCGCGCTCGAGCGCGGACGCGACGGCGAACATGCGCTGCTCGTCGAAGTGGGCCGCCATCAGTTGGCCGCCGGCGGGGAGCTTCCCTACCCGGCCTATCGGCAGCGATAGTCCCGGAACACCCGCGAGGTTCGCGGTGCACGTAAAGATGTCGCTCAGGTACATCTCGTACGGATCGCTCTTGGATCCGAACGGAAAGGCGGGGGTGGGCGTCGTCGGCGTGAACAACACATGGACGCCGCGCGAGAACACCTTGCGAAAGTCGTCCGCGATGAGCGTTCGCACCTGCATCGCCTTTCTATAGTATGCGTCGTAGTAGCCCTTCGAGAGTACGTACGTGCCCAGGATGATGCGGCGCGTCACTTCGGGCCCAAACCCCTTGGACCGCGTCGCCTCGTACATGCCGCGCAGACCGTCGCTCCCCCCCGTGATGCGAAGTCCGTATCGCACGCCATCGAAGCGCGCGAGGTTGGACGACGCCTCCGCCGGCGCGACGATGTAGTAGACCTGGATCGCGAGCGAGGTGTGCGGGAGCGAGACGTCGCGCACTTCAGCGCCCAACGAGCGGAACCGGTCGAACGCGCGATCGCAGAGGCTCGCGATGCGGCCATCCAGCTCGGGCGGGAAGTACTCCTTCGGTCGGCCGATCACCACGCCGCGGAGCGAGTCGCTCTTCCCGGATACGTAATCGGGCACCGGAACGTCGACGCTCGTGGAATCGAGATCGTCGCGTCCGGCGATGACACGCAGTCCGAGCGCGGCGTCGGCGACGTTCGTGCCAAAGACCCCGATCTGGTCGAGGGATGACCCGAACGCGACGAGACCGTAACGACTGACGCGGCCGTACGTGGGCTTCACGCCGACGATGCCACAGAACGCCGCGGGCTGCCGCACGGAGCCACCGGTCTCCGAACCGAGAGCGATCGGCACCACACCGGCGGCGACCGCCGCGGCGGAACCGCCGGACGATCCGCCGGGGACAAGCTCCGGTGCGAGCGGGTTTCTCGTCGGGCCGAATGCGCTGTACTCCGTCGACGATCCCATCGCGAACTCATCGAGGTTCGTCTTTCCCACGAGTACCGCACCCGCCCCGCGCAGCCGTTCGACAACCGTCGCCGTGTACGGGCTCACGTAACCGTCGAGAATCCGCGAGCCGCACGTGGTGGGCAGCCCGGTCACGGAGATGTTGTCCTTCACGGCGAACGGGACGCCGAGCAGCGGCGCCGTCTCCAGCGCACTCTCGTCGGCGCCGACGCGAGCGGCGCTCTCCTCGGCCTGCGTGTCGGCGCGCGTCAGGAAGACATTGAGCTTGTCGACCTCGTCGACTTCGCGCGCCCGCCGGAGCGCGTTCCTGACGACGTCACGCACGGAGCGCTTCCCGCTCCGGATGCTCTCGCTGATCTCAGCCGCGGTGAGCGTGGCTCCGTCCGGCGTCACGCGGACGACTCCTTCGCTTCGCTCAGCGCGGCGTCCGGATCTTCGTGCGAGGAAAGCCGCGGCACGACGATGAAACCGGCGCGCATCTCCGGGACGAACGCCTCGGGCGGCTCCGCCAACGGAATCGGTGGTCCACTGTCCTCGCGCAACCGCATGCCGGCGGCGCCGATGCCGGATGCTTC
>DATBRO010000056.1:0-2936 GCA_036560265.1 Gemmatimonadaceae bacterium | reverse complement strand
TGACCGCCATCGCGGCTCTCGCGGGCGTGCTTCGAAGCTAGCGTCCGGACGGCTTCAGTCGCCGGAACGTCGCTCCGACGAGATCACGAGCTTGAACCCGTCCGGGTCCTGCAGCCGGAACACGCGCGCTCCCCACGGCGTGTCGGCCGGCTCCGACTCGAGTGCGCCGCCGAGCTCTTTGATCCGCTTGGCGATGTCGTCGACATTCTGGGCAGTCGTGAACTGCAGCGAGAACCCCTCCCCCTTCACCCGCTCCCATCCCTTCTTTCCGTCATCCTGATTGATCAGGATCCGCACGTCGCCGGCTTTCAGCGACACCGCCCTCAACTTTCCCTCGCGTTCGTGTCTCTGATCGACCGTGAAGCCCACGATGTCGCTGTACCAGGCCAGGCTTTTCTGAAGATCCTTCACGGTCAGTGAAACCGAGAGAGAGCGCGCGCGGAAGGATTCAGGCTTGGCGCGCTCAATAGCGCCGCCAGAGACCGGCGAATGTGTGCTCATGTGATCTCCCATAGGGCCATTGGCAACCGTATCAGCACGTTCCTGTCCTCTTGCAACTGCCATTTCCAGCCTTCGAGAAGCCGCTCGGCGCGCTGGCTCTCGAACCGAAGACGCGGTTCAGGCGCCGGATGGGCGACGTCGGATTCAATGGTGACAAGCCGGCAAATGCTGTCCCGAAGCCGAACGATAGCGTCCATGACGGTGCGCTGCTCGTGAGTCCGCGACTGCCGTCGATCGTAAGGGTGAGCGGCCCGGAAACGGTGACCGCGACACCGCCTGCGACGGAGCGCGACAGCACCGCCGACGAATCCGCGCTGCCGACTTCGCTCCCGATCCCGACGTTTGCGGTCGCCTTGCCGAGCGAGTATGCGGATCCGAGCTCGATCGATCCATTGCCGCTGTTGGCGCTCAGCGGATGCGACGCGCCAAAGGTGAGGTTGATGTGGCTCGTCGCCCAGCCACTCACGCCGCCTGACGCGCCCACGGTGTTGCGGCCGATGCCGACGCCACTCGTGCTGCTGCTTGGCGAGAGCGTCGTGTAGAGCGAGCCGCTGATCGTTGGCGACCATGGGACTTCGTGCAGGGTGCGCCACACGCCGGCACTCAGCGGGACGTCCGTCAGTCCGCTCGCGGAGGTCTGCGCGTAACTCGTGTGAGCAAATCCCGGCGCCGCCGAAAGCGTGAGCCATGGCGTGGCTGCGTACTGCAGCATCACGGCGACACCTTGCTCCGAGCGTCCGCCGCTGAAGCTCATCGCACCGGCGGTGACGCCGGTTGCGAACGCCGGCGGCCGTACCCGGCTCTCGTCCGCGCTGCCGGCGTATGCCTCGGCCCGCCCGCCTTCTCCGGTACGAGCCGCCCCGCCGACGCTGGCATTCATCTGTGCGCCGAGTGGCGCGGCGACCACGCCGGTCGTGAGGAGGATGGCCACAAGAATCGCTCGAGATATATGCGTCATGAGCACGTCTCTTGATGCAGAACGGTTTGGGCGATGCATCTCACGGGCCGCATTTAGCGGCCGTTGAGGTTTGGCCAGCGACGTTTAGCGACCGTTGATGTCTGCCGTCTATGTTCACTAAGGACGACATCGGTGGACCGCAATTCCTTTCACGCGCGATGTCGAGTTACGAACAATGTCAGGAGGAAGGAGATATGCAAATGACGCGAGTCACGAAGTTCACGATGCAGCTGATGACAGCTGCGGTTTGCCTGCTCGTCTTTTCCATCGCCGCCAGCGCACAGAAGTCGAAGCCCGCGGGACCGCCGGTGACGACGAAGGGCGCAGCGAAGGCCAACGAGCACGCGGCTGCGGGTCAGGCGACAGCCGAGTCCAAGCGCACGGAGGCGCGTGAGCGCAAAGCCGCGAACGCGGCGGAAAAGAAGGAAGACAAAGCCGAGCGTGCGGAGATCAAGGCGGCGCACGAAGAGCCCGGCCAACTGCTTAAGGGCGTCAAGCTGACGAGGGCGGAGCGGAAGTCGGTGAACGAGGTCGAGAAGAAATATCGCGATCAACTAAAGGATCTGTCGAAGCAGGAAGACGACGCCGAGAAGGCGGGCAAGCCCATGACTGACTTCGCATCCAAGGTTGCCGCGCTCCGGACGCAGGAGCGTGCAGAGATTCGTGCGCTTCTAACGGCATCTCAGGCGACGCAGTTCGACAAGAACGCGGCGACGGTCAAGCCGTAAGCGGGAAGACGGTAGAAAGCACGAGTAGCTTGCTCGAGGCGCGATAACGAAGTAGGAGACAAGTTTTCTTGCAGGCGTCCGTCCGGTGTCGATCCTGGCACCGGACGATGCCCGCCATACGTTGTCTTGTTCGCGTCGCCGGGTGATGTGATACTGTGACCATGTCTGGCGAATCGCTCTCGGCGATCATGGCACAGCCGCATGAATCCTGTCGTCCATAAGTTCGGCGGCGTCGCGCGAGCCGCCGATGTCGCGGCGCATCGCGATACCTAGTCCGGTGTGTCAGCGCTTTGCCGCGTAGCGGGCACCCCTTCGAATTTCTTTAGGACTCCCCTGGGCTTTGCCCGCGCGTCCAGCTCGCGACGCACGTCATCGGCTGTCGCGCCCATCGCCGCCAGCGCGACAAACGCGTGATACACAAGATCCGCGAGCTCCGACACCGCCCTCGGCGCACTCTCATCGGCGCATGCGAGCACGAATTCCGCCGCTTCTTCGCCGATCTTTTTCAAGCGCAGATTGCGATCCGCGAGCAATCGTTGCGTGTAACTCGGGCCATCCGGCACGACCGCGGCAGCACGCTCGGCGATCGTTCGCGACAGGTCGCTGAGCGCGTCGCCACCGCCGTCCACGGCGTCGAAGCAGGTGATGTCACCGGTGTGACATGCGGGGCCCGCTGGCCGGACGCGCGCTAATACGGCGTCCCCGTCGCAGTCCGCGGTGATGCTCACCACGCGCTGCACGTTTCCCGA
>DATBRO010000055.1:0-14742 GCA_036560265.1 Gemmatimonadaceae bacterium | reverse complement strand
TCATGCTGAAAGTGCGAGGACCCAACATTCGGGTTCCGCCCGCGATCTTCCTGGCTGGATTCCTGGTGGGGCTGTGGCTCGAGGGGGCGGCCGCCAGGATTCCGCTCATGAGTGGACGGGGGTGGCTGTCCCCGGCGCAGCTCGGGTGGACGGTCGCAATTCTCGGATTCGTCTTCTCGCTGTGGGGGATTCTGACGTTCCGGCGCGCGGGCACCACGATGTTCCCATTCGAGCAGGCCTCCCGCCTGGTCCAGGACGGACCGTACCGGTTCACGCGCAATCCCATGTATCTCGGCGGAACGCTGACGTACGTCGGTATCGCGATAGCGATGAACGTTGCCTGGCCCCTTCTTCTTCTCCCGCTGGTCCTCTCGGCGCTCTACGTGATGGTCATACGCGAAGAAGAGCGGTATCTCGCCAATGCTTTTGGTGAGGACTACGCCTCATACCGCACGCGAGTGCGGCGCTGGATCTAGCTGGAATGCCGGAACTGCCTGACATAACGGTTTACATCGAAGCGCTCGAGGCCCGCGTCGTCGGGCAGCCGCTGGTGAATGTGAGCATCGCGACGCCGTTTCTGCTGCGCACCGTCGATCCGCCGCTCCAGAGCCTGGACCGCAAATCAGTGCGCGCGATCCAGCGACTCGGCAAGCGCATCGTGTTCGCGCTGGACGACGACCTGTACGTCGTGCTGCACCTGATGATCGCCGGACGGCTGCACTGGATCGACGCGAACAAGCGCGTCCCGAACAACGCGCTCGCGGCGTTCGAGTTCCCGACAGGCACGCTGGCGTTGACCGAGGCGGGCACGAAGAAGCGCGCGTCGCTTCACATCGTTCGGGGCGCGAAGGCGCTCGAGCAGTTCGCCCGCGGCGGGCTCGAGCCGCTCGAGGGCACGGCCGATGAATTCGCGCGGCGGCTGCGATCGGAGAATCACACGATCAAGCGCGCGCTCACCGATCCGCGGCTCTTCAGCGGAATCGGGAACGCATACTCGGACGAGATCCTGCATCGCGCGCGCATGTCGCCGGTCAAGCTGACCTCGCGACTGGGCGACGACGAGATCGAGCGGCTGTACGACGCTACGCGCGCGGTGTTGCGCGAGTGGATCGACCGGATGCGCTCGCAGGCGAACGGCGCGTTCCCGGAGAAAGTCACGGCATTTCGCCCGGAGATGGCGGTGCATGGCAAATACGGACAACCGTGTCCGATCTGCGGCACCGCGGTGCAGCGCATCAGATACGCGGACAACGAGACGAACTACTGCCCCCGCTGCCAGACGGAAGGGAAGCTGCTGGCGGATCGCGCGCTGTCGAGGCTATTGAAACAAGATTGGCCGAAACGCATCGAGGAGCTGGAAGGCTCGTAGAGTCGCTACGGCGTCGCCGGAATCGGCTTGCCCTCGATGTCCAGCACGACGACCGGCGCGATGCCGGTCTTGCGCAGCGGCTCCTCGATCGCCGCGCGATCTCCCACGATCACGATGTCGATGTGGTCCAGGTCGATGTACTTCTTGGCGACGCGCACGAGATCGTCCGCGGTCACCGCGCCGACCTTGGCCGAATACTCCTTGTAGAAGCTCTCGGGCAGGTCCTGCACGTAAATACTGGAGATCGCGCCGGCGATCGCGTCCACCGACTCGAACCGGCGCACGAGACCCTGGGTCAGATGCTCCCGCGCCTGCTTGATCTCGTCCTCGGTGAAGGGTTTCGAGCCCTGCACGCCCCGCAGCTCATTCATGAATGCGATGAGCGCGCTGTCGCTCTTCTCCGTGGCGACGTCGGCGCCCGCGCGAAAAGCGCCTGGTCCCTTGCCGAATGCGAACGATGAGCTCGCGCTATACGTGTAGCCTTTCTGCTCTCGGAGAACACTGTTGAGGCGCGACAGGTACACCTGCCCCAGGATCGAATTCATCACCAGGATGGCATAGTAGTCCGGGGTGTCGCGCGACGGGCCGGGAAGCCCGATGTTGAACACCGATTGTGGCGCCTTGGCTTTGTCCACCAGATAGATGGTGGTGGCGCTTGCCGCCGCGAGCGCGGGATAATTGAACGCAATCTTGGACCCCTCCTGCGCCGGCCACTGCGCCAAGGCCTTCTCCACCGACAGGCGCACCTTCGCCGGGTCCACGTCGCCGACGACGGTGATGACCGCGCGGGCCGGCTGGAAGTACTCGCGCGCAAACCTCACGACGTCGTCGCGTGTGATCGATTTCACCGTCTGCTCGTCAGCCACGCGACCGTACGGATGCTCGTCGCCATACAACACCCTGGCGAAGACATTCGCTGCGATGCTGCGAGGCTGGCTTTTCGCCTGCGTAATGCTCAGAAGTAACTGGCCGCGCCGTCGCTCGAGCGCGTCACCGGCGAACGTCGAGCTCGTGAGCATGTCGCCGAGGAGCTCGAGGGCCGCGTCCAACTTGTCGCTCAGCGCCGTGAATGCGATCGAGCCACTCTCGCCGCCGACGGTGACCGAAATGCGCGTGCCGAGCATCTGCTGAGCATCCGCGAGCTGGTCGCCGGTGCGGCTCGCGGTGCCTTCGCTCATCATCTGGGCGGTAAGCGTCGCGACGCCACGCTTCGACGGATCCTCGAACTGGTACTTGCCGCCGACGAAGTCCACGCTGACGGAGACCAGCGGAAGATTGCGCTTCTGTGAGACGATGAGCCGTGCTCCGTTCGGCAGGGTGCTCTTCGTCCATGTCGGCACGCGCACGGCGGGCGTCGCCGCGGGCGCGGGCACTTTTGTGCGATCGAGCGCGCCTTTCTGATTGCTCGTCGTTCGTCTCGTCTGAGCGGGCAGCGTCGCAGCAACGAACGTCAAAATGAAAGCAGCCGAGAGCGGAGAACCGATAGCCGAGAGCCGGTAGTTCTTCACCTTGCCCCCATGATGTACTGCCCGCCTTCCGGGCCAAGCGTGACTTTCGCGCTCGCTTCCGGCTTCGACGCCAGCTCGGGCTTGCCCTCGGGCACGACGCTGAGCACGACGCGACCCGGGCCGAGGTAGGTGTTGGCGACGCGCTTTACGTCGGCGTACGTGACGCTCTTGAGCTTCGCGTATTGCGTGCGGTAGGAACCCGGATCGCCAAAGTGGCTCGCGCCCAGGCTCAGCACCTCGGCCTTGCCGGCGCTGGACTCGAGCCTCGAGACAAAATCGAACTCGAGGCCGGCGATGGCGCGCTGGAGCTCCTCGGCGGTCGGCCCCTCGTGCTTGAACCGCTCGATGATCGAATCCGCCGTCGCCTCGAGCTCGCCGAGCGTGTGTCCCGGGCGCGGCGTGATCCAGATATAGAATTCGCCGGCGTCTTCCCGCTCGCGCTGCACGCCGACGACCGGGAGTGTCGCCGACTGCCGATCATACGCGAGCGCTTTCGTCAGACGAGCGGTGCGCGTGCCCGCGAGGATCGAGGCGAGGACGTTGAGCGCGTAGGTGTCGTTGTTCTTGGCGCCGCCCGTGGGCCAGGCGAAATAGATGCGGGGAACCTGCACGTGATCCTCGAAGACCAACCGCTGTTCGCGCGTGACGGTTGCCGGTCGTACGTCGGGGCGCGCGATCGGCTCGCCACGTGGCAAGTCCGAGAAATACTTCGCGACCCACCGCTTTGCCTGCGACGGATCGAAATCGCCGACGATCGTGAGGGTTGCGTTGGGTGGTCTGTAATACCGACGAAAGAAATCCTCGACATCGGCGATGGATGCCTGTCTCAGATCCGCCACATAACCGATCGATTGCCAGGAATAGGGGTGCGCCGCCGGATACATGGCCGCCGGTATGATTTCCTGGAACCGGGCATACGGCGGGTTGTCGTAGTTCTGCCGCCGCTCGTTCCGCACGACGTCGCGCTGCGTGCCGAACCTCGCGCTGTCCGGGTTGTCGAGCAGAAATCCCATGCGGTCGGACTCCAGCCAGAGCGTGGATTCGAGATAGCCCGAGGGAATCGTCTCCGCGTAGACCGTCTCGTCGTTCGTGGTGTACGCGTTGACGCGTCCGCCCACTCCTGTCGTGAGTCGATCGAAGGTACCATAGGGCGCGTTGCCCGAGCCGGTGAACATCACGTGCTCGAACAGGTGCGCGAATCCAGTGCGTCCCGCGATCTCGTTCTTCGAGCCGACGTGGTAATACACCTCCACGGCCAGCGTCGGCGTCGAGTGATCGGGCGCGAGAATGACGGTGAGACCGTTTTTCAGGACGTAGCGCTCGAACGGGATGCGAATCGCATCGGACGCCCGGGTCCGTGTCCGGGTCCGCTGCGCAGCCGCTGACGCGGCCAAGCCGAGCGTCAGCGCGGCGAGCGCGACGACGCCCGTTCGAAAGAGACGCATGTCTAACGGAATCGGTGGGGTGATGTGGAACGTGGGAACGTGGAGAATGCCTGGGCGCCGGGGATCACGCAAACGCGGTCCCGGCCTAGCATTCTGCCGCGAAGATGCGTAGTCCTAATTGGACCACTTGTCAGGGTTAGACATCATGAAAGCCTTACGCGTTGCCGCCCTTGCGGTGTTGAGCGCCGTTCCGGCCGTCGCGCAGGATGCGTCGCTCGAGCCGAAAGAATGGACCGTCCCTTGGGAGAAGACGCGTCCCCGCGATCCGATCATGGATCAGTCCGGCAGAGTGTGGTTCGTCGGACAGCAGGGGAATTACGTCGCCTATCTCGACTCCAAGACGGGCCAATTCAAGAAATATCAAATCGAAGACGGGACGTACCCGCACAACATCAATCTCGATGAACGCGGGGGCGTGTGGTTTACCGGCAATCGCAACGGCAGGCTGTATTCGATCGATCCTGCGACGGGAACGCTCAAGCCTATCGTGCTCGATGCTGCGGTGCGCGATCCACACACAATGACGTGGGACAAGAACGGTATCGCGTGGTTCACCGCGCAGGGGAGCAACTACGTGGGACGTCTGGATCGCGCGACGGGCGAGGTTCGATTGTGGAAAATGCCGGGCACGCGATCGCTTCCCTATGGCATCGTTACGGACTCGAAGGGACAGCCCTGGTTCGACGAGTTTGGCACGAACAAAATCGGAACGATCGATCCAAAGACGCTCGAGCTGAAGGAGTATCCGCTCCCGAACGAGCGCACGCGTCCGCGCCGTATCGCGCTCACGTCGGATGACGCTGTCTGGTATGGTGACTACTCACGCGGCTTCCTTGGCCGGCTCGATCCCAAGAGTGGCGCCGTGGAAGAGTGGCCGCTCCCATCGGGTGCGGGGTCAATGCCCTACGCGATGACGTCGGACGACCGCGACCGGCTGTGGCTCGCCGAGACGGGCGTGCAGCCCAATCGGCTGGTCGCGTTCGACGCGAAGACCAGGTCATGGGTCGCGTCGATTCCCGTGCCGAGCAATGGCTCGGACAGGAACACGATCCGGCATATGACGTTCAATCGGGCGACGCGCGAGATCTGGTTTGGAACCGATGCGGGGACCATTGGCGCCGTGAAAGTGCCCGCGGAAATGAGGAAACTGACGCCGTAGAGTGCCGCAGGCCGGCAGTTCAGGCGGCGTGTAGCTTGCAGCAATCCCGCTACCCGTGCCCGAACGAACGTCCGATCGCCGCTCTCCAACGCGCGGCCTGGATCATCTCGCAATCGAATGCGTGACACCGGAGCTGGATTGCGGTCGCTTTCCGGTGAAGCGCATCGTCGGCGACGTCGTGCGCGTCGGCGCGGACGTGATCAAGGACGGGCACGATCTCACCGCCGCGCACGTCGTCGTCCGCGCGCCGGGCGAAGCCGCGTGGCCGGTGGCGATGCAATACGACTACGCCACGGATCGCTGGTCTGGCGAGTTCGTCGTCGACAAGATCGGCCGCTGGCACTTCACCGTCGAGGCGTGGACCGACGTCTGGGAGACGTGGCGCGCCGGCTTTCGTAAGAAAGTCGACGCCGGACAGGACACGCGCATCGAGTTGCGGGAAGCCGCGCTACACGTGAGGGCCGCGGCCCGGCGGGCGAAACGCGGACCGGCGCGTGCCGCGCTGACGCAGACGGCGCGGGCGTTCGAGGTGGACGAGACGCCCGGCGACGCGCTGGTGCGTCGCGCCTTGGATTCCGAGCTGGCGACGTTGATGCGCGAGAACTTTCTCCCGCAGGATCTCACGCGGTACGGACGCGAGCTCGCGATCGTCGTCGACCGTGAATCCGCGCGCTTCGCCGCGTGGTACGAGTTCTTTCCGCGCTCCACCGACCCCACGGGCAAGCACGGCACTTTCACGACGGCGATCGACGCGCTGCCGCGCATCCAGGACCTCGGCTTCGACGTGGTGTATCTCCCCCCCATCCATCCGACCGGCCGGACCTTTCGAAAGGGAAAGAACAACGCAATCAATCCCGAGCCGGACGACGTCGGCAGCCCATGGGCGATCGGCAGCGAGCAGGGCGGACACGACGCGGTCGATCCGCAACTCGGCACGATCGAGGATTTCGATCGCTTCGTCGCGGCGGTGAAGAAAAGCCAGATGGAGGTCGCGCTGGACTATGCGCTACAGTGCTCGCCCGACCATCCCTGGGTCACACAGCACCCGGACTGGTTTCATCAACGTCCGGACGGAACCATCGCCTATGCGGAGAACCCGCCCAAGAAATACCAGGACATCTACCCGCTGAATTTCTGGTGCGCGGACCGCCGGAATCTGTGGGAGGCGTGTCGCGATGTGCTCCTATTCTGGATCGCGCACGGCGTGAAGAGTTTTCGCGTCGACAATCCGCATACAAAGCCTTCTGCGTTCTGGGAGTGGATGATCCAGGACGTCCAGTCGGCGCATCCGGACGTCATCTTCTTCTCCGAGGCCTTCACGCGTCCCAAGCGCATGAAGAATCTCGCGAAGCTCGGCTTCACGATGTCGTACACGTACTTCACGTGGAAGAACACCGCCGGGGAATTGCGCGAGTATCTCACGGAGCTGACGACGCCGCCGATGACAGATTACTTCCGCGGCAATCTGTTCGTGAATACGCCGGACATCCTGACCGAGTACCTGGTGACGGGCGGCCGGCCGGCGTTTCGTGCCCGACTCGTTCTCGCCGCCACGCTGTCACCGCTCTACGGGATGTACTCAGGCTACGAGCTCATCGAGAACGTGCCGCTCAAGGAAGGGAGCGAGGAGTACCTGCACTCCGAGAAATATCAGATCCGCGTGCGCGACTGGAATGCGGACGGGAACATCGACGCGGACGTGAAACTGCTCAATCGGATCCGGAGGGAGACGCCCGCGTTGCAGCGCTACGCGAATCTCACGTTCCATGTCTCGGAAAACCCTAACATTCTCTTTTATCGGAAAGGCGGAAATGGGAGCTGGGAAATGGGAAATGGGCAGCGTGCGAACATCGCTGCGCCGCTCAAACCGCGCATTGATGATCCCGACATCCTTGTTGCGGTGAATCTGGATCCCAAGAACCCGCAAGCGACAATGGTGCACGTGCCGCTTAAAGACCTGGGAATTAAACCAGACGCGTCATACATCGTTCACGATTTGCTGACCGATACGCGCTTCACGTGGCGAGGGTCGCGCAACTACGTGCGTCTTGATCCAAATGATCAGGTTGCCCACGTGCTCCGCGTGGAGAGATGAACTGTGGGTGAGCCCATTTCCCATTCACCATTTCCCATTTCCGCAGTTCCAGACAACGATCCCCTCTGGTACAAAGACGCCGTCATCTACCAACTGCACGTCAAATCGTACCGTGACTCGAACGCGGATGGCTTCGGTGACTTCAAGGGCCTGATCGAAAAACTCGACTACATCCAGCAGCTCGGTGTCGACTGCATCTGGCTTCTGCCGTTTTATCCGTCGCCGTTGCGCGACGATGGCTACGACATCTCGTCGTACGAGTCGATCAACCCGACGTACGGCACGATCGACGATTTCAAGGCGTTTCTGCACGCCGCACACGAGCGCGGCATTCGGGTCATCACGGAGCTGGTGATCAATCACACTTCCGACCAGCATCCGTGGTTCCAACGCGCGCGCCAGGCGCCAAAGGGATCGCCCGAGCGGAACTGGTACGTTTGGAGCGACGATCCCAACAAATACGCCGGCACGCGGATCATCTTCACGGACACGGAGACGTCCAACTGGGCCTGGGATCCGGTGGCGCAGCAGTTCTTCTGGCACCGCTTCTTCAGCCATCAGCCCGACCTGAATTTCGACAACCCCGACGTCATCGAGGCGGTCAAGAACGTCATGCGCTTCTGGCTGCGCATGGGCGTCGATGGACTCAGGCTCGACGCGATCCCGTATCTCATCGAGCGCGACGGCACGAAGTGCGAGAATCTCCCGGAGACGCACGCCGTGCTCCAGGAGCTGCGCCGGTCGCTGGACGAGGAGTTCGAGGGTCGGATCTTCCTCGCGGAAGCGAATCAGTGGCCCACCGACGTGCACGCGTACTTCGGCGACTCCAACGAATGCCACATGGCGTTTCACTTTCCGGTCATGCCCCGGATGTACATGGCGTTGCGCAAGGAGGACCGCACGCCGCTCGTCGACATCATGCGCCAGACGCCGGCGATTCCGGAGGACTGCCAGTGGGCGATTTTTCTCCGCAATCACGATGAGCTGACGCTCGAGATGGTGACGGACGAGGAGCGTGACTACATGTACCGGGAGTATGCGCGCGAGCCCCGCATGCGCGTGAACGTCGGCATACGGCGACGCCTCGCTCCGCTGATGGACAACGGGCGCCGTCAGATGGAGATCATGAACGCGCTGCTCATGTCGCTGCCCGGCACGCCGATCGTCTACTACGGCGACGAGATCGGGATGGGCGACAACGTGTACCTCGGCGACCGGAATGGCGTGCGCACGCCGATGCAGTGGAGCGCCGATCGCAACGCCGGGTTCTCGGAGGCCGAGGGCGCCGCGCTGTACTCGCCCGTGCTCGCGGATCCGCCGTACAGCTATCACAACGTCAACGTCGCCGCTCAAGAGCGAACGGCGACGTCGCTGCTGCGCTGGATGCGGCGGCTCGTCGGGATCCGGAAGAAGTTCCACGCCTTCGGGCGCGGCACCTTCCAGGCGCTCGACCCCAATAATCGGCGCGTGCTCGTGTTTCTCAGGCGGTATCACGACGAGGTGATTCTGTGCGTCAACAACCTTTCGCGCTTCGCGCAGTTCGTCGAGCTCGATCTTCGGGAGTTTTGCGGCTGGGTGCCGCTCGAGCTGTACGGCAACACGGCGTTTCCGCCGCTCGGAGAGCTTCCGTACCTGTTGACGCTCGGTCCGCACAACTTCCTCTGGTTCCGGCTGCTGCCTGCCGATCAGGTGCCGAAGTGAGGAAGGAGAAGGGAGGAACGAGGAAGGAGGAGCTCGCGGCGTTTCTCTCGAAACAGCGCTGGTTCGGCGGCAAAGGACGCGCGATTCGGGACGCGACGCTCACCGACGTCATTCCCGTGACCTGGCCGGGTGCCAAAAAGGAGTTCGCGGTCGCGCGCGCTGACGTCACCACCGATGACGGCATCTCCTCGTATCAGCTCTTCCTCGTCGGCGGCGATGACGACGAGCTCACCGATGCGCTGGAGGACCCGGAGTTCCGGCGCGGCCTCGTGGACGCATTTCTCAAGGGAGCGACTTTCCAGCATGGCGCGGCGCGCTGCGTCGTCGAGAGCGAAGGCGCGACGCCGCTCGCGGTACCCGCGAACGCGCCGATCACGCTGGGGACGGCGGAGCAGACCAACAGCTCGGTCATCATCGACGGCGAAGCGATTCTCAAGCTGTATCGCAAGCTGGAGCCGGGCACCCATCCCGACGTCGAAGTCACGCGCTTCCTCACGATCGAGCGCCAGTTCGTGCACGTTCCCGTCTTGCTCGGCACCATCCGCTTCGAAGATGGCGCGGGCGGCACGACCGTCGCGGGAATGTTACAGGAGCTGGTACCGGGAGCCATCGACGGGTGGAAGTACGCGCTCGAGTGCTCGTCCGACTACTTCCGCGCCGGCGACGGGGACGATCCGGCGCTCCCGTTTGAGCACGAGGCGCAGCAGCTCGGTGTCGTCACGCGCGCATTGCACGAGTCGCTCGCGTCCGGCGATCCTGGCAGCGACTTCGAGTTCCGTCACGCGAGCCCGCATGACGTTCGCCAATGGGTGGAGAGCTCCAGGCGCACGATCGAGAGCGCCTGTCGCGCCCTGGAGCGCGCCCTGAAAGAGAAGCGGCTGCCGCAGGCGCGCGGGGCGGAAGCGACGGCGATCGTCGAGCGCCTGCCGGGCTACCTCGCTTGGATGAGCGAGCTGGATGAAGGCATTGGAGCCGACGCAGGCGCGAACGTGCGGACGCACGGCGACTATCATCTGGGCCAGGTGCTGCGCTCTTCGGCGAACCAGTTCCTCGTGATCGACTTCGAGGGCGAGCCCACGCGGCCGCTGCACGAACGCCGCACGCGTCATTCACCACTGCGCGACGTGGCGGGGATGTTGCGTTCCTTCTCGTACGCAGCCGCGGTAGGAGGCGGAATGCAGGACGCGGGAAGCTACACGGCGGCGACCAAATCCCGTCCCTCTACCCGCGTCGCACTCGCCGAGATCCGCGCCGCGCGCTGGGAACGGAGCGCACGGGAGGCGTTCCTTCGCGGATACTTCTCCGAGAAAACAGGGAACGCCGAGCTGCTTCCGCGATCGCACAGCAACGCCGGCCGTCTCATCGCGCTCTTCGAGGCCGAGAAAGTTTTTTACGAGCTTCAGTACGAGCTCGATCACCGTCCGGAGTGGCTATGGATTCCGCTTCGGGGTATCGCGAAGCTCTACACATGAGAGTCTGGCCGGGACAACCGTATCCGCTGGGCGCCACGTGGGACGGAGAGGGCGTCAACTTCGCCATTTTCTCGGAGAACGCGACGGGGGTCGAACTGTGTCTCTTCGACGGGCCCGACGACGCCGTCGAACGCCAGAAGCTGTCGCTGCGCGAGCGGACGGACCAGGTGTGGCACTGCTACCTGCCCGATGCGCGGCCGGGTCAGTTCTACGGATTTCGCGTACATGGCCCGTACGACCCAAAGGTGGGCCATCGCTTCAATCCCGCGAAGCTGTTGATCGATCCCTACGCAAAAGCGATCACTGGAAGCATCAAGTGGAGCGACGCGCTGTTCGCGTTTAAGATCGGCGCGCAGGACGACCTGGAGCCGACGACCGATAACGACGCCTCGCGCGTCCCCAAATCCGTGGTCGTGGACTCTGCGTTCACCTGGGAAAACGACAAGCCGCTCAACGTCCCCTGGAACCGGACGATCATCTACGAGTGTCACGTGAAGGGGATGACGATGCGTCATCCCAACGTGCCGCAGGCGTTACGCGGTACGTATCTCGGTCTGTGCTCCGAGCCGATGCTCGAATACTTCAAGTCGCTCGGCGTCACGGCGATCGAGCTGTTGCCCGTGCATCAGTTCGTCGACGAGCGTCGGCTCGCCGAGCTCGGACTCACGAACTACTGGGGGTACAACTCCATCGGCTACTTCGCGCCCGACGTCCGGTACGCCGCCAAGGGTCTCGGCAATCAGGTGGTCGAGTTCAAGACGATGGTGAAGACGCTGCATTCGGCCGGGCTCGAGGTGATCCTCGACGTCGTGTACAACCACACCGGCGAAGGCGACCATCTCGGGCCCACGCTCTGCTTCAGGGGTATCGACAACAAGGGTTACTATCGGTTGATGCCGGACAATCCGCGCCTGTACGTGGATTTCACGGGCACGGGGAACAGCCTCAACATGCAGCACCCGCGCACGATCCAACTCATCATGGATTCGCTGCGCTATTGGGTCTCGGAGATGCACGTCGACGGTTTCCGCTTCGATCTTGCGCCGGTGCTTGCGCGCGAGCTCTACGAGATGGATCGCTTGTCGGCGTTCTTCGACATCGTCCATCAGGATCCGACGTTGTCCACCGTAAAGCTCATCGCCGAACCGTGGGACGTGGGGCCCGGCGGTTATCAGGTCGGGAACTTTCCGGTGCGCTGGGCGGAGTGGAACGGAAAGTACCGCGACAGCGTCCGACATTTTTGGCGCGGGGACGAAGGGCTGATCGGCGACATGGCGTCACGCCTCGCGGGCTCCGCCGACATCTACAGCTGGAGCGATCGGGAGGCGTACGCCAGCGTCAACTTCGTGACAGCGCACGACGGCTTCACCTTGCACGACCTCGTGAGTTACGAGCAGAAGCACAACGAGGCGAACGGCGAAGCGAATCGCGACGGATACAACGACAACATCAGCAAGAACTGGGGAGTCGAGGGCGAGACGAACGACAAGGACATCCTCAACAACCGCTATCGCGCGATGAAGAACTATCTCGCGACGGTGGCGTTCTCGCAGGGCGTGCCGATGATCTCGCACGGCGACGAGATCGCCCGGACGCAGCAGGGAAACAACAACGCGTACGCTCAGGACAACGAGACCACGTGGATGAACTGGGATCTCGACTGGCGGCGTCAGGAACTGCTCGAGTATACGCGCCGGATCCTGGCCATCCGACAGGCGCATCCCGTGTTGCGCCGCCGCCATTTCTTCCGCGGCGCGCCGGTGGACGACAGCGGTTACAAGGATGTGACCTGGATTCGCGCCGACGGCGCGGAGATCACCGATCAAGGTTGGCGCGACCCGAATGCGACCGCCGTCGGCATGCTCATGAACGGCAACGCGACGGACGAGGTCGATGACCGTGGGCATCCGCTGCACGACGATACGCTTCTGCTGATTCTGAGCAATTCGGCAACGGACGTCGCGTTTCGCCTGCCGGATCTGTCGCACCGCGGCATCTGGGCGGAACTCCTGAATACCGCGCGTAAAGAGCTGACGTTGCTCACAGAGAATTGTGTCCGGCTCTTGCCGTATTCGGTGGTGTTGATGCGGTACGGTCGCGACCGGCGGCTGGCGCTGGATCCGAAAGGAGTGCGGGGTGGGTAAGCGAAAGAAGCCGATAGACGCCGACCCTGCGGGTCGGAGTCGTGGCACCAAGATAGGAGGTGAGAAATCCGCGCGCAGCGCGGCACCAATCCGCGGCGAAGCGGCGGCGTCACTCGGCGCCGAAGGCGCCGCCCTGCTCGGCGTCGAAGGCGCCGCCCTCGAGCGTCTCCTCCAAGGCCGACACCACGACCCTCACTCCATCCTCGGGGCACACCCGGCGGTCCAGAGCGGCGAGCCCGGCGTCGTCGTACGCGTGATGCACCACGACGCGGTCCGTGCGGAGGCGGTGCTTCCCGACGGAGAAACGCGCGACATGCCACGCGTGCGCGGAAGCCTGTTCGCGGCATTCTTGCCCTACGCCGAGCTCCCGCTACGGTATCGCGTGCGCTTCCAGCTCGCCGCTGGTCAAGCATGGGAACGCGACGACCCGTACAGGTTCGCGCCGACGCTCGGCGATATCGATCTCCACCTCTTCAACGAAGGGACGCACCGCCGTCTGTGGGAAAAGCTGGGCGCCCATCCGATGACCGTGGACGGCGTCGCGGGAGTCGCGTTCGCCGTCTGGGCCCCGACGGCGCAGCGTGTGAGCGTCATCGGCGACTTCTCGCAGTGGGATGGACGCGTTTTTCCCATGCGATCGCTCGGCTCGTCCGGCGTCTGGGAGATCTTCCTGCCGGAGATCGCGCCGGGCTCCCTGTACAAGTACGAGATCGTCACCCGCAGCGGCGATATTCGCGTCAAGACCGATCCGTTCGCGTTCAAGATGGAGCAGCACCCGGGCACCGCATCGATCGTCGAACCCCCGCCCACGACCTACGATTGGAGCGACGCCGAGTGGATGTCGAATCGCGACGCCCTCGATCCCCATCGCGAACCGATGCTCACCTACGAGGTCCACCTCGGTTCCTGGGCGCGCGTCCCCGAGGAAGGAAACCGCCATCTCACATACCGCGAGATCGCGCCGCGACTCGCGGACCACGTGAAGCGGCTCGGATTCACGCACGTCGAGCTGATGCCGGTGATGGAGCATCCCTTCTACGGATCGTGGGGCTATCAGGTCAGCGGCTACTACGCGCCGACGTCGCGCTATGGCACGCCGGACGACTTCCGGTATTTCGTCGACACGATGCACCGCCACGGCATCGGCGTGATCCTCGACTGGGTGCCAGGCCACTTTCCCAAGGACGACTTCGCGCTCCGTCGGTTCGACGGATCGGCGCTCTACGAACACGAAGACCCGCGGTTGGGCGAGCACCCGGATTGGGGCACGCTGATCTTCAACTACGGGCGCCCCGAAGTGAGAAACTTCCTCGTGGCGAACGCGCTCTTCTGGCTCGACGAATTCCACACGGACGGCCTGCGCGTCGACGCGGTCGCCTCGATGTTGTATCTCGACTACAGCCGCCAACCGGGCGAGTGGATGCGCAATCGCCTCGGTGGCCGCGAGAATCTCGAGGCGATCGAATTCCTGCGCCAGCTCAACGAGACGATGCGGCACGAGCATCCCGGCTGCGCGATGATCGCGGAAGAATCCACGGCATGGCCCGGCGTGACGAATGAGCCGGCGCACGGCGGGCTCGGATTCGCGCTCAAGTGGAACATGGGATGGATGAACGACACGCTGCACTACTTCTCGCACGATCCCGTGTACCGTCGCTGGCATCAGGATCAACTGACCTTCGCGATGATCTACGAGTACACCGAGCGGTTCGTCATGCCGCTCTCGCACGACGAAGTGGTGCACGGCAAGGGATCGCTGATCAACAAGATGGCCGGCGACGAGTGGCAGAAGTTCGCGAACCTGCGAACGCTGCTGGCGTACATGCTGACACGCCCCGGGAAAAAGCTG
>DATBRO010000054.1:0-2605 GCA_036560265.1 Gemmatimonadaceae bacterium | reverse complement strand
CCTGCGGCGTCGAAGACGCCCACATCGCCGGTGCGGAAGTAGCCGTCGGAGGTGAACGCCGTGGCATTCGCTTCGGGCTTTTCCCAGTATCCGCGCATCACCTGCGGTCCCCTCGCGCATACTTCGCCCGCCTCGCCGACGGCGACCTCGCGACCTTCGTCGTCGAGGAGCTTGATATCAGTCGACGGCAGCGGCAGCCCCACGGTCGCCGAGAAACTGCTTCGGCCGGGCGGATTGAGCGTGAGCACGGGAGAGGTCTCGGACAGGCCGTATCCCTCGATGATGTCGCGCCCGGTCAGCGCCTTCCACCGCGCGGAGGTGACAGGCATTACGGAGGCGCCGCCGCCGATCGCGTGGCGCAGCCGCGAAAAATCCACTTCCTTGATGCGCGAATGCGCGACCAGGCCGCCGTAGAGCGAGTTCACGCCGGTGAAGAACGTGCAGCGCGCCTGCTTCAGGATCTCGACAAATCCGTCCATGTCGCGTGGATTGGTGACGAGCCAGTTCTCAGCGCCGCGCGAGAAGCTGCAGATGAAGTTCACCATCAGCGCAAAGATGTGGTAGAGGGGCAGAGCCGTGACGACCACGGCCTCTCCGGGCGGCAGTGCGTCATACAGGAATGCCTTGAATTGCTCGGTGTTGGCGACGAGGTTGCGGTGGCTCAGCGCCGCGCCTTTTGAAAGCCCCGTCGTTCCCCCCGTGTACTGGAGAAACAGCAGATCATTGCCCTCGAGCGGCACGGGCGTGAATTCGAGCTTCGCGCCGTCGGCGAGCGCATCGGAGAAGGCCACTGCATTCGCGAGCCGCGCGTCCACCGAGGGGCAGGGGAGCATCGCCGAAGTCGCGTCGCCGGGCGCCACGGTGATCACCGTCTTCACGCGAGTCTTTGCAATGATCTCCGCGAGCGTCAGCGTCGATCCGGCGAAAATGACGATCGTCTCGACGCCGGCGTCGTTCAATTGGTGCTCGAGCTCGCGTGGCGTATAGAGCGGATTCACGTTCACCTGCGCGGCGCCGGCGCGCAGGATCCCGATCATCGCGACCGGGAAGGCCGGAATGTTCGGCAACATGACGGCAATGCGCTCGCCTTTCTTAAGCGCCAGCCTCTGCTGCAGGTACGCGGCGAAGTTGCGCGACAGGCGATCGGTGTCGGCGTAGGTGAGCGTCTGGCCGGAGCAGCGGAAAGCGGGCTTGCCGGCAAATCGCTGCATCGCCTCTTCAAGCATCTCCACTACCGAGTCGTAAGCATCCGGATTGATCGCGTCGGGAATGTGTTTGCCGTAGGTGGCGAGCCATGGTCGTGCGGACATCGTTTTCTCCTTTCGGTCAGTCATGGTCGCGAGGCTAACCGCCGCGGCTCCTCGACGCTGTCAGGTTCCCGACATTTGCGCATAATGGCGGCTAATGGTTCCCTATGGACGACAAACTCGACCGGATCCTCACCCATCCGCTGCTGCGCGACCTGCCGGAGAGCGTGATCGCCGAGATCCGTCAGCTCCTCGTGCGGCGCAGCGTGCGCGCCGGCGCGCATATCTTCAGCAAGGGTGGGCAGCCGTCCGGCTGGTTCGGCGTTCTCGAGGGTGAGGTTGCCGTCGTGACGTCGTCGGCGTCGGGCAGCGAGATCGTGCTGACCATCCTCGATCCGGGCGACTGGTTCGGCGAGGTGGCGATTCTCGCGGGCGCTCCCAACAGTCACGACGCGATCGCCCGCGGGAATTGCGAGGTCGCGTTCGTTCCGACCAGCGGTTTTCGCCAGCTGCTCGCCCGCCAGCCGGAGCTCTACGGCCGCTTCGTGACGCTCCTCGCGCAGCGCGTGCGCATGCTCGTGGACATCGTCGAGGATTTCACCACACTGCCGATGGCCGCGAGGCTCGCGAAGCGCGTGCTCGCGATAACCGATTCCCAGGCGATGGGGAGCGTCGTGCGCCGAGGCCGCATCTCGCAGGAAGAGTACGCGTTATTGGTCGGCGCTACGCGCCAGAGCGTGAACCAGGAGCTGCGCCGCTGGGAAAAAGCGGGTTGGGTCCGCATCGGCTACGGCGGCGTCGAGGTCATCGACCGAGAAGCGCTGAAGCGCGAAATAGCTGGCAACTGAGAGTCAGGTCGGCGCCGCGCCGTCGCTGGTGCACCGGGCCACCCGGCGGCATGCCACCGCCTTGGGCGACGACGAACAGATTCAGCTGTTGATCGCGCGAGATTGCTAGGTCTGGTTGAGCTGTCCCTTCAGCACCTCGCCGATCCAGCTCATCACGACCCGCACATGGCGCGGCACGTTTCGACCGTGAGCGTGTACGAGCGAGCGACGAGCCCCTCGGGCGCGCTTCGGACGTCGACCAACCTATGCTGCCGGGCTCGACACCTGCGACTTCTTTCGCGAGCGCGCCTTGATCTGCCTTGTCTCCTGCTCCAACGCCTGACATTCCTGGCCCGCGAACTTGGCAACCAGCGCATCGACGAACGCGCGGGCGTGCGCGGGCCTCAATCGGCGGCCCGGAAAAACGGCCGAAGCGATCACCGGGGGCGTGCTCCAGTCGGGCAGAACGTGGACCAGTTCGCCACGCTGCACGTAAAGCAGAGCGAATGGATCGTGGATGATCGCGATGCC
>DATBRO010000053.1:0-47105 GCA_036560265.1 Gemmatimonadaceae bacterium | reverse complement strand
CAGCACTACCTCGGTGCCGTTCTCGAGCGGCAGCGGCGCCGGAATGTCCCCGATGCGGATGCGCGGGCCTTGCAGGTCGCCGAGGATCGCCACGGGCCGCCGCAGATCCTTAGCCACCTCCCGGACGAGCGCGATCGTTTCGCCGTGCTGTTCGTGGGTGCCATGCGAGAAGTTGATGCGCGCGACGTTCATCCCCGCCTCGACGAGGCCGTGGAGGGCGTCGCGCGTTGCCGTCGCCGGCCCGAGCGTGCAGACGATTTTTGTGCGGCAGTAGTTCATCGCGGGAAGCGGGAAGCGGGAAGCGGGAAGCGGGAAGCGTTGAACCGCGAGTGAGGCGATTTGATGCCGCGACCGCGACTCCGTCGATGATCATTCAGGATCATGACCGCACCATCCCAACCTGCTATTCAGAGTTATAGGGACCTTCGTGTCTGGCAACGCGCAATCCGCCTGGTCGACGAAGCTTATCGCATCGCCGCCCTGTTGCCCGACACCGAGCGATATGCGCTGGCCCAGCAGCTTCGTCGTGCCGCCGTGTCGGTAGCCGCCAACATTGCCGAGGGCCACGCGAGAACTCATGCAGGAGAGTTTGCCAACCAGTTATCAGTTGCTCGAGGTTCAGCTGCCGAAGTCGAGGTCCTTCTCCTCATTGTTGAACGGCGGTGTTACGTGCAGCCAACCGAGCTCCTCCGCGCGCGCGACGATTGCGACCACATCATGCGAATGATCACACTGATGAAACGAAAACTCCTGACCCGACGCACCCCGAGGTAGGTCGCTTCCCGCTTCCCGCTTCCCGCTTCCCGCTTCCCGCTTCCCGCTTCCCGCTTACCGCGCCGCCAGCTCCCGTCCAAGTGCCTTGGACTTTCTCTCGAGTCCAGCTATCACGGCGTCAAACGACTTCTGGAACGACGCGATCCCGTCGACGAGCAGCTTCGCGGTGACGTCTTTCATGGAGATGCCGAGCTGCTCGAGCTGCTCCAGCTCGCGCTTCGCCTCATCGACGTCCTTGTCGACGGTGCGACGTACCTCGCCGTGATCCCGGAACGCCTCGATGGTCTGCGGCGGAAGGGTGTTGATGCAGCGCGGACCGACGAGGTGCTCCACGTACATCACGTCGCGATAGGCTGGATTCTTCGTGCTCGTGCTCGCCCAGAGCGGTTTCTGCACGCGCGCACCTTTCGCCTCGAGCGCCTTCCAGCGCGGCGACGAGAACCGCTCGAGGAAGAGCTGGTACGCCAACTTCGCATTGGCGATGGCCGCCTTGCCTTTGAGTGAAGCGGGAGGCGGTAAGCGGGAAGCGCTTCCCGCTTCCCCCTTCCCGCTTCCCAATGCTTCGAGCCGCTTATCCACTTCCGAATCAACTCGCGATACAAAGAAGCTCGCCACCGACGCGATGCGATCCACAGGCTGCCCGCGCTTCACGCGTTCCTCGAGCCCCGACATGTACGCGGCGATGACCCGGTCGTGCGCTTCGAGCGCGAAGAGCAGCGTGATGTTGACGTTGATGCCGGCGGCGATCAACTGCCGCACCGACTCGGCGCCATCCACGGTGCCAGGCACTTTCACGAACACGTTCGGCCGATCCACCGTCTTCCACAGACGACGCGCCTCGTCGATCGTCGCCTTGACGTCGTTCGCGGCGGCGGGCGACACCTCGATCGAGACGTAGCCGTCGTCGCCCTTCGTCTTGTCGTACACGCCGCGAAAGCGATCGCACGCGTCGCGCACATCGGTCGTGGCGACGAGCTCGAAGAGCTCCATCGCGCTCAGATCGCCCGCTGCCTCCCGGATCTGCGCGTCGTATGCCGTGCCTTCCGCCAGGGCTTTTTCGAAGATCGTCGGGTTCGACGTCATGCCCGTCAGCGCATCGTCGCGAACGCGCCGGTCGAGATCGCCGTTGTGCAGGATGGTGCGTTCGATAAAATCGAGCCAGATACTCACGCCCGCGTCATGCAGTTGCTGTAGCCGATTGCTAGCCATTTTCGCCTCTACACCTGAGTAATAACGATCGCTGCTATTCCAACCACTCTTGATGTCGGCTTTCGGCATCGGCTTTCGGGCTGTGAATTGCGGTTCCCGAGAGCCGATGCTGAGAGCAGAAAGCCCGAGTCTCAGTACGCCAATACCAACCTGATTACTTGGACCCGCCTACATACTGTATGCGCCATATCCTGCCCTTGGAGTCGTCGGATAAATACAGCTCCCCACGACGGCCCTCGGTCAATCCCATTGGCCGCCCTCCCAAATCGGTCGGCTTTCCGTCAGCGCCGATAAAACCGTCTACAAACACCTCGTAGTCCCCCATAGCGCGTCCTTTCGACATCATTTGATACACAACCTTGTATCCAGCTTGCGGCAGCGGAGCGCGGTTCCAAGAGCCGTGGAACACGACGAACGCGCCACCACGATAGTGCATCGGAAGCGCCGACCCCTTGTAAAACATCAGGCCGTCGGGCGCCCAGTGACCGGGAAACGCACGCACGTTGCCCTGCTTGCCCTCGCATCGACCAACCGTTTTGCCATCGCCTCCGTATTCCGGCGCCATGACCCTCTTCTTCAATTCCGGATCGTAGTAGCAGTAGGGCCAGCCGAAGTCGGCGCCCTTCGTTACGTGGAGCAGCTCTTCCGCCGGCGTCTCGGCGCTTTTCTCGACGCTGAACAGCGCGGGCCAGTTGTCGGCCAGCTGATCACGACCGTGCTGCACGACGTACAGCTCGTTGCTCCGCGGCTCAACCGCGATCGCGACTGCGTTGCGGATTCCGCGCGCAAAGTGTTCACCGTCCTTCAGGGTCTGTCCCTTCCGCTCCGCCGAATAGCGCCAGATCCCGGCGCGCTCGGCGAGCTCGGGACACGGATCGATCCCCTTCGATTCTTTGACGCGATCCTTTTCCTGGCAGGCGTTCGTCCCCGAACCGTGATTCACGAACAGCTGGCCTTTGTAGATCACGAACGTCTTCGCCCTGTGACTGCCGGTGTTCGGAAGGCCGCTCACGATCGTGTCAGGCGTACCCAGCGGCTCCATGGCGCCGGCTTTCCACTGATATCGCAGGATCGCGCCGCCCATCTCCGCATAGAGCGAGTTTCCGAGGAGCTGCACTTCGCTGGAGGTGAAGTCGCCGAACCTGCTTCGCCTGTCGGCGCGTCCATCTCCATCCAAGTCGCGAAGGACAACGACCCCACCAGGCACTCTCACCGAATCCCTGCGCGACTCCCGGATGGCCACTATGACGTCGCCGTTCGGCGCGACGACCATGTGCCGTGGCGACGCGAGTGAATCCGCGAACAGCGTGGCGCAGAAACCCGCGGGGAGCACCAGACCGGCATTGTCGGGCGCGCAACCAGGGGGCGTCGAGCGCGTATAGGCTGCGAGCGAAACGGTGGCGGCGATTGCGAGCGTAAGTCCGAGTAGGCGCTTCATAGGGCTGTGGGTTGCAGTCCAGGCTACGGGTACAAAGGGACGACGCGGGTGGGCCCCTCTGCGAGAAGATATCGTTCTCGGGGGCACACGGCACCCCGCACGTGCGCCCGTTGGGCTACCGTTGCGCACGCCTCCAACCAACCGCCGGGCCGGGTTGTCATATAAAGCAGCCAGCCCAACAAGCCAGGAGATGCCGGTTTATGCGAAAGAGCTTGATGACAGTCGCACTCGTCCTCGCGTCCGCCCAAGCGTTCGCGCAGCAGCAGGGTCGGTCCGAGAGATGGCTGCGCAACTGCGAGGACTACGACAGCGACCGCGAGCGGTTCTGCGAGATCCGTGACGTCACCATCAAAGTCCCCGAGCGCGGTGTGTCCGTGGACGGACGCGACAACGGCGGTGTCGCGTTCTATGGTTGGGACAAGAACGAAGTTCTGGTGCGCGCCCTGATCCAGACCAACGCCGACACTCGCGGCGAAGCAGAGGGGATTGCAAAGGAGATCAAGATCTTGACGGATGGCGATCGCATTCGCGCCGAGGGTCCGCTGTCGCGGCGACACGCCTGGTGGTCGGTGAGCTACGACGTTTTCGTGCCGCGGAAAGTGAATCTCGACGCCGACACGCATAACGGTGGCATCAGCGTCGAGGGCGTCGAAGGCAGAATGGAGCTGCGCGCCGTGAACGGCGGGATCACACTGCGCGACGTCGCGGGCGACGTGCGCGCCGAGACCACGAACGGCGGCGTCAACGCGCTACTGACGGGGACGTCTTGGAAAGGCGAAGGCCTGGACCTTCAGACGACGAACGGCGGCGTCGGTCTGGAGATCCCCCGCGGCTACAACGCCAACCTCGAGACCGGCACCGTGAACGGTGGGATGAATATCGATTTTCCGATCACGGTCCAGGGCACCATCGGCCGACGGATCACGACCAAGTTGGGGAATGGCGGGCCGAGGGTTCGTGCGATCACGACGAACGGTGGAGTGCGAATTCGGGAACGTTAGCGCTTCCGGGGAATACCGCTCGTCATTGCCAATGGGACATTTGCGCCGTGTCGCAGCTCGCGCGTCGCGGCGGCGGTTCGCCTTCGCCTGCTTGGACTGGAGTGAGCGCCGAGCGCACATCGGCGGAGCGTTGGGTGCAGCGCTGCTCGCGCTCGCTGGAAAAGAAATGGGTCAGTCGGCATCGCGGCATTCGCGGTCTGCAAATCACGGGCGTCGGCAGACGCGAATTGCTTGCTCAATTCGGACTGCACGTCTGAGGGAAGTGCGCCGGCGGCATCTGAGCGCGCGGACGACAACGGGGTGGACATCGCCGGCCGGGTCGTCGAGAGCAAGCCACCGAAGCGCCTCGTGCTCACGTGGGCGTGGCCGAAGGAGCTTGGCGACAAGTTGAAGCACTCGCGCCTGACGTTCGACATCGAGCCGCACGGCAAGGTGATTCGGCTCACGGTTACGCACGAGGACCTGGAAAAGGATCAGCCGATGCTGGCGGAATCTCGGACGGCTGGCCCAAGATACTCTCGAATCTCAAGACATTCCTCGAGACGGGCAGCGCCGTGGCGTAATACAGATCCCTCCCGTTCCTTTGGGTCGATCGTCCCAGGCCGGAATTGGTTCCGGAGGCTTTGGGAATACGAAGGCGAGGCAGAGACTCTGTTGCGGAAGACGACAACGGGCAGGATCGGGTGACTCCCGGTCCTGCCCGTGTTTGGGCCGCAACTCACATGGTCGTTCGAAAAACCACTGTCCTGCGCATCAACGCACGTGTCCAGTCCGGACGGTGCACGAGCACCGCAAAGCTGAATTCCTTTTCGATCGGCCGCAGAAACAGGATCAAGGCTCCCCACATTGCGAAAGCAAAGCTGAGGAGGCCGTGCACGACGGCGATCGCGGCGTGGAACGAAATGCCCGCGTAGAAAAGCAACCAGCGATGCCGCTTTTCCATGAGGAGCGCCATGAACAGCAGCGTTTCGAGCAGCATCGGTCCCCACGTTAGCAGTGTAACGCCCACCCCGTGCGTGATCACCGGCATCACGATGGGACGCAAGTACTCTGGCAACCCGAACATCGGGTCCGTGAACCAGTAGTAGACCGCCGTGCCGTTGCGCCATTCCGTGACGGCCATCTTCGCGACCGCGGCATGGAAGTAGATCGCGGCAACCTGGATACGGATTATCAGCAAGGCCGAGACTGCGACCAGCCGCGCAAGCTCGCCAGTCTGCTCGGCAGTGGGCGCTCGCTGCCAGTGCCATTTGCGGCGGTCGGTCACCGTCACAGGCAAGAGCAGCAGTGTGAGAACCTGCGCGACCTGATCACCGCCGTCGACCAAGACGCCGGAAACAGCCAGGCTCACGGAGAGCCACCAATGTACGATGCCGGTAAAACGCGGTCTCCAGCCGGTCACCACCACGGTCAGCAGCACAACGGCAATCCATCGTGCGAGCTCCAGATGCCCCGAACCGAAGAGGCAGAAGTAACTACCGTGCGCGAGACCGCTGCATTGCGGCACACGGTCGATGCCGACGGCGCGCCGGAAGATCGACGTCGAGTGGCTGAAGACCAGAGTCCCGAGCGTGCCGAGCGCGATGAGCGATCGCGCGAGACCATAGACATTCGTCCATGGTGCGACGTTTCGAATCGCATTACGCACGCGATCACCGATCATGTCGAGCACACGACCTCCAGCTTCGCGACGACGGATGGCATGATCACGGGCGTGGGCATTCGGCTCCACGCCCAGGGCACCGGCTTCTGCACCACGAGGCCGATCGTGCCGCACAGCGTCGGGCGCGGATACTTGTTCTCGAGGCGCGCGAAGACCGGGACCCGATCGAGGCACTCTACAGGCGTATCCTTGCAGCGCGCCCAGGTCTTCAACTTCATCCAGTGCATGAACTCACCCAGCTCGACGCCCTGCCCGCGCGAAGCTCGATCGAGACCGAGAACGTTCGAGAAGCGCGCGTGGGGTGCGAGGTAGGCCGACTTCCACGTGCCGTTCGTCTGAACAAGAACCAGGGTCCTGTCCTCGCGTGGGTCACGTGTAAAGAAGCCCCATCCCTGTGGCATCCAGGTGTTCATGTCGACTTGCTTGGCAAACGGCAACCGGATGGGACTGTCCGGCAGCGCCGTGAATGCCGAGTAGATGCCGACCAGCAACCATCCGACACTCAACGCAACGGTCGCCAGTCCGAGTTGACGACTGCTTCTGCGGGGCATTGTGGTCTCCGGCCTAATACAGGCACGTGCCGGTGCTCGAGACGGTGACGGACTTCGTCGACGCCGTCTCCGCGCCAGTCGCGCTGGTTACGGTAAGCGTCAGCGTACCCGACGCTGTGAAAGACGTGGTCAGGTCGGTTCCACTTCCGATGACCGACCCGTCCTTCTTCCAGACGTACGTGTACGGGGTCGCCCCCCCACTGACGTTGCTATACCACGTGCACACCTGGCCGGACTGCAGCCTGGACGCGCCAGTGATGAACACGGAGGGCGCCTGGAATCGAGTGGCGAGGAGGCCCGATACGTACTCCTGGGTCAAGTCTGCCTGGCCCGAGCCGGCATGGTCCCAGCTCACCGCGGTGAGCTTGTAGCCCCTGGTCTTGTTCCAAAAGCGACTGACGTTGATGACCCAATTCACGTTGCCAGCCGCAACCGCATTGAGGATGCCGGCCACTGTGACCGCCCCCGCAACCTCGTAAAACACGGCTAAGTCTTTCACGAGGTAGACTCCGAGGTTCTGCATCACATCGCCGTCATTCACGATCACCGTGTCGTACAATGCCGCCGCGCCGACATCCCACGTGATCGAACCGGAGTGGGTGAGGTGCTCCGAGTGCGACAGGGTGGCATTGGGCAACTCGCAGAGCACCTGTCCTCCACACGTCGTTCCAGGTGTGTGCTGGGCGTCGTACCTCGCGCGGCTCTCCGCAGCGATCTGCAGCATCGCGTTGTCAAGCTTTGTGCCCGCCGAATCCATATAGGCCATGACTGTCGATGCGTTACCGCTCTGGAGCCCAATGCTAAAGCGATCCAGGAAATTCGCGTCCTGCGCGTTGATGCGGTTGACGATCTCGTTCTTCGCCCACGCCACGGACGCCAGTTGACCGGAGTTCTCGGCGTATGAGTCGGCGCTCGTGCCTTCGTTCAACTCCGGTATCGCCGCAGCGACCGAGCCTTCGCCGAAGGCGATTCCCCGAAACAGACTGGTGCCGTCCAGCACGCGAGCCGTCTCGTGGCCGCGAATGAGCGATGCCTCCGTTGGTTGTGGTGTTTCCGTGCATGCCTGCATGAGCGTCAGAGCACACACACCCACCGTGAGGGCCCAACGATGATTACGTCCGGCGAGCGTTCTCATCTTTCTCCTCCTGTCAACCGACAAACACCGTGACAGCACCGTGACAGCGCGAACTGGATCACTACTCGCGTGGTGGCGCAGTCTGGGCTGACGCACTTGCGGCGTGCGCCAAGCGTGAGCCTCGCGTGCGGCAATTCGTGTGCTGGACATGTCGAACGCCGCGAAATACTTCACAACAATCGTTGACGTAGGACATCCTAAGGTGCTTGTCCAATGATTACGAAACCCTAAGCACACGTTGCCACTATGGCGGTGCTATCGTTCTTCATATTCTCGCGCAGGTGTTTCTCGATGACATCCGTTTATTCGATCGTTCCTCCGTCGTCAAAGGTCGTTTGGTTCTATGCGTTGGTTGTGCTGATCCTGGCGCTGACGGCGGGATATCTGACTGCGTCCGCGTGGAAGGCGCGGCGCATGCATGTCGAGCTCTCGGGCACCGGCGTGACCGCCATGGGCGAGTACTCCCGGTTCGTGAGCCGCGACATGTTGCGCGCGTCGGAAGCGCGCGTGGTCGACCTGACACGTGATACAGACTTCGCGCTCCGACTCAGAACGAATGGCTCCGGCCTTCCTGGGTATCAGGTGGGCTGGTTCGAAACGCGCGCGGAAGGCAAGATCTTCGCGATGGTCACGGATCCGCACCGAGTGGTGTACGTACCGGTACGCGATGCGCCGGGTCTCTTGCTGAGCGTCGCCAATCCCGAACGTTTCATTCACGATCTGCGCGAGCGATCAGGCAACGCTGGCTCCTAGGCACCACAATGCAGGTGACCACCATGCGCGCTAAACGCAGGCAGTTCTGGTTGTTGCTGGCGCTGGGAATGATAGGGCTCGTGAGCATTGCCATCGCCGCGGCTCCCGTGGCCCAGCAGCAGGCGGAGGCCATACCGGACTTTCCGCGACTACCACTTGCCGTCTTCGGCCTGCTGGCCGTCATCCAACCCACGATCCTGCTCGTGCTTGCTGTCTGGATCGGCGTCACCCTCGCTCCGCGTCTCGGACTCCGCTCGCACATTGCAGAGTGGGCGTCGGGAAGAACGCCGGTTTGGGCGCCGCTGCGAAAAGAGCTCCCGCTGGCAGTCGCAATTGGCATGGCGACGGGGTTGGTCGTCGCTGCGCTTGATGCCCTCGTACAGCCGGCGATGATGTCGGCGCTCAAGCAAGGCGGCGTACGTCCAGGCGGCATCGTCGTCGAGACGGTGTCCGGCATCCTGTATGGCGGCATCACCGAGGAGCTGATGACCCGGTGGGGGTTGATGTCGCTCATCACGTGGGTGGGCGGGCGCGTTTTTCAGCGGGATGCGCTGCCGCCGCGCGACGTCGTGTTCTGGGCGGCCCTGACCATCACCGCGGCTGTCTTTGGCGCCGGCCATCTTCGGGCGATGAAGACCGCAGCCAATCTCACTCCCATCGTCGTCGTTCGAACAATTGGTCTCAATGCACTAGCAGCCATTGCGTACGGCTGGCTGTATTGGCGACGGAGCCTGGAATCGGCGATGATCGCACACGCCAGCACGCATGTGGTGTTCGCCGTTGCTCAAGCTCTTGGCGCCTGAAACGTCGCTGACAGCTCCACCAGCTGCAGCGCGACGCTTCTTCGTTGGGCGGCCGACGGGCTTGCCGGGCCGCCTGAAGGATTCTCCATCCAGCGACGAGACGTGCATTGCTGCTGGCGACGCTGGTGACGACCTGGCCCCCGTGCCGTAAGCGGTCTCATGTTTCAACCGACGCGCCGACGCATGCGTCACACGCTACGACCTCGTGCGCAGCCTACTTCCGCAGGCCGGGCATTACGTGCTCGAAGCTCAGATACAAGAGAACCGCGCGCTGGTCGCGGTTCGCGTTGAAGCCAATCGGGAATGCGAAGCCCGGGACGATTTGGAGGCCGGACGCGAAATTGTATGCCCAGCGAATTCCCGGCGAGAGTGTGTACCCCGTTTCGCGCGCGCGCGCACCCGTGGCTGAAAGGGTTTCGGTGCTCGTCGCTACGCCCTCGAGCATGAGATTCACGCGCGGATGTACGAGCCAGATCGCGCTCTGCCCCGCGTAGAAATCCAACAGGCGTTCCCCACCCACGCTCGTTTGTCCGCCGGGCGTGAGCGTGAGCCCCGCGTTCGTGTGCAACGCCAGTCGCGGCGTCGCCACATAGCTCGACGCCGCAGCGCCTTGAAACGCGAGCGTTCCGCCGCCGACCTTCTCGGGCGCGGTCGGGAACAGCACGGTCAGACGCGGAGCGACTGCGAGCCGCGTCTCGCCACTGCCCACGAGCTGGAGACGATAGTTCAGCGCGATGTCGCCTAACGCCGGCGAATTGCCTTTCCCCACGACGGCATTCTCGAGGGGCAGCGTGACCGAGAGCTGATGTCGCTGGCCGTTGAGCGGCCATTCGTCGGTGAGCGCATACAACCAGGTGGAGATTCTGCGGTCGAAGAAGAGTGTGCTGATGTGCTGGACGACCGCCGCTTCCTGATTGTATGCCTCCTCGAGAAGGAAGCTGTTGTCCTGGATCGGTTTCGATATCGGCTCTCGGCTCTCGGCTTTCTGCTCTCGGCTCGACTGGGCCGCCAGAGACGACGCCGACAGCGCCACAAGCGCGAAGAATTTCAGTCGCATATCAGCGGGTGATCCCTTCCCCTGCTTTGAAGAATCCTGGAAGCGACACTGGCGACTTTCCCGTGATCGGTTGTGCGCCGGCGAGCGCGCGAGCCGCGGCGATCTCCGATACATCGGTCACGCTGTACGTATTGAGGTACGCACGCGCGCGTGGAAACTGGCGAATGACGTAGGGATTTCCAAACGCCACCACGATGGCGCGCCGGTCCGTCGCGATGGAGTCGATCCACGCCGCGACGTTCGGAGGCACGGTCGTTCGACCTTCTCCCTCGACGCGCCGCACGAACGCCGCGAGCACGATCGCGTCGGCGCCGCGCAGCGAGCGCGCGACCGAATCGAGCTGGGACGTCGCGCTCCCCGGCGAGATCTTGGCGACGAGACGGGCGCCGGGACGCAGCTTTCCCAGCTCTTTTGCGAACGCGCGCCCCGCCTTGAGCTCCGTCTCCGGCATGTAGCTCACGATCGCGATGCGCGCGTTCGGCGCGAGCGGCATCAGCGGTACGACGCCTCCGCTGTCGCGCACCAACGTGATCGCGCGCTGCGCGACGTCTTGGGCCAGCGCGCGATGCGCCGCGGAGCCGACGACCGCGCGCAGCGAGTCGAGCGCCACGAATCGCTGCGTGACGAGCCCCAGGCGCGCCTTGAGCCACAGGATGCGCGTGACCGACTCATCGATGCGCGCGGGCGTGATCTCGTTGCGCCCAACCGCGGCGACCACGGCGTCGATGGCACGGACCACTTCGTTCGATCGCGTGTCGCTGTCCGCGGGCCGAAGGAGGATGTCGGTGCCGGCGGTGATCGCGCGAACGACGCTCTCCTCGACGTGATACCCCTTCCCCACTCCCTGCATGCTGAGCGCGTCCGTGATCGTGACGCCGCGGAAGCGGAGCGAATCGCGGAGCAGCGCGCGCATGACGTCCGGCCGCAGCGTGGCCGGCGTGGTGCTGTCGCCGCCGAGCGCGGGCAACGCGATGTGCGCCGACATCACCAGGTCGGCACCCGCCGCGATGGCCGCCCGAAACGGCACCAGCTCGACCGACTGGAGTCGCTGCATGTCTGCCCGGATGACCGGCAGGCCCACGTGCGAGTCGACGTCGGTGTCGCCGTGTCCCGGAAAATGTTTCGCCGTGGCCGCCGCGCCGCCGTCGCGCGTCCCACGAACGAACTGCGCGGACAACCGAGCCACTTTCTCAGGATCTTCGCCGAAGGAGCGCGTCCCGATCACCGGGTTGTTCGGGTTGACGTTGACGTCCACGACCGGCGCGAAGTTGATCTGGATGCCGACCGCGCGCGCTTCCCGGGCGATCACGCGCGCGACGTCGTACGCGTCCTCGTCGCGTCCCGTCGCCGCGATCGCCATCGCGGTCGGAAAAGCGGTCGCGCCGCCCGTCTCGAGCAAGTAGTGCGGGAAGATCGCCGACTCCAACCGCATCAACGACGGCTCCAGATCGCTGGCGACGAGTAAGGGGATTCGCGCGCGGTGCTGGAGGTAGTTGAGCTTCGCCGCCACCTCGATCGGTGTACCGAGCGACATCGTGATCCCGCCGACGCCCTGGTTCTGCACCCAGTCGACGGTCTCGGCGAATGTCGAGTCGTCGACGCTCGTGTAGTCGCCGAGCGTCCAGAACATCACCATCTGGCCGACGCGTTCCCGGAGCGAGAGCGATGCGAGCGTGCTGTCCACCCAAGCCGCCGTGTCGAAGCCGGGCACCCGCTCTATCCGGAGTATTGGCGTCGGGATGATCACAGGCTCGCGCGGCACAGGCGCCGGTGCCGGCGTCGAGCGGCTGCACGCGAGGAGCAGAAGGGCGAGCGCGGCTGTGCTGAACCACGGACGTGGACACGGCATGCGCGGAATATATGAAGGGGGCCGCGCGAGCCCGGGGGGACGGTCTAACAGAATTCGGCCACGGCCTTTCGCAGCGTTTCGTCGAGAGCGTCCAGAGAGGCCGGCATGATGAGCGTATCGAGGGCGTGCTCGAGGGCGAGCTCACGCACGCGACGCAGTGCATCCGCGGATCCGAACATGATGACAGAGATGCCGCGCATGCGGGCGTGACCGAATACGTCGTCCTTCATGACCGTTGGATCGTCGCAGTCGATCATCGCGACCGCCGGCCGCTCTCGCTTCATGGCCGCGTCCGGATCCTCCGGAGGATGGAAGAATCGAACGAGGTATCCCAGCGTCTCCACGAGAGCGCCGAGAAGAGCGGCGGCCACTGCGTCGGAGGAAAGGATGAGGACGACATGTTTGCCCGGCGAGCCGTCCTCGGCTCCCGGGCGGCGCGCTGTTGACATCGACTTCCTGGTTGCTGCGGCCACGAACATATGGCCGCGCAAGGCGCGCACCCAGAGTGCGCCCGATCACAAAATTCTCAGTTGAGCACGAAACTTTCTTTGTACGCCGTAACTCTTGACGCCGTTTCAAACACATGGACATGTTTTGCGAGCTCAGCGCGGATAGCCCCACATTCAGTCGCAATCGCCTTCGATGATGGCTTTCGATCGGACCCCGAACTCCGCGGCTCTGGATCCGGTGATAGTCACGGAGCTGCGCGCCGCGCTCTCGCGCTCGCTGAAGGCGGGCAACCACGGCGACGAGCTCAAGGGCCTCCTGACGCGAGCGGCCATCGATGCGCGGCAAAAAGGGATTCAGGCGGAGCAATTGCTGCTGGTGCTGAAGGACGTTTGGTACTCGCTGCCCCAGCTCGCCACGCTCCCGGGGAACGACGTTCAGACGCGTCTGCTCCAGCAACTCATCTCGCGGTGCATTCAAGAGTATTACGCAAGCTGAGCATACGGATTGCAGCGAGCGGGCCGCCAACCCCTACAGAGGAGTTAGTAGATGAATTGCAAGCTCACGGCGACGGCCGCGGCCGTAGCCCTGGTGGCGCTCGGTGCGTGCAGCCGCAATGACAATGCAGCCTACGATTCGACGGCGGGCGCGACCGGCGCGGCCATGGCGACTCCGCCGACAGCGGCCCCGGTCGTCGGCGCCACGACCACGACGACCGTGGGATCCACTACGGCCACGATCGACAGCACGGGCAAGACGACGAGCGTCACTGTGGGCGGAACTACCACGAAAAAAGTCACCACGAAGAAGCCAAGCACCAAGAAAAAGACCTACTAATCAGGAAGTCGCGAACAACCGAGAGCCGGCGCCACAGCGCTGGCTTTCGCATTTCCGGCTATAGTCGTGTGATGATCTCAAGCGTATTGCTCGCCATCAGCGCCGCGTTCGCCGTGGCCGATTCGGTGCGGCCGGGTATCGAAGTCCTGCTCACCGATTCGCTGCCGATGCTTCAAGGGAAGCGGGTTGGGTTGATCACCAACCACACGGGCCGGGATCGCCAGGGACGACGCACGATCGATCTGTTGGTTCACGCACCGGGCGTCAACCTCGTGGCGCTCTTCGGTCCGGAGCACGGACTGGCCGGCGTCGCGGCCGCCGGCGCGAAAATCGGCTCGAGCACGGACAGCGCGACGGGCCTTCCGATTTACTCTTTGTACGGCGACACGCGCGTGCCGACACCGCAAATGCTCGAGAACGTCGACGTGCTCGTGTACGACATCCAGGACGTCGGCGCTCGCGTGTACACGTTCGTATGGACGATGTCACTTGCGGCGGAAGCAGCGGGAAAACTCGGCAAGTCGTTCGTGGTGCTCGACCGGCCGAATCCCATTCGCGCCGACGTCGTTCAGGGGAATGTCCTCGAATCGAAATACCGATCGTTTGTCGGACAATACGAGGTCGCGTTGCGATACGGTCTCACGCCGGGAGAGCTGCTGCGCTTTTTGGTCGAAACCGGGCGCGTTCACGCGAACGTCACCGTCGTGCCGATGCAACGATACCGCCGCGCGATGTGGTACTCGGAGACCGGAATCCCGTGGATCAATCCGTCACCGAACATCCGCGACGAGGAGACGGCGCTGCTCTACCCCGGAACCGTGTTCTTCGAGGCGACGAATCTCAGCGAGGGCCGCGGCACGGACGCACCGCTCAAGCAGGCGGGCGCGGACTGGCTCACGGACGCGCCCGCGATTGCTCGCGAGCTCAATGGCCTGCGCATTCGCGGAATCCGTTTCGAAGCAACGCAGGCCGCTGTCGACAGCGGGCAGAAGTTCGGCGGCAAGACGATTCCCGCGATCCGGCTGCACGTCATCGATCGCGACGCCGCCGACCCAATCGCCGCGGCCGTGTGGATGATGCGCATCATCCATCGCCGGCATCCGAGCGAATGGAAGTGGCGGAAGGACGGCATCGAGTCGCTCGCCGGCACTGCGGCTCTCCGGAGAGTGGTCGAGCGCGGAGGAGTCCGCGAGCTACTCGCGCGCTGGCGGCGCGAGTCCACGCAGTTTCGGAAGACCACGCAGAAGTACTGGCTGTACCGATAGCCCGCCTGGCGATGCGTCGATGGCCATGCTTAGTTCCGCTTCGCCGACGCCATGCGCTGGCGCACTTCCTCGAACCAGTTCAGGACCACGACGGTCTTCGCGTCGCCCCCCGCCGATTTGGCAAAAAGAAAGTGGTCGCCGTCCGGCATGACCGAGTAATTGGCGTGGCCGACGTTGGGGAAGTAGACGTCATCGAACAGCACCTCACGCGACACGGCGGCGGCGCCTCCCTGCCACGTGATGCGCGCGGCGATGATCTTTCCGTTCGCCCGATAGAACAGCTCGCGCCCGGTTGGTGACCAGACCGGCTCCGAGCCGCCATCGGTCGAGACTTGCACTCGACTCCCCGGACCCGGCATCGGACGCACGTACACTTCGACGCGCCCGGATTCATCGGAGACGTACGCCAACTGATCTCCGTCCGGGGACACGCTTGGCATGATCTCGATCGCCGCAGTGGCAAGAAACGGACGGAGCGCGCGCGGCGAATCCACTGGCGCGATCATGATGTCGCCGCTTCGACCACCAGCGCCCACTCTAGCACCCACGCGGACTGCCAGGAACCCGCGCCCGCGACGTGGTACCGAGATCTCGACCACACCGCCCTTTGGGTTCGTCAAGTAAAGGGAGGGCAGACCGCTCGCATCCCAGGGCTGGGTGAAGACGTTTCGGTAGCCGCTGTCGGCATGAATGGTCAGAATGTTTCTGCCATCCGGGGTCCATTCCGGCCGTTGGCCGCCATTTTGTGTCACGCGCGTGAGAGCGCCCGTTTGCGTGTCGAATACCCAGATGTCAAACACGCTGGTGGCCGAGGAGACGGTGACAGCCACCCGCTTTCCGTCGGGCGAAACGCGCGGGAAGTTATACTCGCGCATCTCCTGCAGATACGGTGACTCGGCGCCATGTCGGTTCACCAACACCATTCGCCGCGCGAATTGCCCGCTGCGGTACATCAGCGTCCCGTCGCGTGACACCGCGACTTCCGTAGCTCCTCCGGTCTTCACGACGACGTTTTGCAGCAACTGCACTGGCGCTCCCGTGACCCGGAGACGATCCACGTCGAACGGTGCTCCATAGACTGCCCCGTCGGCGCGCCCGAAGATGATATCTCCAGTCGGTAGATATCGTGGATTCGCCCCGGCAATCGCGAGATCGTGGACGACGCCATCCGAAATCGTGACGACCCCGAGGGACGCGTTGGCGACACCAATGGCGCCCTTAAAAATGGTCAGGAGCGCGGCTTTCCCTCCGGGCAAGAGATGCGGCCACGCGACGCTCGTTATCCCCTTCGTCGTGTCCGCGCGAGCCACCAGAGAGGCAGTACCGCCATTGGACGACGTGCGAGAGATCCCTCCGCCTCTCACGGCAAAGAGGATCAGATCACGCTCGCCCCACGTAGGCTGAGCGCCGCTGTCAGATACCATGACGGGCGTGCCACCCTCGACCCCGATGCGTTTGATGGCGCCGTCCGCAACGAAGAGCAGTGATCGGCCATCAGGCGAGAAGGTCGGAAAGTAGCCGCGCTCGGTGCCGCTGATCGGCTTGGCCTCCAGATCATTGAGATCGCGCACGTAGAGCTGGCCGCCACTCTCCGGCCCGCCGACAAAAACCATGCGCGAGCCATCCGGCGAGAGGGCGATTGTTGGACCGCCGGCGCCACGAAACCGCGTGCTGTCCGAGAACGCGAGCAGAAAGCGCGACGGTTTGGGTTCGGGCTTCGGCCGCAGCAATACAGCAACCAATGCCAGCGCACTCGCAGTGGCGACAACCCACGGCGCGAGAGCGATGGCGCGCCGGATCCAGGGATGCTTGCGCGCAACCGCTGGCGACAGCAGCGAGCCCGGCGTCGAGATCCCGCTTGGCAGTACCACCGCCTTTCCCAGCAGCGCATCCGCGAACTCGTGCGCAGACGCGAAGCGATCGGCGGGCAACTTCGCGAGCGCCTTTTCAATCGTATACTCGATTTGCTCGGATACCGAGTCGCGCGACAGCCGAACGCTGCGCGGCCGATCGGTGATCACCTTCGCGATGATCGCTTGCGCCGTGCTACCGGTGTGCGGCGGATCGCCGCAGAGCATTTCGTACAGCACCGCGCCGAGCGAGTAGATGTCCGTGCGGCCGTCGATCGCGCGATCGCCTGTCGCCTGCTCCGGCGACATGTACTGCGGCGTTCCGAGCGACAGCCCGGTCTGCGTGATGCGATTGCCACCGGCATTCGAGAGCGCCAGCGCGATGCCGAAGTCCGCCACCATCGGCTGACCGTCGTGCAGCAGGATGTTCTCGGGCTTGAGGTCGCGATGAATCACGCCATGTCGATGGGCGTAATCCAGCGCCGACGCCACGGCCGTCGCCACGTGGATGGCCTCTTCGATGGGCAGCTGCTTCTCGCGCTGCAACTTCGCCCGCAAACTCTCTCCCTCGACGTACGGCATGACGTAGAAGAGATGGCCTTCAGCCGCGCCGGAATCGAAGAGTGGTAGGAGATTCGGGTGCTGGAGATTTGCGGTCACACGGATCTCGGCGAGAAACCGCTCGACGCCGACGACTGCTCCCAGCTCCGGATTCAGCAGCTTGAGCGCAACCCGACGGCCGTGCCGCACGTCGCGTGCGAGGTACACGGTCGCCATGCCGCCCTGGCCGATTTCTCGCTCGATCTCGTATCGGCCAGTCAACGCGGACTTGAGCTGCTCGAGTACGTCCACAACGGACTCCAAGGAGGGCGCGACAACTATAGCACGGGGACCGGCGTGCGTCAGGAGCCCGAAACTCGACTGAGCGGCACGTCGTAGGTCCCCGCATGTCGATCTTCCGCGACCTCCGCTACGGCGCCCGCACGCTCCGCAAAAGCCCCGGCGTCATGATCGTCGCCACCCTCGCGCTGGGGATCGGCATTGGCCTGAGCGCGACGATGTGGTCGATCATCTACGGCGCGATCATCAAAGGACTGCCGTATCAGGACGCCGAACGCATCGTGGTGGTGAGTCGAACCAACCCGTCGCGTGGACCGCGGAATCGCATGGGCGTCACGGTGCACGACTATTACGACTACGCGGCGCAGCAGAAATCGTTCGAGGCCTTCGGCGGCAGTGCGTGCGGGACGGTCAACGTCAGCGGAACGGAGAAAGCCGAGCGGTTCGACGGATGCTGGATGACGGCCGAAGCGTTGCAGATCCCGCGCGTCGCTCCGATTAAGGGACGACTGATTCGCCCGGGCGAAGATCGGGCCGGCGGGGAGCGTGTCGCCGTCATCGGCTATTCGATGTGGCACGGACGCTACGGCGGATCCGACGACGCGATCGGCAAAGCCATCCGCGTCAATGGACAGCCGTATACGATCGTCGGCGTCATGCCGGAAGGATTCCTCTACCCGAACAACGCAAAGATCTGGATTCCCTATCAGGTCGATCCGCTCGCGACGAAACGCGGCGACGGACAGCAGCTCCAGGTGGTGGGGCGGCTACGGCCCGGTGTCTCCATCGACGCGGCGAACGTCGAGCTGAACGGCATCGCGAAGCGAATCGAGACGGAGCACAAGGACACGAACGAAGGGATTCGCGCGCTGGTGCAGCCGTTCGTGGACGCATACATCGGCCCCGAACCGACGCGATTGCTCTACACGATGCTTGGCGCCGTCGGATTCGTGCTCCTGATCGCCTGCGCGAACGTCGCGAATCTGCTGCTCGACCGCGCTGCGCATCGCACCAAGGAAGTCGGAATCCGGACGGCGCTCGGCGCGTCGCGCATGGCGGTCGTGCGGCAGTTTCTCGCCGAGGCGCTCATTCTCTCCACGATGGGCGCGTTCCTCGGCGCCGCCATCGCGCAGTTCGGAGTCACGGCGTTTAACAGAGCTCTCACCGACACGCAGCCTCCGTTTTTTATAGACATTCGACTGCATCCGCCCGTGCTGTTGTTTATCGCCGGTGTCGCGATGCTCGCGAGTCTCTTCTCGGGATTCCTGCCGGCGTTCCAGTCAGCGCGCGCGGACATCAACGAGATTCTCAAAGACGAATCGCGCGGCGCCTCGAGCCTACACATCGGCAAGTTGAGCCGGGCGTTGGTGGTGTTCGAGATCGCGCTCTCGTGCGGTCTCCTGGTCGCCGCCGGGCTGATGACGAAGAGCGTCACGAAGCTGCGGAACATCGATCCGGGCTTCGACGTGCAGAACGTCTTTACGGCGCGCGTGGGATTCCCCGCCGGCTCCACCGCCGACTCGGTCAAACAGCTGCGGTTCTGGGAGCAGCTCCCGGAGCGACTCGCGCAGATCCCGGGCGCACAGGCGACGTCCGTAAGCTCCGGACTGCCCGGCGTGAACATGGGCGGCCGGAGCATCATCCCCGAGGGCAAGACGTACGCGCGCGAACAGGATCAGCCCAGAGTGCGCACGTTGAACGTCACGCCCGGCTTCTTCCAGACGTTCGGACTGCACGCGCGGCAGGGACGCGAGTTCTCCCCCGCCGACCGCAAGGAATCGCTCCCCGTGGCGATCGTGAATCAGAAGTTTGTGGAGACGCACCTGAAGGGAGTGGACCCGGTGGGACGGCGGTTCCGGTTCCCCGGAGGCGCGGACTCACTAACGTGGCGCACGATCGTGGGCGTCGTCCCGAATGTCTTCTCCGGCGACAACGAGGAGCCGTGGGACGCGACGGCGTTCACGCCGTTCGCGCAGGAGCCCTCCAACTTCGCGAGCATGTCGGTGCGCACCACAGGAGCGCCGTTGTCGATCACGCAGCAGGTGCGCGACGCGGTAGCGTCGCTCGATCCCGACCTGCCCATCTATTGGGTGTATAGCATGCAGGAAGCGCTGCAACGCCCGACGTGGTTCGTGCGCGTGTTCGGCACGATGTTCATGATCTTCGGCGTGATCGCGCTCTTCCTGGCGGGCATTGGTCTTTACGCTGTGATGGCGTTCTCCGTCAGCCGGCGCACGCGGGAGGTGGGCATCCGCATGGCGCTGGGCGCAAAGAGCGCCGACGTGGTCCGGCTCATCTTCGGTCAGGGGATGATGCAGCTCGGGATCGGTCTTGCGGTGGGACTGCTCTTGGCCGCGGGCGTGTCGCGGCTGCTGAGCATCATCCTGTTCGACGTCCAGCCGCGCGATCCGACGATCTTCGGCGGAGTCGTGGCGGTGCTGGCCACGGCCGGCCTTCTCGCGTGCTACCTGCCGGCGCGGCGGGCGACCGCGGTGGACCCGATGATCGCGCTGCGCGACTAGCACGGCGGAGAAGCAGACGCGGCCGTGCGGCGACTAACCGGCGGTAAACGCCGCGATGGACTGACGCTTGAGAAAGGTCCGCGGCCCCGGCTGCGAGGTTCTGGTTGTAGCAGTAGCCTCGTGGTAACGTTTGGTGAGGTTTGCCTAGGAGGACTGTCTTGAGGATTGTCGCACCCGCCATTCTCCTTGTCGTCTCGGCCGTCAGCGGCTGCTATCGCTACGTGCCAACGACGCGCACCTCGCTCGCACCAGGTGCGTCGGTTTCGGTCGCGCTGACGTTACAGGGATCGATCAACGCCGCCCCGCGCATCGGCAACGATGTTGCGAGCCTGGAAGGAACCGTGTCGGACACTGATAGCTCTGGGGGAATCACTCTTTCACTCCTTTCCGTCAGGCGGCGGGGAGAGAACCTTCCCTCGACCTGGAGTGGGGAGTCAATCCGACTATCCAGCGAAGACATCGCCGAGATCAGGGGAAGGAAGCTTTCGCATGGCAGAACGGTTGCTGCCTGGACCGCGCTCGGTGTGGCGTCCGTGGGCCTCATAGTCGGGATCGCGAGGGCGACGGACCTCGTCGGCGGCTCCAGCGGAGGTCGTCCGACCCCCACGCCCTGACAAGAGTCGCAGGTAAAAAGAGGGGGCGACCGATCGGGCCGCCCCCTCTTCGTTACTACACTCCTTGCGTCAGATCACTGGCAGACCGGCGTTCCGGTGACTAACGCATTCGCCTCGCGCTCGAGCAACGGAATCGGCAGAAGGCATCCAGGTTTCTTCACGGCGATCGACGTCGCCACCCAGCGCGGATCCTTGATTCCAAAGCGGTACATGTCGTTCAGTCTGCGTCCCTGGAAGACGAGATTGATGCGACGCTCCCACTGCAGCAGAGCCAGTCGCGTCGGACCGGCGCCGGTATAGGCCGGCTTGCCGTCCAGGGCCCGCAACGCATTGATGTTCGTATCGAAAGCTGCGTTGTTCCCCGTTGCGAGCGCCGCCTCGGCAAGAATGAGATACATCTCACGCTTGGAGACGACCGCCATCGGCGGGTGGTTGATATCGGTCGCAAAGATGAAACGTCCGATCATCTTTACCGCCGCGGCATCTACCGACCCGGTCACCGGGTCCTTCGCGATGATCGCCTTGGGCTTCTTGTTGGTCAGGTCGATCGTCACGAATGCCGCCGTATCCGGCGTGTGCTCGACACGAGAGTTCATCTCGAACCCGACTCCGCCACTCGCATCGTCACCGGAGTTCGTGTTGTCGACGGTCAGGTCGAAGATGTAGTCTCCGGCCATCTCCCCGATTGCCGCGTTCGCGTCCGTGACCGCAGCCGCGACGTTGACCAGCGGATTGGCCGGCGTCGTGCCCGGCGGATTCAGCAACGACCAGACCGCCCTGTCGAAGCGAACCCGAGCCCGCATGCCAATGATGTTCGCATGGTTGTCGCCCGTGGCGATGAGCGCGCCCGCATCGAGCCACTTGAGCGCGGAATCGTAGAGCTGGACCATGTTCGCCTCGCCGAGATTCGGACCGGATACCGTGCGGTCCGAGATGGCCACATCGTCGTACATGTTGCCCATCTCGTCGTAGATCACCGCGCCCATCAGGTACGCTTTCGCCAGGAGCTGAGGGTCGGCAAGCGCTCCATCGGCCCGGAATTTTGAGACCTTCTGGATGGTCTGCTCTGATATCCAGCGCGCCCGCATCGCGACGAGATACGATGCCTGCAGGTACTCGTTGGTGTTGATCTCGAGTCCGCCGGTGTCCAGCAACCGGTAGTCGTCGCGTGAGCCCGTCTGGAACGACTCGTCGGAGATGATGTTGTAGGCATTCAACATCGACGAGAGGGCATTCGCGTTGAGATTGATCGCCCCACTCACGAGAGCGCTGGCGGCGGCTGGATTATCGAGCGCGCTCGGTGTCACGTTGTTGGGATTGTCCACGTCGAGCAGGGAGCTGCACGCGCCCAGGAGCAGGGCGGCGCCGACTCCCACCACGAGCGTCCGCGTCAACCGACGAGCGACGCCGTGCACTTGGGTTCTGCTAGTGTTTCGCATGGTGTCGTCTCCGGTTAGTAGCTGACGCGGACGGAAAGGCCGATGCGGCGCGGCAGCGGGAAGCCGAACGCGTCGATGGACTCCACGAAGTTCTCGTCGACTCCGGACTGACCACCGCCACCGACGTAGCTCACTTCCGGATCGACGCCCTGGTACTTCGTCCACAGGAAGAGGTTGCGGCCGGTCATCGTCAGCCAGAGATCCCGTCCGCCTATTCGGTTCGACACGCTTCGTGGCGCCGTCCAGGTGATGCTCAGCTCGCGGAAGCGGAGGAAGTCGCCGTCCGACACTTCGTTCAGCCCCTGATATGGAGTGAGCGAGGCAAGATCATTCACCCACACCTTCGCCGCGTCGAGACGCTGCTGTGGTGTGGAGGCCGGATTCATCAGCGTCGCCCGCGTCCGTGCGAACAACTCGGTGTTTGTGCCACGCGGCGATGCATTGCGGAATCCGCAGATGAGACACCAGTACGTGTAGTGCCCCCCCTTGTACTCGAACAGCGAACTGACGCGCCAGTTCTTGGCGAATTCGAGGTTCGCGCCGAACGATCCGGTGTAATCGGGTGTCGGCTTGCCGAGATCGGAGTTGAGCCCGGCCTCGGTCATGATCACGGAACCGTTGAACAGGTTGGTGTAATCGCGCGGCACCGAGAGATACGCGAGCATCTGCGCCTCGGTGTCCGGCGTGCCGTCCTTGTTGATGTCGTACGGCAGGGAGCCGGCCGGCACCTGCTTCAGCTTGGCGCCGAAGAACTCGCCGGGAGCGTAGCCCTCCTTGATGTAGCCGCGGATGCGGGCGTACGAGCCACCGGTCTTGAGCAGCGGAGCCCCGCCCAACGACACGACCTTCTGCTTGAGGAACGCAATGTTGCTGAACGCCTCGAGGGATACACCCGGCGTTTGTACGACGAAACCCCGTACGCCGATCTCGGTGCCGTGCGCGTCCATCACGCCGACGTTCGTGAGCTGCGCGTTGGTGAAGCCTCCGGAGGGAGGGTACTGCAAGCCGAAAAGCAGGTCGTTGACACGACGCTTCCAGAGCGTCGCCTGGACGCCAATGCGGTCGCCCAGGAAGCCAATCTCGGCGCCGCCTTCGACCTCGGTTGCAACTTCCGGCTTGAGATCGGGGTTGCCGAGGTTGTCAGGACGGAGACCGGCGCCGGCGGGGCCCGTCTGCGCCGCGAAGGTGGTGAACTTGGCGAAGGCCGAGGGCTGGCGACCCGACTGACCCCACGCGGCGCGCAAGCGGAGCGAGGAGACACTCGGGAGGTGGAAGCCCGCGAGGTCCGACGGCACGAAAGAGACGGAAGCCTTGGGATACAGCACGCCAGCTGCGGTCTTTCCGAACGCGCTCGAATAGTCGTAGCGCGAGCCAAGCGTCAGGTACAGGAAGTTCTTGTACGCGACCTGCTCCTGAGCGAAGTACCCGCCATTCACCGTCTGGAGGATGCCGTCATGCGCGAACTGGAAGCCGGCGGCGTCCGTGCGGGAGATGCCCGGTCCAGGGAAGTCGTAGCCGAACGAGCCGGGGTATTTCACCTTCGTGATGAAGCCCTGGACGCCCACCAGGAAGGCGGAATTGAACGATCCCATGAAGTCGCGGTTCCAATCGCCCTTCAGGTCGAGCGTGATCTGGCGGTTGTTGGTGTCATCGATGCTCTTGTCGCCGAGCACGTCGTCGCCGATTACGCCGTCGATGTTGTAGCCGAAGGGCTGGAAGTTGGTTGAGGTCTGGCTCAGGTAGTCGACGCCGACCAAACCCGTCAGGTTGAGCGACGGCATCGGTGCGTAGGCCACATTCACCGACGAGAGGAACCGGTCGGAGCCGATTTCGGCCAGCTTCTTGGCCGTCTCGCGCGGCGTGCCGAACGCGTTGGGCGCGCCCGTGGGATTCCCGGCGATCTTGCAGACGCCCGGAGCTGCTACCCCGTAGTCGGGATCGGTGCGCGTCGGGTCGGAGTTGGCACACGTACCATCTTCCGGCTTCGAGAACTCGAGGAGGGTGACCGGCGAGTAGATGTTATTGCCGTACTGCGGCCGGTTGGCGTAGGTGTTCGTGTACATCGCCTGCGCGCCAAGTCGCACCTTCGGGGTCATGAAGAAGTTGACGGTCGTGCGGCCGCCGGAGCGACGTACGAAGTCCTTTGCCAGTCCCTGGAGCTTCTCGGCGGCCCATGGCCCGTTGTCGCCCGTATAATTGCCCGAGACGAGGTAGTTGAGGTTCTGCGATCCGCCGGTGACCGAGACGTTCATCGTCTGCGCGGAGCCGGTCTCGAAATACTTTCGCTGCAGCGGTTCGCTGAATGGAGTGAAGAGCGCCAGATCGCTGCGGCCCCACAGCTTCTTGAGTGTGTCGAGCTGCCCAGCGCGCGTCGGAACTCCCCAATTGTCGTCGATCCGGTTCGTCGGGTAGTTGGAGAAATCCTGCGCGACCGTGATGTCCCATTTCGGCGGTCCTGCGGACCCCTTCTTGGTAAAGATCTGGATCACCCCGTTGGACGCTTCCGTGCCGTAGAGCGTGGCCGCGGCCGCGCCCTTGAGGATCTCCATCCGCTCGATCGTGCTCGGATCGATGGCGTCGAGGTTGGACAGTGTCGCATTCGCGTTGCTCGTGCCGCTCGAGTTGATGCGGAGACCGTCGACGAAGATGATCGGCTCATTGGACTGCGTCAGCGACGCGTTGCCGCGGATGCGGATCTTCATCGCCTCGCCGGTCAGGCCGCTCGAGGAGAGCCCGACAACGCCAGGCTCGCGCCCCTGTAGCATCTCCGAGGCCGTCCGGATCGGCGCGAACTTCGGCGCTTCGATCGTGGCAACGGTATTACCGAGTCGCTTCACTTCCGTCGCACCAGCGGTGCCGGTCGTAACGACCGCCTCCAACTGCACTGCCGAGGCAGAGAGGAGGAAATCGACGGTCTGCGTAGAACCCGCAGTCACCGTGGCGCTCTTCGTGACCGGCGCGTAGCCGATCATCCGGATGCGCAACTGGACCGCGCGCGCCGGCACGTTGGTGAGGCGATAGAAGCCGTCGGTGGTGGTCGTGGCTTGAATGTTGGCGCCGACCACATGCACCTGCGCGCCTTCGACTGGGCGGGCGGTACCCACTACTCGTACGGTTCCTTCGATGGTACCGACTCCTGCGGCTTCCTGCGCTCGGAGCACGGCTGCGAATGGCATGACCGCGAGCAGAAGGAATGCGACTCTACAGCGAACTGATATTGGCATCTTGCCTCCGCCTGGGTTGGAACGGGCAGCATCGCCGCAATGCCGTCGTCGCGCACGACGGCTGGATGGCCCTATCTGATGGCTGTAACCACGGTTTGTCAACCGCTGGTCACGTCAAAGTGACGAGTCGATAGCCATCAGGGGCGACTGGTCCCAGTCCGCAGTACCCGTTCGAGGCGGTTTGCCATGTCACGCGCGGTCGCGTCGGACGAATCGAAGGCCAGTCCGCGGCGGAGATTCGCAAGCGCGGCCCGATAGTCCTTTCGCAAGAGATTGACGCGCGCGAGCTGGAAGTGCGCCAATGCGATGCTCGGATCGAGCGCGGCGGCCTTCCCGTACATGTCCGCGGCGCCCGCGAGATCGCCGCGCACGAACGCAATATTGCCGAGATTGAACCAGGCCAGCGGCTCCGACGGATCGAGCGTCGCGGCGCGATTGAGCGCCGAGATCGCGCCGCTCGTGTCGCCAGCGGCGCTGAGCGCGATTCCGAAATTCACCCACGTGATCGGCGCGCCGGCATCGAGCGCGATGCTGTGTCGGTATGATGCGAGCGCCGTATTCAGATCGCCGCCATCACGCTGCGTATTGGCGAGGCTCAGGAGCAGTCGCGCGTTGGTCGGGCGCACCTCGAGCGCGCGTTGGTACGCCGTCACGGCATCGACAAGGTTGCCGTCGCCGGCGTACCGGTCACCCATGAAGCCGAGCGCCAGCGCCCAGCGCGAACGAACGGACAGATCTCGCGCACCGGCCGTGCGCAGCGCGTCCACGAGCGTGCGACGCGTGGCTTTGTCTCCGCCCTTCGCGAGATGCAATGCCGCGAGCGCCGCGGCGCGGATATCGTCGTCGGGAGAACGCGCGAGCTGCTCGAGCCGGCGCTGGACGCGCGGATCGACGCCCGCGTCCGCCCGCAGATATGTCTCGAGAAAGCGACTCACGCCGGCGAAACGGGCGAATGCGTGGGCGTCGTTCGCTTCAGGCGTCCCGAGGAGCAGATCCGCGGCGGTGGCGTCGGATACCGGCGCGCCGAGGCGGAGCTGCGCGGCGATCACTGGTGCGATCGGCTTCACTTCGCCCCACCACGCGCGGATCTGACGTTCCTGCTCCGCCGTGGACGTTGTCGTGTGGCAGGCGGCGCATGCGCTCACGAGACCGAACGAGGCGTCGAGCGCGGGCCGCGGAATCGAAATCGTGTGGTCCGACCGCGCGTACGGAACGATCGCACTACGCGCGTAGTGCGCGTCCGCCGCGCGCGTCGCCGGTTCCTGGCGCGACGGCATGTGGCAGGAAGTGCAGGTTGTGGTTTGGGGTTTGTGGTATGTGTGTGCCGCGGGCTGATCGGCTTTGCTCGCATGACACGACGTGCACTGTCTGTCGTCGAAGCGTCCGGTGAGCGGCTCACCGGTGACCGTGCGGTATCCCTGCGTGTGCGGATCGTGGCACGAGACGCAGGTCATGCCGCCATTCAGGTAGCAATCGCTGTATTGCTGTCCCTCCTGATACGCGAAGGTGCGCACCCGGCCGTCCGGGAACAACGGCCGGTCGCCGAGAAGCGGGAACTTCGTGGAGTAGTAGCTGTGCAATGAATCGCCGGAGAGAAAACCCTCACGCAACTGATCTTTGACGGTGTGACACTGGTAGCACACGCGCGAGGACGCGTCCTTGTCGAGTGTCGCGAGCGAGTGGGTTCCAAAACCGGGGTCGGCGCTGTGCGACAGTGCGCCGCGCTCCGCGAGCTCGACGTGGCGGCGTGCGGGTCCGTGGCACGACTCGCAGTTGATGGCGAGCGACCTGACGTACGTCTCGTATCGGTGCGTCGTGGTGTCGAGCGCTACCGACGCCTGGCTCGCATGGCAGCTCTGACAGTTCGTGTAACGTGGAATGTCGCCGAGCACGCGAAGCGGCGGCCAGTCACCGCACTCGCGGAGATGCATCTCGCGGGTGATCGGCGTCCACCCCTTCCCTGCACGCGAGTTGGTGTTGCAGAACCAACGGCGCGCCTGACGCGACCATTCGAAGGGCAGAAAGCGCACCGTGCCGTCGTCAAGTTGGGTGACGAACCCCTGCGTACCGCCTCCATATATATGCCCGCCGCCGATGACGCCGTCGACGCGCAGCGTGATGGCCGCCTCGTCACGTTGCTGCACCACGAACTCGTACACGCCCGCGCGCACGCGCGGAATGACCCGGGCGTCGGCGAAGCGAATCTCCCTTTCATTGAATGGAGCGATGACGAGGTCCGGCGTCGGCGTTCCGCCGGCGCGGCCGTGCGTCGATCGTTTCCAGACCGCGTACTCGGCGGCGTGGCAGGCGGCGCAACGCTCCGCGCCGACAAAGTCGGCCTGCGTCGCCGATGGTGCGTTCTCGACTTCGCGCGGGAGCGGGAAAACGATCGGCTCGGCGAAATACTTCCAGAGCGCGAGCGACGCGACGAGCGCGACGAGCACGAGACTCACGATCACGCCCGCGCGAACCCGGCGCGAGCTCATGGCTTGCTCCCGTCGGTAGACCAGGCGGGCCCGCGACATGCGCACAACGTCCGGATGTAGGCGACCAGCGAACGAATCTCCGCGGGCGCGAGCGTCGCGCCGAACGCCGGCATGCGCGCGCTCTTCCCCATGACTGCGCCCCCTCCGGCGATGGCGTCGAAGAGCGCGTCGTCGGACCGCACGCTCATCCGCGACGCATTGCTGTGAATGGCAGGGGGCACGGGTAGATACTTGGCGTTGGGTCCGTCGCCGCCTCCTTTATTTCCGTGGCACGACGAACACCATCGCTGGTAGAGAATGGAGGAAGGAGAAAGGAGGATGGACCCCTGGGCCACCGCTGGCGGCGGGGTTCCTGCGCGTGCGTTGCGGGAGAGATACCGGATCACGAGATCGCGCGTTGTCGTGGGTATCATCGCCTTCGGCATCGCGGCCCCCGGAACGACACGCCCCGGATCCTCGATGATCGCGCGGATGTATGCCGCGTCCCGTCGCTCGGCGACCGTGGTAAGCGAAGGGCCGACGCGTCCTCCTTCGCCGTCGAGCTCGTGGCAGCCGAGACAGGGCAGCTGGGCGCGCAACAGCGCCCGAGCCTTCTCTGCCTGGAACGGAGAGACTACCGGTGCTTGCGCGGCAAGCGGCCAGGCGAGAAGGACCAAAAGAAGCGGACGCATCGGGAGCAAATATGGATTTCAGGCACGATGAGTGCGCTACTCTTCCGTGCACCACATCGGATCGGAGGGTGGATGGCCGAGATCAAGGTCGCACCTCAGCGTCGCAATCGCGCAGTCGTTTGGATCATCGTAGTGGCCGTGATCGTCGCGGCGGCGGCATGGTATTTCTTCGCCGGTCCCGGTACCGCATAACGCAGGAGAAGCAGCAATGGCGAAACAGGAACCTCGTCGCGGCCAGGATGCCGCAGGCATCGGACCCTATGCGCGTGAACGCGAAAAGCTGATCCCATTCAGCAAGATGGGCGGTTGGAACGTCATGGATGGGGAGCCGGACATCAGGTCCTGGGAGGTCAAAACCCTTTCCGGTCGAGTGTTGGGAACCGTCCGCGAACTTCTCGTGGATCCCAAAGCCGGCGAAGTCGTGATGATCGACGTCGACCTGGCTGGCACCGACCGCCACGCATTCGTGCCGATTCGCGTGGTCCAGATCGACCGGACAAAGCGTGTCGTCCTCGCGGATTCCGGCGATCTCGAGGAGCACGAGCTGTCGGGCGACAACATCCGTCTCTCGGCGCGCGAGCTCACAAAGGTGCGGCGCGACGTGCGTTACGCCGACAAATCAGGCGAGCGGGTGGTCGAGCAGCGACCGATCGTGGATGAGACCGTTGTGCGCCGGCGCAGCTCGGACGACACGGAGACGCGTCTGTAGGCATTCACCGCTGGACGAATCGACCAAACCGCGCTCTCTTTCGGGCGCGGTTTTTTTCTTGGCCCATTCGCTGTTTCTTCAAGTAGCCCATTCGCTCTTTCTTCAAGTAGCCCATTCGCTGTTTCTTCAAGTACCCGTTTCCCTCTTCCCTTTCCCCCCTTCCCCGTTTCAAATGCACGGCCAATTCTCCTGGTACGATCTGATGACGCCGGATTCCGCGGTGGCCGAGAGGTTCTATCCGTCGGTTACCGGTTGGTCCACCGAGGAATGGGACAAAGCCGACTACACGATGTGGACGGCCGGTGGCGTCCCGTTCGGAGGAATGAACCCGATCAGCCCCGAGCAAACCGCGCAGGGTATTCGACCGCACTGGCTCGCGTATGTGACGGTGGACGACATCGGACGCACCGCGGAGAAAGTGAGGTCAATTGGCGGCCGGGTCCTTCATGAGGAAGAGATTCCCGACGTCGGACGCTTCGCAATCATTCAGGATCCGCAGGGCGCGATGCTCGCCGTCATCAAGTCTGCGACGCCGTCACCGGGATGGGACGGAACGCCGTCGCTGGGAAAGTTCTCCTGGCACGAGCTGATGACAACGGACTACCGCGCGGCCTTCGATTTCTATCGCCAACTCTTCGGGTGGGAGAACCAGCAAGAGATGGACATGGGTCCCGCCGGCAAATACCTGATGTACGGAAAGAATGGCAAGATGTACGGCGGGATCTACAACAGAGAACCTGAGCGGGCGAACGTTCCGCCGAACTGGCTCTTCTACGCCAACGTAAAGGACGTCAACAAATCAGTGGAGGCCGCGAAGCAAAACGGCGGCCAGCTGCGCGTGGGGCCGATGCAAGTGCCCGGAGGAGATTGGGTCGCGGTGTTCACCGATCCTCAGGGCGCGCCCTTCGCGGTGCATCAGACGAAAGCCAAGGCCGCAGCGGCCCGGAAGGCGCAGCCTAAAAAGAAGTCGAGCGCGAACGCAAAGACGAAAGCAAAGACGAAAGCGAGAACGAAGGCCGCGGCGAGAAAGAAGTCCAAGCCGAAGGCCAAAGCGCGTGCGAAAGCGAGACCGAAGAAGGCCACGCGAAAAGCCAGGCGTCGTTAGGCCTGCGCTTTCTCAATCACTTTTTCCATTCCTCACATGCACGGTCAGTTCGTTTGGTACGACTTGATGACGTCCGACCCGGCTGCGGCGCAGCGGTACTACCCACAGGTCGCGGGTTGGAAGACACAGAGGTTCGATCAGAGCGCGCCGGACAATCCTTACACGATGTGGACGGTGGATGGCGAACCGATCGGCGGCGTCGCCAAGATCACGAACGAGCAAGCGGCCATGGGCACCAAGCCGGCTTGGCTCCCATCGGTTCACGTGAACAACATCGACGAGTCTGTACGAAAGGTGACGTCGCTGGGCGGAAAGGTCGTTCATGGTCCCGACCCAATTCCCGACATGGGACGGTACGCGGTCATCCAGGATCCGCAGGGCGCCACGATCGCCATCTACCAGCCGAACGGACCCACGCCGGGATTCGACGGAAACCCGAGTGTCGGACGCTTCTCCTGGAACGAGCTGATGACGACGGACTACCGGAAGGCGTTCGATTTCTACCGCCAGCTCTTTGGTTGGGAGAAGGTCGGCGAAGAAATGGATATGGGCGGCGGCAACATGTACGTGATGTACGGACAGAAGGGCAAGATGTATGGCGGCATCTACAACCGCGAAGCCGCCGGGATGCCGAACATGCCACCCAACTGGCTGCCGTACATCTACGTGAAAGACATTCAGAAGACCGTAGACGCAGCGACGCGTGCCGGCGGGCTACTCGGACGCGGGCCGATGGACATTCCAGGCGGTGGCAAGATCGCCATTCTCGCCGATCCGCAAGGCGCTCGCTTCGCGCTGCATCAGGGTCCGTCGAGCAGTTCGGCGACCGCAACTCGAGTGGCAAAATCCGCGGCGAAAAAGAAGCCCAAGGTAAAGGCGAAAGAAAGAAAGAAGTCGAAACCAAAAGCCAAAGCGCGTCCAAAAGCCAAGGCGCGTCCCAAGGCAAGGGCGAAAAAGAAGGCCGCGAAGAAAGCGCGGCGTCGCTAGGTCGTCAGCGCCCGCCAGAGGAGACGGGCACCTAGGACTCCGACGGTGGCAATGCCGATCAGCGCCAGAGCGAGAATCGCGATGACGAGCGCAGCGAGCCAACGGCTGCGCTTCGTCACCGTCGCGGGCTCGCTGGAGTAACGCTCGAGCAGCTCGACGTTGCGAATGTTTGACTTATAGGCGACGTCGAAAAGATCGCCGAGGATCGGCAGCGAGCCGAGTGCGGTATCGACCGCGATGTTGCCGACCATTCGCCAGATCACCGGACGCGGCGTGCCTTTGTTAGCCGCGATCAGGACGATGTACGCGGAGAGCATGGCGCTCGCGATGTCTCCAGCGCCGGGAACGAGCCCGAGAATCGGGTCCAGGCCGATGCGGATGTTGGTGCCGGGAACTCCAATCGCGGAGTCGAGGACGCGGGCCAGGGCACGCGCGCGGCGAATCTCTGGATCGTCTGTCATGAGAGAACTGTACTCGGCACGCCGTTGACGCCAGGGCCGAGTACTATTGCAAGACAGCGTCTCTCGCGTCTATCGTCATTAGTAACAAGGAGATCGGCGATATGCCGAAAGAGAAGACCGTACCCGGGTCATATCCTCGCCTGACTCACCCGCTCGTGCGCGAGAACGGAACACTTCGCAAAGCCACGTGGGACGAAGCACTCGATGTGGCGGCCGAGGGATTTCGCCGGAATCTCGCCGCGCGTGGCGCGAACTCGCTCGGAATCTTCAGCTGCTCGAAGGCGACGAACGAGGTGAACTTCCTGGCGGGGAAGCTGGCCCGGGTAGCGTTCGGCAACAACAACATCGATAGCTGCAACCGCACGTGACACGCACCTAGCGTCGTCGGTCTGGCGACGGTCTTCGGTGCGGGTGGCGGAACGAGCTCCTATCAGGAGGTGGAAGAGACTGACGTCATCTTCCTCTGGGGATCGAACGCGCGCGATGCGCATCCGATCTTCTTTCATCACGTCCTGAAGGGCGTGCGGAACGGCGCGCGCTTGTACGTCGTGGATCCGCGACGCACCAGCACGGCGGCGTGGGCGGACGTGTGGCTCGGCTTGCGCGTCGGCAGCGACATTGCGCTCGCGAACGCAATGGCGCGCGTGATCATTCACGAAGGGCTCGCCGCCGGCGACTTCATCAAGCGCGCGACGACGGACTTCGATGCGTACCGCGCCTGCGTCGAGAAGTACACACTTGGGTACGCAGAGCAGGAAACAGGGATTCCGGGTGACGTGATCCGCGAGGCGGCTCTCACGTACGCGCGCGCCGACCGCGGGATGATCTGCTGGACGCTCGGCATCACGGAACACCACAACGCCGTCGACAACGTCTTCGCGCTGATCAACCTCGCGCTGTTGACGGGCAAGGTCGGTCGATACGGATGCGGGCTCAATCCACTGCGCGGCCAAAACAACGTGCAGGGCGGCGGCGACATGGGCGCGATCCCGAATCGCCTCGCCGGATTTCAGGACATGGTCGACGACGAGGTACGCGCCAAGTTCGAGCGCGCCTGGAACACGAAGATCCAACCGCGGCCCGGGTGGAATCTCACGCAGATGTTCCTGGCAATGGATCGGGCCCAGCTCACTTCCTTATACGTGATCGGCGAGAATCCGGCGCAGTCGGACGCCGATCTGCACCGCATCGAGCGACTCTTGGGCGCGCTCGATCACTTTGTCGTCCAGGACATCTTTCTTACGAAGACGGCCGAGATGGCGCACGTCGTGTTCCCGGCGTCCGCGAGCTGGTGCGAAGCCGAGGGAACCGTGACGAATAGCGAGCGGCGCGTGCAACGGGTGCGCAAAGCAATCGAGCCGCCGGGCGACGCGCGCGACGATCTCTGGATCATCTCGGAGATTGCCAAACGACTTGGCCACGATTTCGGGAACCCGACGGCGGAAGACGCATGGAACGAGATGCGTTCACTCGCGCCGATATTCGCCGGGATGACGTACGCGCGTCTCGACGCGTGCTCCGGTTTGCAATGGCCCTGCTATGACGAAGTGCATCCGGGCCAGCAATTCCTCCACGCTCGCCTGTGGAGCAATCCGCCCGAGGGGAAGCTGGCGCCGTTCAACGTCGTCGAGCACGAGCCGCCGGTGGAGCAGCCGGACGAAGAATTTCCATTCGTGCTCACGACCGGACGGCGACTCGAGAGCTTCAATACGGGCGTGCAGAGTAGCGGATACGCATCACCGTTGCACCGCGGCGAGAGCGTCGACATCGCGCCCGAGGACGCCGGCCGGATGGGGATTGCCGACGGCGAGATGGTGCGTGTGACGTCGCGGCGCGGGAGTCTCGAAGCGCCGGCCCGGATCGACTTCGCGCTCAAACCCGGTCTCGTCTTCATGACGTTGCACTTCCCCGATCAGGTTCCGACGAACTTCCTCACGATCGACGCGTTCGATCCGAAGTCTGGAACGGCGGAATTCAAGGCGTGTGCCGTGCGAGTGGAGGGCGTTCTCCCCGGCGAGCGCGAAGCCGTCGCCGGACCGTACTCGGCGGCGCTTCGCGCCGGTGGCGGCTGATGGATCTGCATCTACTGGACGCGGAACCGACGGCCGAGGAGCGTGACGCGGTCGATGCGCTCCTCGGCGCACCGACATCTGGTTGGGATGGTGGCGTGCGCGATCCGGTACGAGACACGCACGTCGCGTTCGGGGGACACGACGCACGCGCGCAGCGGCATCTGCTACTACCGGCGCTCCGTGCGGTGCAATCGCGCGTCGGCTGGATCAGCGAGGGCGCGCTGAACTATGTGTGCACGCGTCTCACCGTTCCTCCGGCCGACGCGTGGGGAGTCGCGACGTTTTACGCGCTCTTTTCGACGGCGCCGCGCCCCAAACGAATCCTGCACGTCTGCGACGACATCGCGTGTAAGTGCGGCGGTGCAGAGGAGCTGATCGGGCGCATCGAAAAGACCATTGGCCCTCCGCACCATCCGCCGACGAATGGTGGCCCAATTCACGTTGGCGATTTCGCTTGGGTGCGTTCGCCGTGCTTGGGCCTGTGCGATCAGGCTCCCGCTGCGTTGCTGCAGGAGTTCGGTGCATCGCCGCGAGAGGAGCCGATCGGGAGCGCGACCGTTGAGCGTCTGGAAAGTGTTCTCAGCGGCGCCGAGAACAGCGGCGAAGCCGCGCACCCGCGCGCGAAGCGTGCGGGCGAGTACACACTGCTGACCAAGCGCATCAACGAGGTCGACCCAACGAGCCTCGAAGACTATCGGGCCGCGAAGGGATACGCCGCGCTCGCGCGCGCGCTGGAGATCGGCGCAGAGGCCGTCATCGCCGAGGTCACGAGGTCGAAGCTGCTCGGCCGTGGTGGAGCTGCATTCCCGACGGGCCGAAAGTGGGACGCGGTCGCGAAGCAGCCTGCGCGACCGCACTACCTCGTCTGCAACGCAGACGAGTCCGAGCCCGGCACGTTCAAGGATCGCATTCTCATGGAAAGCGATCCTTTCGCGCTCGTGGAGTCGATGACGATCGCAGGCTTCGCCACCGGTTGCGAACTTGGATACCTGTACGTGCGCGGCGAATATCCTCTTGCGTTCGAGCGGATGGAGAACGCGATCGCGGAGGCGCGAAAGGCCGGACTGCTTGGCGGGAGCGTGATGGGCCGGAGCGTGCGCTTCGACATCGAGATCCGACGCGGCGCCGGCGCGTACATCTGTGGCGAGGAGACGGCGCTCTTCAATTCTATAGAAGGGCTGCGCGGCGAGCCGCGGAACAAGCCGCCCTTCCCCGTCCAAGCGGGGCTGTTCGGAAAACCCACGGTCGTGAACAACGTCGAAACACTCATGAACGTGCCGCACATCCTATTGGAGAGCGGCGAAAAGTTCGCGAAGATCGGCACGGATCAGTCCACGGGAACGCGGCTCTTCTGCGTGAGCGGCTGCGTGCAGCGCCCGGGGCTCTACGAGCTGGCGTTCGGCACGACCGCAAAGGAACTCCTCGAGCTGGCCGGCGGCCTGCCGCGCGGCAAGAAACTTCAGACAGTGCTTCTCGGCGGCGCGGCCGGCGTCTTCATTCGTCCCGACGAGCTCGACATGCCGCTCACTTTCGAAGGGACGCGCGCGGCCAAGGCGACGCTCGGCTCCGGCGTGTTTATGGTCTTCGATGATTCCGTCGATCTGCGGGACATCCTCGTGAGGATCGCAGCGTTCTTCCGGGACGAGTCGTGCGGCCAATGCGTGCCGTGTCGTGTGGGCACGGTACGGCAAGAGGAGGCGCTGCATCGCATCAACTCCAAGAAGATGCTCGGCGGGATGAAGCGCGAAGTCGCGCTGTTGGACGAAGTGGGAGCGGCGATGAAAGACGCGTCGATCTGCGGATTGGGGCAGACCGCCTACAGCGCGGTCGAAAGCGCCATCCATCGCCTCGGCATTTACAGCGGAGGCGCGCGATGACGGCGATCCTGCCGAGGGGCGACTCGCTCATCCGGATCGATCGCCGTCGTGCGCCGCGGCCGGAGGTGGAGCTCACCATCGACGGCCAGATGGTGCGCGTCTCCGAAGGCACGACAATCCTGGGCGCATGCGGCACGATCGGCGTCGGTATCCCGACGCTCTGTTTTCTCGAGACGCTCCATCCGGTCAACGTCTGCCGCATCTGCGTCGTCGAGCTCGAGGGAGCGCGCGTGCTCGTGCCGGCGTGCTCGCGACAGGTCGAGGCGGGGATGGTGGTGAAGACGCGCAGTCCGCGAGTGGATCTCAGCCGCAAACTGGTGCTCGAGATGCTGGGATCGTCCGTGGATCTCTCGACCACGCCCGAAGTCGCCGGTTGGATGACCGAGTACGATGCGAAGCCGGGGCGGTTTGGTCCCCCGGCACCGCCCGCCGCGCCAGGCGAGCGCGATGCGCTGGTCCCCGGACACCACGCGCCCCCGAATCCCAAGTACGCCGCGACGGTCGCGCAGCCAACGAAAGTCGACAACGATCTCTACGTGCGCGACTATGGAAAATGCATTCTCTGCTACAAATGCGTCGAAGCGTGCGGGCCGGATCATCAGAACACGTTCGCGATCGCCGTCGCCGGCCGCGGATTCGACGCGCGGATCTCCACCGAGCTCGCCGTGCCGCTCCCGGAATCCGCGTGCGTGTATTGCGGCAACTGCATCGCGGTCTGTCCGACCGGCGCGTTGATGTCGAAGCGCGAGTTCGACGCGCGCGCGGCCGGTGAATGGAAGGAAGAGGAACAAACGATCGTCGACACGATCTGTCCGTACTGCGGCGTGGGCTGCACGTTGACGCTCCACGTGCAGGACGAAGAGATCATGAAAGCCACTTCCCCGCTCGAGAATCCGATCACGCTCGGCAATCTCTGTATCAAGGGAAGGTTTGGATGGCGGTTTGTGCATGGGACTGCGGGGAATGGCGAAGAGGGACAGGGGAAGGGGTCAACTACAACAGCGGGAAACGGTGAGGGGAATGGGGAAGGCTGACGGGGACGCAGGACTCCTCCCTTCCCTTGGGTACTCTGCGCCCGTGGTCGCGCATCGGTTCGCGCGGTTGGACAAGCACGCGAGCGAAGAACATGAGGCGCCGCTCGCTGCCGAGGTGCCCGTCGCGCTCGTGTACAACGGACGTCCGCACGTCGTGATGATGTGCACACCGGCGGATCTCGAAGACTTCGGTGTCGGTTTCACCGTGACCGAGCAGGTCGCCGCCGCGAGCGACATCAAACGCATGGACGTCGTGAAATACAGCCGCGGCATCGAGCTGCATATCGAGGTGCCGGCCGACGCGGCCGAGAAGCTGACCGAGCGCGGACGGGCGATCGTGGGACGCACCGGCTGCGGACTGTGTGGCGTCGAAGTCATCGACGAAGCCATGCGTGAGCTGCGCCTCGTTCGCTCGACGATGGTTCTGTCGCGCGATGCCCTGTGGCGCGCGAGCGAATCACTCGGTGGCAAACAGCCGCTCAACAACGAGACGAACGCTATTCACGCGGCCGCATGGGCGACGTCCGACGGAACCCTGCGCATCGTACGCGAGGACGTCGGTCGTCACAACGCGCTCGACAAGGTCCTCGGCGCGCTCGCGCGCGCGGAGACCGACGCCGGCGACGGATTCCTGGTGGTGACGAGCCGCGCGAGCTATGAGCTGGTGCAGAAGGCCGCCGTTGCCAACGTTCCGCTACTCGCCGCCGTCTCCCGTCCGACCGCGCTCGCCGTGCAGCTCGCGGACGAAGCGGGGATCACGCTCGTGGGACTGTTGCGCGGACGAACAGCCAACGTCTATTGCCACGGAGAGCGGATTGCCGAGTGACGGCGGAAATGGGGAATGGGCGGGTGCCCGCGAAGCGGGCGGGGGAAATGGGCCACGCCCAGAGATCCTAGCCCGGACCCATTTCCGATTTCCCATTTCCCATTTCCGCATTTAACACCCTATGGAAGTCTCTTCGATTCCTTCCGACATCGAGATCGCCCAAGCCGCGCGCCTGGCTCCCATCACGGAGATCGCCGCGGAGCTCGGGCTGGGCCCCGACGATCTCGACATGTACGGCAAGTACAAAGCGAAGATCCCGCTCGAGATCGCGCAGCGTCCGGTGCGCGGACGCCTCGTGCTCGTCACCGCGGTGAATCCAACGCCGGCGGGTGAAGGCAAGAGCACCGTGACCGTCGGCCTGACACAAGCGCTGCGACGCCTCGGCACGAAGGCCGTGCTCTGCATGCGCGAGCCGAGCCTGGGACCGGTATTCGGTGTGAAGGGCGGCGCCGCGGGCGGCGGCTACTCACAGCTCCTGCCGATGCAGGACATCAACCTCCACTTCACCGGGGACTTTCACGCGATCTCCAGCGCCCATGCGCTGCTGTCCGCGATGCTCGACAATCACCTCCAGTGGGGCAACGCGCTCAACATCGATCCGCGCCGCATTTCGTGGCACCGGGCGATCGACATGAACGACCGCGCGCTACGGGAAATCGTCGTGGGATTGGGCGGCGCAAAGAACGGCGTCGCGCGCGAGGAAAAGTTCGTGATCGTGCCGGCGAGCGAGATCATGGCGATCGTCGCCCTCGCGCGGGACTACCAGGATCTCGAGGACCGCCTCGCGCGGATCATCGTGGGCGCGACGTACGGAGTGTCGCGCACGCCGGTGCGAGCGGGAGAGCTGAAGGCGGCCGGCGCCATGGCGCTGCTGCTGGCGGACGCAATCCGTCCGAATCTCGTGCAAACGCTGGAAGGGGGACCCGCGTTCGTGCACGCCGGACCCTTCGGGAACATCGCGCACGGTTGCAACTCCTTCCTCGCGACGCGTTCGGCGCTGGCGCTCGCGGATCTCGTCGTCACGGAAGCGGGATTCGGCTCGGACCTCGGCGCCGAGAAGTTCTTCGACATCAAGTGCCGCTTTGGCGGCCTGAATCCTGAGGCGGCCGTTCTCGTCGCGACGGTCCGCTCGCTCAAGATGCAGGGCGGGGCGAACAAGAAGCTGCTCACGAGCGAAGATCTCGCCGCGCTCCAGCGCGGGCTTCCGAACCTCGAGAAGCACATCGAGAACGTGCGCCAGTTCGGCGTACCCGTGGTCGTCGCGATCAACAGAGTCTCGGCGGATACCGATCGCGAGCTCAAGATGGTGATGGACTTCGTCGAGCGACTCGGTGCGCCCGTCGCTCTTACGGAAGTGTGGTCGCGCGGGGGCGTGGGTGGCGAGACGCTCGCACGTGCGTTGCTCTCGTTGCTCGAAAAAAAGGGCGCGGAGTACCGGCCGCTGTATCCGGCCGAGCGTCCGATCAAGGAGAAGATCGAGACGATCGTGCGAAAAGTGTACGGCGGTGAGGGAGTCGAGTACGCGCCGGAAGCGACGCGCGCCATCGAGTACCTCGAGTCGGTGGGATTGGGGCAGACACCGGTGTGCATCGCCAAGACCCAGTACTCGCTCACCGACGATCCGACAATCCTCGGCCGGCCATCCGGTTTTCACATCACGATCAACGACGTGTGGCCGGCCGCGGGCGCGGGCTTCGTCGTCGCGCGCGCCGGCGAGATCATGACGATGCCCGGTCTACCGAAGGAGCCAGCGGCTGAGCGGATCGGGAAACTGACGACGGGAGAAGTGGTCGGACTCTTCTAGCGGGAAGCGGGAAGCGCGTAGCGGGAAGCGACGCCAACGCTGTGTTCGCTTCCCGCTTCCCGCTTCCCGCTTCCCACATATGGCACCCAGTGTGCGGCCATGTGTACGAACCTCCAAAGGAGGCTGTACATGCAGCTCGCACATCTCTCGCGCAGCGTGGCCGCGCTCGCGCTCACGTCGCTGGTCGTCAGCGGCTGCGCATCTCTCTCGAACAAGCAGAAGGGCGCCGTGATCGGCGCGACCGTCGGTGGCGCCGCCGGTGCTGCTGTGGGCCGAGCGAATGGCTCGACCGCGAAGGGGGCGATCATCGGTGCGGCAGTCGGTGGAACGGTCGGCGCCGTGATCGGCCATCAGATGGACCAACAGGCGAAAGAGTTGGAGCAGAACATCCCGGGCGCGATCGTCGAGCGCGTTGGCGAGGGCATCCAGGTGACGTTCCAGTCAGGACTGCTCTTCGACTTCGACTCGGACCGCGTCAAAGCGGAGGCCGCGGCGAACCTCAAGAATCTCGCGTCGAGCCTCGACAAGTATCCGAACTCGAGCCTCCTGATCGTCGGACACACGGACGCAGTCGGGAGCGACAGCTACAACTACACGCTATCGGAAAAACGGGCGCGGTCCACCGCATTGTACCTGGCCAGTCAGGGTGTGAGCGCTGTGCGCTTGCAGACGGTGGGGCGCGGAGAGACGGAGCCGGTCGCCTCCAACGACGAGGAGAGCGGACGCCAGAAGAATCGTCGTGTGGAAGTCGCGATATACGCGAGCGACAAGTACCGGGATCAACTCAAGGCGCAGTATAAAGCGGGCCTGTAACTCTTCGAGCACGAGTCACGCATCACCACGAGTCACGAGTGGTGACAACTGACTTGTGACCGCGGCTAGTCCGTTACGTCTGACGGACTCGGCCAGTTCGACACATTGATGTCGATCGGCAGCGCGATGTTCGCGACTCGCCGAACCACGTCGATCACACCCTGCCACATTCCCGCGAAGTCGTGTCCGACTTCCGTCGCCGCTTTGTCGGAGGAGAAATCGCGAGCGCTCGCGATCCAGAAGCGCGGCTCTTCATCGATCCCAGCGGCCGTGAACAGCGCCTTCACGTCATCATAAACCGTCTGCGCATTGTGGGAGTGGACGTAGACTCCAGGACGATACCGGTCATCCGTCAGCACCGTTGCGACCCACGATTTGTAGTAGTCCCGCATGCGAGCCGGCATTCGCTCCGTGCGCTCGATATCGAGAAAGATCACGCTGCCTTTGGAAAAGCCTTCAGCCTGGGCCTTTCCGATCGCGTCGAGCGCCTCCTGGACGCCGCGATCGGCACTGAGAAAATCCGCGCTGCACGTTTCCCCGCGCCGCTTCTGCTTGGCCATCTGCGCCGGGGTGAGATTCCGCGGCTTGCGATTCCATGTCTGCTGTCCGACGTAGACGATTGCGAGCCCCCAACCCATGTCGGTGAGTGTCTTTCGCTTGCCGTGCCAGGACCTATCGTCGTGACAGGGCGCCGACGGCAAGTAAAAGCCTACCCAGTGATATGGCGCGTTCGGCGCGTTCTTCCACGCCCGCATCTGAGTGTCACCAGGGTACGTGTGCGTGTCGAAGCCGAGGAAGCGCCCCGCCTCCACTTCGTCGGCGACCGGCGCGTCCTGCCCGGTCACTGCCGCCGCGACCTGAGCCACCGTTGCGCTGACTTCGGCAGCTTTCTCGGCGCTCGTCGGTGACCCGCTGCACGCGTAAATTAGGAGGCCGGTGAAAGCGAGCGCGAGCACGCCACGCCGAGCGGGTTTAGTTCGCAGCTGCACGCGCGCGAGTATCGCAAGTGACGGTCCCCGCACGCCGAGCGTTGCCCCGAGACTGCCATGCGCTGGCCGGTCGGGCCAAATTTGTTGAGTGCCATCGCGCCTGTTTCTTCTCTCTCCCGCCCGTTGTGATGGCCGACGCGCGAAAGCGCTGCTGAATCCCGCCGCGGAGTTTCCACTCGCCGTTCAGCTGCGCCAACTCGAGGGCGCGTCGCTCGGCGACACGTTCGCGTTTCTCAGTGGACTGTACTTTCGTGGGAAGCTGACGTACGCCCGCGCATTCGCGAGCTCGGATCCGTCGCTCGCGCCTATCCGGATCATCACGACGAATCGGGGACTGCTCACACCCGAGTATCGCGTGCGTCCACCGGATCTGGCCGATTTTGCCTGCGTCGATCTCAGCTCGGCGGGCGAAGAGTTCGCGGGGCCACTATCGCGCGACGCCCAACAGCTCGCCCGCGAGGCCCCGAAGGATGCCGTCGTCGTCCTCCTGGGCAGCATCGCGACGAACAAGTACGTCGGACCGCTCACTCAGGTCTTTGGCGAGCGGCTTGTGTTTCCGCGGGCCTTCGTTGGTCGCGGCGACATGAGTCGCGGGGGGTTGATGTTGCGTCAGGCCAGCGACGGGCGCGAGCTAGAGTACGTCCCCGTCCTCACCGCCGTACGCCATGGCAAAAGGCCCCCGAAACTCGACCCGATCAGATGACTCCGGCACATCGGATGCAGTTAGGCAGCGATCTTCAAAAAACCGATTCTACACGACAGGAGAAAGGCGATGTCGGGTCACGCTTTGCTAAGGTGCACCGCATACACTGCTATTGCCGTTCTTGCGATGAGCGCATGCGGCGAGCGGACTGGGCCGCTCGAGCCGATGTTGATTCGACTCGATACGCCTGCCTCGGCCGTCCGCGCCGAGTCTAAGGCAAAGGTCCTCAAGCGTTCCAAGGCCCTGGCAACCGACATCGTGGCGAGTACCACGGTGACACCTGCCGGCGGGACACTCAGCATTCCCGACGCCGGGTTGCTGGTCGTTTTCCCGAAAGGCGCGGTCTCTCGAAATCTGGTCGTCACCGCGACGGCCAATGGCGGCAAGGACGTTGTGTACTCGTTCGAGCCACACGGCACGCAGTTCAATCTGCCGATCGCGATCGCTCAACTTTCCAGCCTCACGACGTACGGAAAGAAGAAGGGCGAAATCCTTCCGGACATCCACGGCGGCTACCTGCTTCGTGGCCCATCCGACGTCGATGCGCTTGGATCGGCCACATTCTCCGAGACTTTCCCAGCCGCATTCGAAGACCGAGGAGGCGGCACGTACGTCTACTTTTTCACGAACCACTTCTCGGGCTTCGCGCTAGCCTCGGGAATCCTCCGGATATCGGTGGATTTGCCCAACCTGCCCATTCTCGACCCCTGACCCGGTAGCGAACGTGACCGAGACGTCACACGACTTGCCGGACGATCGGATGCAGCAAGCTCGCCGTCTGACGGAACAGGCGCGCGCGGCAGAAACGTGCGGTCAGTGCGATTTGGCCGACCAGCTCTTCGACGAGGCGATCCACCTTCTCGAGTCCGGTCCCCAGGACGCGTTGCTCGCCGACGCGTTGCGCTGGAAAGGCACGGCGCGGCGCGACCGGGGCGAGACGCAGGAGGCGTCTGACCTCTATCAGCGGAGCATCGAGGTCGCGCGTGCCACGGGCGCGAAGAGCGCGGAAGCCCACGCGCTCAACTGTCTCGCGATCGTGGCGCAACGGCGCGGCGACTTTCAGAGCGCCGAGGTGCTATACGATCGCGCCGCCACGCTCGGCAACCGGCTGCAGGACCATCAGCTGCTTGGCATGATTGGGCAGAACCGCGGCGTCATCGCGCAGATACGCGGAGATCTCCGTGAAGCGCTCGCTCGATACGAGGAGGCGCTCCGGGCGTTCGACATCGCGAAGAACCAGCAGGCGATGACGTGGGTCCTCAACAATCTCGGGATGCTGCACGACGCCCGCGGCCAAGACGCGGCGTCCGAGCAGGCCTACGCGCGCGGCCTGGACCTGGCCGTGCGACGCAACGACAAGCGGATGGAGGGCATGATCGAGCTGAATCGGGCCCACCTCCGGCTGAAGCAGGACCGTCTCGACGAAGCGGAGGCCAGCTGCTCCCAGGCATATCGCATCGCCGCGTCGCGCGGCGACTACCTCAATGCCGCCGAGGCGCTGCGTTGCCGTGGCACGATCGAGCGGCGGCGCGGGAACTGCGACGGCGCGCAAGCGACGTTGACGCTCGCGATGTCGCTGGCGGATCAATGCGAGGACGCGCTGCTGTCCGCGGAGATTCTTCGTGACTTGGGGAAAGTCTGCGTCGCGCGCGGTGATCGCGCGAAAGCAAAGGACGCGTGGCAGATGGCGCGCACCGGCTTCCTCAATCTGGGCGCCAAGGTCGACGCATCCGACATCAGCACCCGCCTGGACTCGCTGCAATGACCCTGACGCCGAATCGTCCGGTGGTGCCTTTCGTCGCCGCGCTCCTGCGGGACGCGGAGGAGAGCGAGTCGCTCGGGCATTGGCGCATCGCGCGCGAGCAGCACGAGCAGGCGCTTCGCGAGTTGTTGCCGGACGGCGATCCGCGCCTCGTCGCGCGCCTCGTCCGGCGCGTGGCGCGCTGCCTGATCGAGGAGGCGGACATGGAGGGCGCGCTCGATGCGCTGCAACTGGCGCGAACCGTCGCCGCGATCTGCGACGACCAGGCTGGAATCGCGCATGCGATCAACCTCGAGGGCATCGTCGCCCAGCAGCGCGGCAATATCGCCGATGCTGAGGAGCTGTACCGATGGGCGCGCACGATCGCGTGGCAGGATCGCGAAGTGTCGCTCGTCGCCATGTTGGATCAGAATCTCGGCACCATCGCGAACATCCGCGGCGATTACGCCGAGGCGAAGCTGCGGTACGAAGCGAGTCTCGCCGCTTATCGCACGCTGGGCATGCGGCGTCCGGTCGGTCCGCTGCTGAACAACCTCGGCATGCTGCACACCGATCTGGGCGAGTGGCGCGACGCCGAACGGTACTACGCGGCCGCGTTGCGCGAGGCGTCCGCGTGTGGTGACCTCGCGGGGCAGCTGCGCACGGAGGCCAATCGCGCCGACATGTACGTGAACCGCCGGCGATTCCGGAAAGCCAAGCGACTATCGCGTCGCGTGCTGGCGCTGGGACTGTGCGGTGAGAAGTGCGAGGGAAGCTGGGTCGCGGAAGCGTACAAGCACCTCGGCGTTGCCTATCGCGAGACCGGCGCCCCGGAGCGCGCGGAAGAATGTTTCACGCGCTCGCTGCGACTCGCCGAGCAACGGGAAGACACGCTGTTGATCGCGGAAACGCTGCGCGAGCTGGGCGTCCTGCACGATAGCGCCGGCCGTTACCAGGAGACCGTCACGGAGCTGACCCGCGCGCACGAGCTCTTTTCCCACCTGAGCGCCCGTCGCGACCTTTCCGACGTGAATCAGCGGCTTCGCGACGTCGAGGCGCGCGCGGTCAGCTGACGGAACGCGACGCCGCGGACCGTTACAGCTTTCGGATTTGCCCCATCACCACGGTGACGTTGTCTGAGCCGCCGCGCGCGAGCGCGAGGTCGAGCAGCACGCGGCACGTCTCCTCGGAAGAGAGATCGCGGCCGAGGTAGTCACGGATCTCTTCGTCGCTTACGTGTTTCGTCAAGCCATCGGAGCACAGGAGAATGCGATCGCGCACATCACAGTCCGCGACGATCACCTCGGGAACCGCCTCCTGACTTCCAACGGCGCTCCACAGTACGTGCTTGAGTTGGGATCGCTCGGCGAGTTCGGGCGTCATCGCGCCCGCCTCCACCATCATCTGCGCGACCGTCTGATCAGTGGTCATGCGCCTGAACTCCGATCCGCGCATTTGGTAGATACGACTGTCGCCGACGTGGATGACGAACGCGCGTGGCCAGAACGCGGCGTACATGGTGAGCGTCGTTGCGCTCGCGGGTTTGCCGGTTTCTTCCGCCCGGTCGCGCAGCGCTTGATGCGCGAGCGCGAACGACTGCTTGAGCTGCTCGATGGCGAACTGCTCTTGCGACACGGCCATCGTGGAGCAGATCTCGCTGGCGTGCAGCAAATGCTGTGTGACCGACGCGAGCGCTTTCGCGCTGCCTTCCGCCGCGTTCCCCAAGCTGCCGACGCCGTCGGCGACGAGGGCGATCAATCCGCGGGACTCGGTCTCGCGCGGTCCCAGCTCATCACCGATGCTGGTGTTGTGCACACGGAGCGACCGGTGGAATGTGCCGACCAGAAAGTGATCGGCGTTCGTCTTCCGGACATGACCCTGATGCGTCACACCGAACACGTCCAGGTCGGACGTCACGAAAGGACGCTGCTGCATAGACGGCTGCACGATTCCCGTGGCCATACGACGCCGAACATGCGCCGCGTCGAGCCGAACGGCAATACCAAAACAACGCTTGTCGGTGCAAACGCTTGTTACGGGGGCGCGGCTGCGCATTTTTCCTGCATGGCCATCAAGAACGTTTCTGATACTGCGAAGTGGGTCGCCGAGTATCGAGCGATGGAGACTGATCGGCCGGACGCGATTTTCCGCGATCCGTACGCGCGGAAGCTCGCCGGCACCGAGGGCGCGCAGATCGTCGACTCGATGAAGCAAGGCCGCGCACTTGCGTGGCCGATGATCGTTCGGACGGCGGTGTTCGACGAGATCATCATGGAGCGCGTGCGCGGCGGCGTCGATCTCGTGCTCAATCTCGCGGCGGGCCTGGACGCGCGTCCGTGGCGCCTGGACCTCCCCGCCACGTTGCGTTGGGTGGACGTCGACCTTCCGGGCATCCTCGGTCACAAGGTCGAGGGAATGAAGAACGAGCGGCCGCGCTGCAAATACGAAGCGGTGATGCTCGATCTCGCGGACGTCCCCAAACGTCGCGCGCTCTTCACGCAGCTTGGCGCACAGTACAAGCGGGCGCTCGTGGTGACGGAGGGACTTCTCATTTACCTCGAGCCCGAGCACGTCGGCGAGCTGTCGCGCGATCTGCACGCGCAGCCCACGTTCCGATGGTGGCTGATCGATCTCGCGAGCCCGCGTCTTCTGAAATACAGCGAGCGGTCGTGGGGCAAGGACCTCAAGCGAGGCAACGCGCCGTTCAAGTTCGCGCCCGCGGAGAACACGAAGTTCTTCGAGCCATTCGGCTGGAAGGAGCTCGTGTTTCGTTCGACGGGCGACGAAGCGCGGCGTCTCAATCGCGAGATGAAATACATGTGGTTCTGGCGATTCGTGATGCGCTTCTATCCCAAGCGAGTGAAGGAGCAGTTCAAGCGCTTCGCCGGGATCGTGCTGCTCGAGCACGTCTGAGGTGGTGGACGTCGCGCCCCTGAGCGATCGCAGCCGGTCGAGCGAATTCGTCCGAGCGATCGGACTCGGTCGCGCGACGGCGATGGTGGCCGGCACGATCATCGGCGCGTCGATCTTCGTGCAGCCGTCGCTCGTCTCCGGTGCCGTTCCGTCAGTCGGGGGCGTGTTGCTCGTCTGGGCCGCGGCGGGAGCGCTCACGCTTATCGGCGCGCTGATCACGGCGGAGCTCTCCTCCGCGTTTCCGCAGACCGGCGGCGTCTACGTGTTTCTCAAGCGCGCGTACTCGCCCGCCGTCGCCTACCTGTGGGGCTGGGCGATGTTCTGGGTCATGCACAGCGGGATCATCGCCGCGATCGCGACGGTGTTCGCGCGCTACCTGGGCCACTTCGTCTTGCTGGGTGACGCGGGGACACGCGCGGCCGCCGTCGGGTCGATCGTCGTCCTGTCGGCCGTCAACTACTTCGGCGTTCGACAAGGCAGCGCGCTCCAGACCTTTTTCACCGCGATCAAGCTGATCGCCATGCTCATGATTGTCGTGCTCGGCGCAAGCGTCATCGCGAGACGCGGCGACGGTACGCTTGTCGCGCAACTGCAGCACCATGCGCCCGTTACCGTCGGAGCCTTCATCCGCGCGATGATCGCG
>DATBRO010000052.1:0-16088 GCA_036560265.1 Gemmatimonadaceae bacterium | reverse complement strand
CCGTGGTTCTCTACCCCGTGCTGACGCAGATCGGCGTGCGCGGTCGCGATCGCAAGCTGATCGCGCTCTTCGGCCCCCGCGGCCTCAGCACGCTGCTACTGACACTGCTGCCCGTGTTCGCCGGCGTCGCCGGCGCGGAGCGTCTGTTCACGATCGCGTGCCTCGTGGTCCTGTTGTCGCTCGTGGTGCACGGATCGGTGATCGGCTTCTATCTTCGCCGCAGCGGAACCCGGACGCCCCCGGCTGCGGACCCTCGGCGTGCAACGGGTTCTCATGACCGTGCCCCGATCCCGGAGCCCAAAGCTCAAAGCGACAGAGTCACGATCGACGAAGTTCGTGCGCTTCAACAAAACAGCGAGCCAATCGTGTTCGTGGACTCGCGCGCCCCAAAGAGCTACAACGCGGACGATCGCCAGATCGCGGGCTCCGTCCGCATTCCGCCTGACGACCCCGTGCGAGCGGCAACCGAAGAGGGTCTCGCACAACATGCGACGCTCGTCGTCTACTGCGCCTGACATGACGAGGCGACCAGCACCCGTGTGGTGCGGCAGCTGAGAAAGGCAGGTTGGCCTAAAGCGCGGGCACTCGTGGGCGGATGGCGCGCGTGGCTGGATGCCGGTTTACCGGTGGAACCAAAACACATCACCCCGAGCGAAGAGAGCGATTCAGACATCTCGCTCCGCTCGGGGTGACGGCCTACCGGACCTCGTGGACTAACGCTTCCCTTCGTCGATCAAGGTCAGGGTTTGAAGTTCGGATTGTTGTCCGTCTCTGTAATCGGTAACGGAATACAGGTCTGGCTCCCCACGGGTGAGAACCCGGCCTTGAAGTAGGTCGATCCCGGCACGGGCGCGAACCGGACCGCCGCGCCATTCCGGACCATGTCGCCGAGCCGCTTGTTCTCGAGGAAGAACTCGAGCCCGCGCTGCGTCTCGAACTCAGCCAGCACACTCGCGGCATCAGTCGCGCCGCCGTAAGCGGATTGGCCATTCGCCGTGCGTCGAGCCTGGATCTGGGCCAGTTGCGTTGCGGTGCCACCTGCCTCGGCGGCGATGTAGTCCGCCTCGATCTTGGAAGCCAGCCGCATGGGCGATGCGAACAGCGGAAACTTGTTCTGAATGACGTAGGGCGCCCCGCGATCCACAGGGTAATTGGCGTCCTGCGGCAGCAGGTTGGATGGTGCGACCCGTTGAGGTACGCGCGGGTCAGTTACACGCCACGCAGGCGCGATCGCAATCGAACCGCGATCGGCGGTGAATTGCCACAATCGATTGCCCACGCGCGTGCGATTCGACAGGTCGTCGAAGTACTCCAGGTTGTAATTGAAGGCTGCGGGGACGGCGTTCGCGTCGGCAGAAGCCCCGGGCTTATCGCCTTTCTGTAGTTTGGCTCGCGCTCGCCCAACCAGAGCCGCGTTCCCCATGGCGATCGAGGCGGTGCTATTGATTGCGGTTCCGATGTTGATTGCTTCGGTGAAATGCAGGATCGCCGAATCCAGCATTGCGGCGGCCGTCAACGGCGCTCCCGAGCGCACGGTACCCTGGCAGAAGTTCTCCGCCATGAAGACGAACGACCAAGCAAGCGCAAAGTGAGCCTTCTGGTAATTGTCGTTGGTGGTCGGGTTGGGAAGCGTCCTGTCGAGGACCAAGTAGGTGGATGCAGCCGCTTGGGCAAGCGGGAACCAGACGTCGGCGCTGAGGCTGCCGTTGCTCGGGTCGACGGCTCGACGGCCAAATTCATTTCGCGTCGGGAATGTCTCGGCCACGTCCGTCTCGCCCGACATCCAGGACGTGTACATCGCGAGCCAGCCGTAGGTTACGGCGAGATTCTGAATGGCGGAGTTGGCAAGCACAGGCGCGTCCGCGACCGGGTCGAGTGTGCTTACCTCGATCACGGTTGGAGACTTCACAGTGAGGAAATCGTCGCACCCGACGAACCCCGCGAGGCCAACCGCCATGGCGGCGCCGGCCAGCGTACGGGAGATGATCTTCTGAGTCGGCATTGTCGTCGTCTCCCGGTTAGAAGGTCAGGTTGATGCTGAGTCCCACCCGGCGTTGCGGTGGGAGGGTCAGGAAGTCCTGGCGGCCGAAATTGGTGGTCGCCACGGACAGCAGCTCGGGATCGAAACCCTCGTAATCGGTCCACGTGTGAAGGTTCCGACCTGCGAGAGTGAGCGTCGCCCGTTCTGTCCGGAGGTATTTCGCCCACTCGTCGGGGATCGTGTAGGAAGCCGAAAGCTCGCGCAGCTTGATGAAGTCCGCCTTCTGCACGTATGCGTCGCGCACCTCGTTCACCGTGGCGGTCGCGGCAAAGCCGGGCTTTTTCCCCTCGCGAACGAACGCCGGCTGACCCGCGGCCTGATTGCCGTAGCGGCGGAGGCTCTCGTATTTGGAGAGCACCGTTGGATCGAGGCGACGGTTGCTGCGAACCAGTTGGGTCTCGCGGAAGAAATCCGTGAGATTGTACAGATAGTTCCCGAACTTCCCGTCGATCAAGCCCGACACCCGAAAATTCTGCCGGATGGTGACCCCGGTCGAGAAACTGCTCTCGAGAGTGGGGAGCACGGGACCGATGCGTTCGAAGTCGTCGGAAACCGTGACGATGTTGGTGACCGTATCGATCGAGCGGATTCGAAGTCCGACGAACATGCCGGGCTCGTGTCCCTTCTCGAACCGGTTGAGCGTGCCGAAGGCCGGCACAGTGCCCATGTCCGTGATTTTTGTGTTGAGCGTGGCGATACCCAGCCGCACGTCCCAATTCAGGTCTCTGCCCTGGATGGGCTGTGCGTTCACGGCGACCTCGAATCCCGAATTGCGCAGCTCACCGATGTTGACGAATGGAGCCTGGTTCGCGGGAAATCCGAGCGACGGCGGTAGCGGCTTCTGGAGAAGGAGATCCTTGCTGGTCTTGCGATAGTAGGTCACCTCGAGGCCAACACGATCCTCGAGCACACTGGCGTCGAATCCGGTCTCGATTTCGATGCCTCGTTCCGCCTTGAGGCTGTCGTTGCCGGGACTGTTGGGAGTTGCCCCAGGTTGTTCGATGCCGGCCAGAATGTACGGAGCCGGCGCGAGTGTTTGGAGCGCCGAACCCGGTGTGGGTGAGCGCCCGGTCTGGCCCCACGCGCCGCGCAGCCGCAGGGTGTTGACGAAGCCAAAGCGCTCGCGCCAGAACGGTTCCTCGGAGATCACGTAGGACACGCCGGCCTTTGGCAGGAAGAACCACTCCCTCCTATCACCGAACGAGGAGTTGGCATCGATGCGCGCGCCGAGAGTGCCGAATAGACGGTCCTTCCAGGCCGCCTGGTATTGTCCCAGGAAGCCCACCTGGCGCTGCTGCGTGAAGTCCTGAGCCGCGCTCTTGGAAGCGGCCGCCGACACGGTGTTGTTCGAGTTGACAGTGAGGCCTTGACCGGAAGCCCGCACGAGCTCGTCGCGCCGGTCGAGCGTCTGGAATCCGACCGAGACGTTGTGGGTCAGCTCCTGGTTGGTGCTCAATCGCATGTTGCTCAGGTAATCGAACGTGTAGCGCTCTTCGCCTTCGCGATTCTCATTGATATCGCCGGTGTTGCTGAGGCCCTGGTAGCTGCCGCGGGAGTTCTTCGGGAAGAATCGTCGTGTCTCGTCGCGCAGCCAGTCCGCTCCTACGACCACTCGGTGCGTCCACCACGACAGCGGCACGTAATTGACTGTGGCCGTCGAGATCGTCCGATGCGTCTGCTGATCGTTCTCGATCGCGCGAATCGCCTTCACATCCCGCTCGGCGCCGAACCAGCCGTTGCTGCCGGACCCGTTGTCGGTTCGCGTAAGGGGTGTACCGAGCAGGCCGCCGCCAAGATAGCCGTAGACGTTGTTGTCGTTGTCCGGCAGGACGAAGTTGGCGCGGTTCATCCCGACGTTGGCGTCGAACGAGAGCTTGGACGTCGGCGTAAAGTTGAAGTTGACACGTCCGCCGCGGCGGTCGAAACCGTTGTTGGGCGTCGTGCCATTCTCCTTACCGTAATTCCCGGAGATGTAGTAGCCGAAGTTGGTGCCACCTCCTCTGCCGCTCCACTGCACGTCCTGAGCGTTGCCGGTACGGAAAGCGCTCTCTCGGACCAGCGGATTGTCGCTCACGAGAGTGGTGGTTGTTTTGCCTCGACAGAGCGGATTCGTGCTCGCTGGCGCGATCGTCGCGGGGGTGCAGAACGCGTAGTTCGATGGAGGGGTGAAAGCAGGTTCGACGTTGTCGTGGGTGACGAAGAGGCTCTGCGTCATCCGCGAGCCCTGTCTGCCTTTCTTGGTGATGATCTGGATTACGCCCGCCGACGCGTTGGCGCCATACAGCGTTGCCGCCGCGGGCCCCTTCACGATTTCGACGGACTCGAAGTCCTGCGGATTCAGCTCAGAAAGGCGTCCAGTGGCTTGCCCGCCGACGCCGAAAGTGTTTCCGGAACCCGAGGCGATTTGGATTCCGTCGACGTAAATAAGCGGCTCATTGCTGAGGGAGATCGAGGCTCCCCCTCGAATCCGAATCGAGGAGAAGGCGCCCGACGTTCCCGAAGCCAGCGTCACGGAAACGCCTGGTGACCGGGACTGAAGCACTTGCTCGAAGGTCCGCACCGGAGCGTTCGAGAGGACGTCGCTTACGGAAATCTCGGAGACCTGGGCACCCTGCGCCTTACGCTTCTGGTCGCCGGCAGTTCCGGTTACGACAACCTCTTCGAGCGTGACGGCCGACCCCGTGAGAGCGAAGTTCTGAGTCGATTCCTGGCCGGCGGCAAGCGTAAACACCTTCTCCGCCGCCTTGTACGCGATCCGGCGGACCGACAGTCTCACCTCGCCGGCCGGCACGTTCGCTATCCGGTAAATGCCTCGGAGATCAGTCGTCCCCTGAAGCGCGGTGCCGGCAACGAGAACGCGCACGCCGTTGAGCGGCTGGCCGTTCCCGGCGTCCGTCACGGTGCCGGAGATGGAGCCGGTGTTCTGCGCGGCTAGCGAGCCGGCGCCGGCTGCGACCAGGAAGAGACCTGCGAGAGCCCGCCGGAAACACCAGGTAATCCTCATCAATCGGTCCTCGATTCGTAGGTGGATCGCGCGCGAATTGCCGAGCCTGGTTCTAATTCTTTCCGGGACTCGGCGGAAGAGGTGTGCGGCGGCAGCCGTGAGGGGCATGGCGGCCGTCACTACATAACCCTGCCGATGTGCTTTGGGGTTACATATGGATGGGCTAGGGGGTTCCGCGGGCAAAAGGGCTAAGAGCGAAAGGGCGTAAGCGCGTAGAATGAAACGCCCTTACGCCCTCACCCCCCGTGCGCGTCAAGCTATTTGGGAACTATCTGCCCTCGAATCTCTCCGCCGCCGTTTTTCCTGGTGTGCACGTTCGTGTACGCAACGTTGTTCTTGATGCGGAACATCAGCGAATCCAGCGTATATGGGTTGAGGAAACATGGCGTTGGGATGCCGTTGCCCACGCAAACCGGCGTGCTGCGATTGATCTCGACGGTGCTGATCAGCTGATCGGTGCCAGTAATGTTGGGTCGCCCGGCGGGCACGAGGCTCAAGAGAAAGACCATGACAGGGCCCGCGACCGTGGCATCGCCGGCGTGAATGTGCGACTGCGTCACGGAATCGATGGTCGACACGAACAGTTGCACTTTGATGAGGTTGGTGTCGAGGATCGTGACGTCCGAACGGCCTGCCGCCGTGGTGGTGACCGCATTCGGCCTTTCATTTGCGCCGGCAAGCACCGCGACAAATGCCTGTGCCGCGAATGTCGGCGCCGTGCTGTCGTCACTGCACGACATGGAGACTCCGAGAACGACCGCGGTGACGAACGCGCCTCCGGCGAGCTTCTGTAGTGTGTTCACTGTCTCTCCCTGGCCCATGCCCGATGTGAGCGAAGTTTTTCGCTTCGCTCGTGTTGAACCGCCCGCGTCGCGGTCCACTAGTCAACTAGGGTATGGGTCGTTCGCGTTACATCGCGTCACATTGCGTCAGGGAGTTTTCTCGGTGCGCGTTGCATTCTTTGCGACGGCATTTTCGATTTTCCAAAAGTCGATTCCGCCCGCTTGTTGGCCAACGTCCACGCTGGCAATCTTTTGCAGCACAGCGAGGTCGAGTATGTCCACCGTACCCGGCTGCGAGCCCACCCCTTCATCGGTGACGAAGGCGTAGCGGTCGTCGGACGACACGGCGACGCCGCTCGGGACGCGGCGCGTCGTCGGAATCCGCGCGAGCTCCTTCCCCGTCGCGATCTCGAACACCGATACCGACTGGCCGCGTTTGTTGGTCGCGACGAGAAGCCGGCCATCGTGCGTCACCGCGAGATTGTACACGCCGTTGCCTGCCGGAATCCGTCGCACGAGCGTCCAGCCATTCGCATCGATCTCGACGATCTCGTTGCTCTTGTTGCACGCGACGAAGACCTTCGCGCCGTCCGCCGATGGTTGCGCCCAAGTCGGCGAGCAGGTTGGCTGGCCGTGCATCGCGCCTCGCGCGTCAGACATGATCGCGGGTGCTCCGGACATGCCGTGTTCCATGCCGCGCCCGAGCATGAAGTGGCGCGAGAGCGCGAGATCGCGCGCGTCGATCTCGACGAGCAGGTCATCCATCATGCAGGCCGAGTAGTGTTTCGTCCCCTGCGGGTTGAGGCGCGAGCCGTGCGGCATCGTGCACGTCTTGAGTCGCGCGACCTCGACCATTTGATCCGCGTACACGACAGACACGGACGACGGGACCATGTCGCCGTGGAGATTGAAGTTCACGACGAACACGTACGCGCCGTTCGGCGCCACTTGCAGCGTCGCCGGAAAGTTTCCGAGCTCGACGCGTCCCTTCAGCGTGTCGCCCGCCGTGGTGAACTTCCACAGCGCGCCAAACGGTGTCCCGTGCGCCGTCGACACATAGTAGTACCGTCCGTCCGGCGACACGCCCAATCCATGCGGCCCGACGAGCTCTGTTGGATTGGTGCCCATGCGGAACTCGCGGTCGACGCGCGCGCCCGCCGGACCGAAACGGAGTAACGCGATGTGATCGTTGCCCTCGCTGGCCACGAAGAGGAGATAATCCTTCGTTGGAGTGGGAAGTGGGGAGTGGGAAGTGGGGAGTGACTGCGCAGCGAGCGGGTTCGCGAAAATGAGGACGAGCGCAGCCCGAAGAAGCCTGTGGACAACACTTCCCACTTCCCACTGCCGACTGCCGACTCTCTTCATGGCACGACGCGTGTCGGCTTCGGATCCACTCGAATGATCCACAGCCCGTTGTTGAAGTCGTTCACGTACGCGAGGCCGTCTTTCGGATTCACCACGACGCCCCAGTCGAACGCCGCGTTCTTCTGCCACCCGTTCATGTCCGCGGTGTTCAAGCTCGCGATCTCGCGCGCCTGCGCGCGCAGATCACCCTTGAGCTCTCCGGAGATGTCGAACACGTGGAAGCCGGCGTCGTATGCGCCGAGGTACAGCGTGTCCTTCACGACCCAGACGTTGTGCACGCCACCCATCTCGGGTGTATACCACGCGACCGATTTCGGATGCTCGATGTCGCTGACGTCCACCACCTGCATCGTCCCGTACATGCGGTTCGCCGACGCGTCCTTCGCGCCCCGCACGTTGCCGTTGCGATACACCTCGTCCGAGATGAACACGTACTTGCCGTCGCGCTGACGCCACGAGGTGTGAGTCCCGCGCGTGAAGCCGGGCGACGACGCGGCCTCCACGTCCCGATACAGCGAATCGAGATCGTACTTGAACTGCGACACCATCACGGGATGATCGGGCCGGCCACCCTTGATCCCGTTGCCGATGTCGAGGATCACGAGGCCGTCGTTCCAGTACGACGCGTACATCAGCCCGTCCACGATGTCGAGGTCGTGCACGTAGCGCGCGGCGTCGGGGCGGTCGGTGCGGAACTCGGAGACCTGCTTCGGGTGCGCCGGGTCGGTGATGTCGATCCCGTGAATCGCGCCTGTCCCATCGTTGGTGAGAAAGACGAACTTTCCGTACTTCGGATTCTCGTAGACGTAGAGCGAGTGCACGCCGGCCGTGACGCCCTCCGTGAACTCCGAGATCACCTTCGGGTGCAGCGGGTCGCGCGTGTCCGTGATGACGATCCCGTTCTTGCGGTCGGCCGCGCCCTCGCGCGTGAAGACCATGACGTTGCCGTCGGCGGTCGTGATCATGTCGTTGACAAGACGCGTGTTCGCCATGACCGAGTCGACGACTACGGGCGACGTGGGATTGCTGATGTCGATCGCGTACACGCGATCGCCGCCCGCGTGCGTTCCGAGATACGCCACGCGGCCGTTCGGATGAATCCAGACTTCTGAGGTCGCGAACAGCGTGCGCGGAATTCGCGCGACCACCGTGACCGCGCGACGCACGTCGCGCTCGCCCACGTGCAAGCGCGCGCTCGTCGTTTTGGGGCCGAGATTGGCGGTGACGATGTAATCGCCGGGACGGTACGCCACGAAGCTGCCGTCCGCGTCGAGCTGCCCGTCGCCAGGTGAAAAGCTCCACGTCGGCGTGAGCCCGCTGACGCTCTTCCCCGCGCGGTCCCTCGCGTCGACTTTGAACCGCACCACGTCGCCCTGCCGGATGTTGGATCGCGCGGGCGTGATGGCGACGCTCGAGATCATGTTCGCGAGCACCTCGACGGGAAGGGTCGTTCGCGCTTGTCCCGCTTGAACGATCACGGTCGCTTTGCCGGGCGCGACGGCCGTGATCAGACCGGCGTCGTCCACGCGCACCGTCGCCGGCGCGCTGGAGCTCCAGCGCAACGCGTCGCGAGCACGATCGTTCTTCGCGGAGAACGGCGTCGCCGTGACGAGCAGCTGTTGGCCGGCCACCAATTTCGACGGGCGAATGGCAACGTCGATGCGCGCCGCGGGTCCGGGGACCATTCGCAACTCGACCGTCGAGTCCACGAACGGGCGGGTGCCGGGCAGCATCACGATGAGCGAAAGCGGCATTTTCCCCACGGAGCTGGCGACGATGAAGCCGGTCGAGTCAATGTGCCCTTCACCACCGCCGCCGCGCGCCTTGAAATAGACATGCGCGTTCGCAACGGGCTGTCCGTTTGCGTCCAGTGGCCGCGCTTCGAAGCGAAGCGAATCACCAGCCACGATCTCACGAGTGCGTGGCTGAAGATCGATGCGCGCAACCGGCGACGGCTGGAGACCTGGCGGCTGCTGCTGCGCGGACTGTTGCGGGACGAATGCCAGCGAGGCGGCGATGAGATGCGTGAGAATCATTGGCTGGTTTGGAAGGATTGACTCTTCGAATTCTAGCTATTGTCAGTCATGCTCGTCATCTACGGTTCGACCGGGTACACGGGTCGCCTCATCGTCGCTGAGGCGCTCGCGCGCGGACTGCGTCCGACCTTGGCTGGTCGAAACGCGGAGGGCGTGCGCGCCCAAGCGGTGCCTCTCGGACTGAGCTGGCGCGCCGCCGCGTTGGACGACGCAGTGGCGCTGCACGCCGTGCTCGAGGGCGCGACCGTCGTGCTGCACTGCGCCGGCCCGTTTACACATACGTGGCGCGCCATGTCCGACGCGTGTCTCCGGCGCCGTGCCCACTATCTCGACATCACCGGCGAGATCGGCGTGTTCGAGGCCCTCGCCGCGCGCGATGCGGAAGCGCGTGTCGCCGGAACCATGCTGCTCCCCGGCGTCGGCTTCGACGTCGTCCCGTCAGATTGTCTCGCCGCGCATCTCGCACGGCGTCTTCCGAACGCGACGCATCTCGCGCTCGCCTTTCGCGCGATCGGCGGGATGTCACGCGGAACGATGTCCACGATGGTCGAGAACCTCGGCGGCCCGGGTGCCGTGCGCAGAGACGGACGCATCGTCCCCGTGCCACCCGCCTGGAAATCGCGGAAGATCGATTTCGGGGACGGCCGCTTGCGTGACGCAACGACGATCCCGTGGGGCGACGTCGCCACCGCATGGCACAGCACGGGGATTCCGAACATCGAGGTGTACGTCACGATGCGGCCCGCGCTGCGACGCGCCGCAGTGCTGTCGCGCTGGATCGGATCGCTGTTGCGTACAGCCGCCGTGCGCACGTTCCTGATGCGCCGCGTGCGCGCAGGTGCCGCGGGACCGAGCGACGACGTAAGGGCGCGTGCCGCGAGCCAACTCTGGGGCGAAGCCGTTGCCGCCGACGGCACTCGCGTGCAGTCGCGGCTGCGCGGGCCGAGTGGTTACGACCTCACCGCACAGACCGCGGTGCTGTTGGCGACAAAGGCATTGAATGGCGACGCACCGATCGGATTCCAGACGCCGTCACGCGCGTACGGCGCCGACGTCGTCCTCGAAGTGCCTGGCGTCGTGCGCACCGACGTGGACGTTTAGCGCGCGATCGCCTGCTCCTCCTCGGTCATCTCCGCGGGGATGTCGGCGAAGAGCGGCGTGCTCAGGTACCGCTCTCCGGTGTCGGGGAGCATGCAAAGAACCGACGAGCCCTTCGGCGCGTCCGCACAGACCTGGAGCGCCGCGGCGAAAGTGCCGCCGGCGGAGACTCCGACGAAAACTCCTTCCTTGCGCGCGAGCTCTCTGCTCCATTTCATCGCGTCGGCATTTGGTACCGTGATGACACGGTGGACGAGTCCCATGTCCACGGCGTCGCCGGCGAGCTTCGGGATGAAGTCCGGGCTCCATCCCTGAATCGGATGCGGCTTCCACGCCTGGTGCCGCGATGCCGGCGAACCGTCCGGCTTTCTCGGCTGCGGAATGCCGCTCGTGAGCATCGGCGCTTCCGCGGGCTCCGCCACGACAACTTTTGTCTCCTGCCGCTCCTTGGCGAGCACGCGCCCGACTCCCTTCAACGTGCCACCGGTTCCGATCCCGGTGACCCAGAAATCGAGCCGCGCGCCGGCGAAATCGGCGACGATCTCACGCGCGGTGGTCTTCGAGTGATAGTCGGCATTCGCTTCGTTTTCGAACTGGCGCGTCAGAAACCAGCCATGCTTCTCCGCGAGCTCGTTCGCTTTTCGCACCATCCCCGTTCCGCCCTCGGGCGCGGGCGTGAGAACGACCTTCGCTCCGAGGAAGCGCATCAGCTTGCGGCGTTCGACGCTGAAGCTCTCGGCCATCGTAACGACGAGCGGATATCCCTTCTGCGCGCAGACCATCGCGAGGCCGATGCCGGTGTTGCCGCTGGTGGCTTCGATGACGGTCTGACCGGGCTTGAGCGCTCGGGTGCGCTCGGCATCTTCGATCACGCCGAGTGCGAGGCGATCCTTCACCGAGCCAAGTGGATTGAACGCCTCGATCTTGACGAACAGCTCTACGTGCGAGGGCGCGAGCTTGCCGACTCTGACCACCGGCGTATTACCGACGGTCTCGAGGATATTCGCGAATTTCGTCATGCTACTCCCCCGCGTAGTAAGAGTTTGCGAGGCGCTTCGACACGCGCCGCCTCGTGACGCGATCCATCGTGTACGCCACGGCGAGAAACACCGCCGCAGCAGCCACCATGGCAAGAGCGCTTTTATAAATAACAGCCGTCAGTAACCCATACAGCGCCAGACCGACCACCATGGTCGCGATCATTAGCCCGAACGTCATACCGGCTTGGGTCTCTTTATTGAGCGGCATCGAGAACGGCAGCTGCGGGTTCATCATCACCGTGAATTGCAGAACGAGATAGCTGACCATACCGATGAACGTCGTGTGCAGGATCGCGTGCGGAGGGTTGTGAAACGAGTACGTGAATATCGCCGCCAGACAAAACAGGTAGGGAACGAGAAAGAAAATGGTGATGATGTTCCGCGCCGACATGACCAGCTCCGCGCCGTCCGAGGGGGTGGTGTGAAAGATCCAGGACGCGCGATAGGCGTCGCTGGTGACGAGCACCCGCCGCAGCGTCGTCGGTAGAATCAGGAGCGCAATCAGAATGAAGCCCGAATGTCCGCCGCGCTCCAACTGTCGGACGAACGGGTCGCTCGGCCAGCCTCCCATGTACATGTACACGAACGTGATCGGCAACAGCGAGATCACCGCCATGCGGAACTTCATGTCGTGTTGCAGCTGGCTACGGACGAGGATTGCCACCGCGCGCGTTTCATTGCTGAGCACTCCCATCCACCGCGCAGCCGCGCCGGCGCGAGGGGATTGCGGCGCGGCGACCGACGTCAGGCGTCCGAGACTCTCGGCGTAACCAAGTGACAGCTTCCCGCCGATGGCGCGCGCGAGCACGACCAGGAGGAGCATCGAGAGGACGCCGGGGACGATCGTCATCCAGCTCACTTGTCCGCTGGCGAGCGCGACATAACTCCCGAACCACGTGCCCGGATACAACAACGCCCACACACTCCCCGACAGCGAGAGACCAGCCAGGGCGCGTTTGCCGAGACTCTGGCTGACCACGATGAACCCGACCCACGTCACCATCTGCGCCGTGAACTGCACGTACGACGCGTACCGCACCATGCGCCTCGGGCCGGCAGAGCGAAGCAGCCATCCGTACATCGCGACGATCGCGAGCGTGACCGCGAGTCCGACGGAGTATGCAGCGGCGAGCGCGGCGACGGCGCGTCCCGGGTGAAACCCGTCCTTGAACAAGTAGACCATCACCGGAGCGAACGCGACGCAGCTCGTGATCACGATCGTGCGGATGACGATGCTCGTCACGCGCACGGCGAGATACGTGCGTGACGTCACCGGCCGGAAGCCGAGGACATGATGATCGCTGGGCGAGACGATGGTGCTGCCTTCGCCGATGAGGAGCGTGGACATCACCATGAATCCGACAATCGTGATCATCATGGTGGCGCCGAACAGCACGTCGGATGCGACTGCGACGATTACCGCCGGGCTCGCGCCCGAGACGAGATAGAGGATGAACGAGAGCGAGAGGTCCCGGGTCGTTTGCTTCGCGGCGGTCTGTCCCATCGCGCCGCGGAGCGCCGCGAAGTCCACGCGCAAGGATGCGCGGACGAGCGCGCGCCACTGCACGCGATCGACCCCGAGCCACTCGAAGAGCGCGTTCATGCCCGGTCGAGGGCGGAGAGGAAGTCTGCGGTCACCTGACCCACGTCGCGCACTCCCGTCAGTCGTCCGAACGCCTCGTCGAGCGTCGCGACGCCGGCCTCCGCACAGATTTCGGCGCTGGTCCCCTGGGTGACGAACCGGCCGTGGTTGATGATGGTAATCCGAGTGCAGATCCGCTCCACGACTTCGAGGATGTGCGACGAGAACATGATCGTCTTGCTCTGCGCGGCGAGCTTGCGGAGCAGCTCCTTCATGACGAGCGCCGTGTTGGCGTCGAGACCGTCGAGCGGCTCGTCGAGGATCAGGACCTCGGGGCGATGGATCAACGCCGCGGCGATCACGACTTTCTGGCGCATCCCTTTCGAGAATTCCTGCAGCCCTTGGTGGCGGGCGTCTCCCAGATCGAAGAGCTCGAGCAGCTCGGCCCGCCGGCTCTCCGACGTCGCGGGCTCGAGATGGTAGAGACAGCCGATGAGATCGAGGTACTCGTCGGCGGTGAGCGACTCGTACAGCACCGGCGTCTCGGGCACGTAGCCGACGCGACGTTTGGCCTCGAGCGGATCCTTCACCACGTCGAAACCGGCGACCGACGCGGTGCCGGAGTCGGGGGTGAGAAGTCCGGTGAGGATCCTCACGGTCGTGGACTTCCCCGCCCCATTCGGTCCGAGGAAGCCGAGGATCTCGCCGGGCTCGACGCGCATCGTGAGGCGGTCGAGCGCCAGCTTCTCGCCGTACGACTTCGAGAGATTGTTGGTGGAGATCATGCGGGTGATGCGCTGCCGACCTCCGTCGAATCGCGCACGAGGTCAATCGCCGCCCATCGCGTGGACAATCGCAGCATGTCGAGTTGAATGACAATCCAGATCGATGCGCAGCACGCAACGAGCGCCTGGAGTGGCACATGCTTCCAGGTGCCGAGCGCGCCTTCGGAGATGTCCGCAACCATGGCCATGGGCAGCACCACTCCAGTCGCCGCCAGCAACATGGTCCGCGCCGTATTGCGCGGCGCGCTCACGAACCAGATGGCGATGCCCGTCAGCGCAAAACTAAAAGTAGGTCGCTCAGCTTGCGGGTTGAACAGAACGACATAGAGCAGCACCGACGCGAGAAAGAGACGACGCCGCGTCGCGTCCCACGGCTCGCGCACGAGGAGGAGCGGCGCGAGCAGTACCCCGAGACCGAAGAGCTCCGGGTACACGTTGTTGCGCCGGTATCCGAGCCACGAGAGCGTTTCCAGCAACGAGACACCAGTCGCGCGGACGTCGTGATTCAGGATCCCGTACCACCATCGATACTGTTGCAGCAGCGCGCCACCCGAGGTCACCGCGAGTGGCAGTGCGATCAACACCACGAGCGTCACCGCGAGAATGCAGGAGAAGCGGAGCGCGGACCGCCGGCGCAGCACCATCGTCGCGGCGGCGATCGGGAAGATCTTCGTGACTGTCGCGACGCCGATCGCCAGCGCGGCGATGGTGTCCCGACCGACGTCATTCCGCTCGAGCGCGACGAACGCCAGGATCACCAGGCCTGCGAGCAGCGGGTTCACCTGGCTCCCATCCGTGGAGAGCGCGAAACCAATGAGCACCAGCGCGAGCGCGATCACCCGCTGCTTGCCGTCGAACAAGAGGTAGATCGCGGCGAACAGAACCAGCGCGTTGGCCACATCCCAGAGTACCATGCTCGCCACGAACGGGAGCATCGCGAACGGCGCCATCAACAGCGCGAAGGTAGGACTGTACTTGAACAAGTCCCAATGCGCTCCGGGGTGTTGTCCGTACAGATTGCGACCGGCTCCAATGTTGGCGAAGGCCGAGCGATAGATCGCGAAATTGTTGCAGTGGTGCGCGAACGCGCAGAAGTAACTCGCCACCATTCCGGCCGCGGCATACAGAACGAGCAGCAGCCAACCCGAGCGCGTCATGGACGCAAATTAGCTGTCCTCAGGACAAGCATCACGATCGCGGACAGTGATCCACGCGGGCGACATGGACTAGGCGCTGTTGCGGCGGCCCTTCATCACCTGACCTCGCGGACGGAACCAGACTTCGCCTCGAGCACCGAAAGCCGATCGATCAGCTTTTTTTGCGTCGCCTGGACCTGCGCGAGAAGCCCCACCAGCTCGTGGTGCCGCGCTTCGTCTTCCGTCGGGTGCCGTTCCACAAAGCTCAGTGCACCTCCCGTTTCCAGCCGGCACTCGTGCACGTGGGCCAGGGACTCAATCCCTTGCAGCCGAGCCGCTGCCTCCAACTCCGCGACCGTGATGAGCTCGCGGTCGAGATGATGCCGTTGCAATCGACCCTTGCGAATGAGGACGTCCGGCCGGCCCTCGACCGTGTCGAGCTTCCCGAACCGATACAGCGTTCGCACGAGTATCCAATTGATTACCAGTAACACGGCGGCGCCGAACAATCCTCCTGCGAGCGAGTTGTCGTTTCCGATGATCGCGTTCTGGACCGTGTTCGACAGCAGCAGGAGCACGACGAGATCGAAGGAGTTGAGCTGCGACATCTCGCGCTTGCCGGCTAATCGAAGACCGGCGAGCAGAAACACATAGACGAGTATCGTCCGCACCAACTTCTCGACGAGTGGCACGCCGGGGATGAACAGATCGGACCAGAGCATGAGGATTTTGGAATTGACGCCTCATGATAGCGGTCAACCGTCTTCCCGTCAGGTTGGCGGAGCGGTAACCGCGAGATTCCTCGACAACCGGGTTCAACCGGGATTCCTACGCAAATCGACGGTGCTTCCTACGCACTTTTTCGTATGTGGACGCGCATAGCGCTTGGGCAAGTTGGTGGTGCAGCCAACATACCGACATCGGGAATGCCGCGCTCCGAGGCACGCGCCTGGGTCCCTGAGGACCGGCGCCCGATGCGCGGTCGATTTCGATTGTCGCCGCGCATCGGAAACAACGTGAAGAAGCTCGCTACCTCGGACGCAGTGCGACGACAAGCATCTCCGCGCGATTATCTCGGTTGACGTCCACGATTTCGGCAACCGGTCGATCGCCGGACGTGAGCAGCAGCACGACGCGGCCGGATGAGCAGCTCGTCGTACCGATCGCGCTCGACATTTCCAGTCAGGATCTCCCTCGGGTGATCGTCCGTGGAGATTCG
>DATBRO010000051.1:0-2938 GCA_036560265.1 Gemmatimonadaceae bacterium | reverse complement strand
GCACACGTCCTGATAGCCGTAAGCGGACGCCGTTCCATACACCAGCGCGCCCACCTGGCTTCGCACGACCAGTGGTTGTCTGCGAAATGGCTGGAAGCCCACCATGAACTGTCCACCGCCCCCGCCGTCCTCGCTGTGGCGGAATTCACCGACCGGGATACCGGCGAAGAAACTGCCGCCGAAGGTCCATTGGTCGCGAAGTCTGGGTTGGCGGGCGGAGATGATCTGGCTTCCCGCTGTTTGGGCTAGCAGCGTGAGTAATAGCGTTATGCGTACGGGACGCACTCTAGACGTCGGCATCGGCCTTCAGCGATCGGGAGGGCGTGACTGCGGCAAGTTCCGTCTAATGGACGAGTACCCAGGGCTTGAAGTTCCCGAAAGCCGACGCCGAAAGCCGATGTCTAGAGTCCCATTACGCCACATCCATCGCTATTACCTGGATTGTGGTAAGAACGCGCTAACGCCCCGTATATTCATACGATGCCTGATCCTATCTACCTCGACCACGCCGCCACGACCCCGGTCCGACCCGAGGTTCTGGAGGCGATGGCGCCGTTCTACGGCCCTCGCTTCGGGAATCCCTCCAGCCTGCATCGCTGGGGACGTGAGGCGCGCACGGCATTGGACGAGGCTCGGGAGCGGCTGGCCGGTTGCATCGGCGCCCGGTCCGACGAGATCTGCTTCACATCGGGTGGCACCGAGGCGGACAATCTCGCAATCCTGGGCGCCTGGCGCGCCCGTCGCAGCGAAGGGCGCAACGCAATCGTCTCGACGCCGATCGAGCACAAGGCAGTCCTTGGCGCGGTGCATCAGGCAACCCGGGAGGGTGCCCAGGAGCGTCTTTGTCGAGTCACACCGGATGGGGTGGTCGACACGAGCTCGTTCGACGAGCTGACGCGGGCCGACGTCGCCGTCGCAACGGTGATGTGGGTCAACAACGAGATCGGCACCGTGCAGCCGATCGAGCAGATCGCGGCGATTGCGAAGTCGCGCGGGACACTGTTTCACACGGACGCCGTGCAGGCGTTCGGCAAGGTCGAGATCGACGCGCGGAGAGTGCCTTTCGACGCGCTCTCGATGTCGGGGCACAAGATCGGCGCTCCCAAGGGATGCGGCGCGGTTTTCGTCCGGCGCGGCACCGTGCTGGAATCGCTCTTTCACGGTGGGACGCAGGAGCGCGGCAAGCGTCCGGGAACCGAGAACGTCGCCGCCGCGATTGGTTTGACGCGCGCGGCGGAGCTGGCGTGCGCGGAGCGCGAGTCGGAGACGGCGCGTCTTTTACGGTTGCGCGAGCGTCTCGAGCGCGGCATTCGCGATCGCGTCCCCGACGCCGTGATCCACGGCGCCAACGCGCCGGTGCGCGCGCCGCACATCGTGAACGTCTCCGTGCCGGGCACCGACAGCGAGTCGATGCTCATGGCGCTCGACCTGCAGGGCATCGGCTGCTCCGCGGGCTCGGCGTGTCAGAGCGGGAGCGCGAGTCCGTCACACGTGCTGTCGGCGATCGGCGCGCGGCACGATCTCGTGGGCGCGGCGATTCGAATGTCGCTCGGCTCACTCAGCGACGAGCAGTCGGTGGATCGAGTGATCGAGGTCTTCGCGAAGCTAGTCGCGAAGGCGCGTCGGATGGCGACCGTATGAAGGAGCGCGTCCTGGTCGCCATGTCTGGCGGAGTCGACTCGTCCGTCGCCGCCGCGCTGCTCGTCGAGCAGGGCTACGACGTCGTCGGTGCGACGATGAAGCTCTTCTGCTACGGCGAGGACGTCCCCGACCGCCCGTGCTGCTCGCTCGATTCGATCAACGACGCGCGGCGTGTGTGCCAGCAGCTCGGCGTTCCGCACTACGTGCTGAACCTCGAGACCGCGTTCGGACACGACGTCGTGGACAACTTTGTCGATGAGTATTCGCGCGGACGCACTCCGATCCCCTGCGTGCGCTGCAACACCTTCACGAAATTCCGCGACCTCGTGCACAAGGCCGACAAGATCGACGCGCGCTACGTCGCGACCGGTCATTACGCGCGCGTAATCGACGGTGAGCTGCATCGCGGCGTGGATCGCTCCAAGGATCAGTCGTATTTCCTATGGGGTATCGATCGTGGCGTGCTCGCGCGCATGATGCTCCCCGTCGGCACGCAGACCAAGGTCGAGACGCGTGCGGTGGCACACAAGCTCGGGTTAGAGGTTGTGGCGGAGAAACTAGAGAGTCAGGACATCTGCTTCGTCCCCGACGGCGATCACACGAAGATCATCCGCAAGAAGTTGGGCCCCGACGCGCCCGCGTTGAGCAGGGGGCCGTTTGTGCTGTCGAATGGCGACGTGATTGGACAACATGACGGCTATGCACGATTCACCATCGGCCAGCGCCGCGGCGTGCCGGGAGGTTTCCGCGAGCCGATGTTCGTGATTGCCATTCGACCAGCGGATCGCGCGGTGGTTGTCGGATCGCGCGACGAACTGCTTGGGCGCGGGCTTGTTGCTCGCGAAGTGAACTGGTTGGTTGATAGCTCTCCGCTCTTACATCTCGGCTCCCGGTTCTCGGTGCAGGTTCGGCATCGCGCCCCCTCCGTCGCATCCGAATTGATCCGACGCGATCCGAATGAGATAGAGCTCGCGCTCGACGAGCCCGTCGCTGCGATCACGCCGGGCCAATCCGTCGTGCTGTACGACGGCGACCGCGTGCTCGGCGGCGGGATCATCGAGTCAGCTCGCGGTCAGAGTGAGCGTGTTGGACGCTCGGCTTTGCCAATTCTCGCCGCGTAGCGCACACTAAAGGACAAGCAGGCAGAGGAGCGCCACTGTAGCAGTCAACCAGCGAGACGAGGCATGGCAAAGCTGATCGTCCTCATGATCACGGCGTTCGTGGACATGGTGGGATTCGCCATGGTGATCCCGCTCGTCCCGTTCTACGCCACGGAGATGGGCGCGAACGCGACGAT
>DATBRO010000050.1:0-17201 GCA_036560265.1 Gemmatimonadaceae bacterium | reverse complement strand
GGCTTCGATTTTCCGAATCGATCGGAGCTGTGGATGCCGGTGGTCGTCGATCCTACCGACTTCAATTGTTGGTGTTACGACATGATCGGGCGCATGCGGCCTGGAATTCGCCCGCCGGATGTCGCGCGCGAAATGGCGTCGATCATCGACGACTTCGCCGACCGGCGTCACGACGTGTTCCCCGACCATAAGCGCGGAACCGCCAAGATCATCGCGATGCCACTGTCGGATCGGATCGTCGGAGATCTTCGGCGTCCCTTGTTCGTGCTATTCGGCGCCGTGGGACTCGTGCTGCTCATCGCGTGCGCGAACATCGCAAACCTGGTGCTCGTGCGGGCAACGTCGCGCCACCAGGAGATCGCCGTCCGCTGCTGTCTCGGCGCCGGCCCTCGACGCATCGCGGCGCAGCTCCTGACCGAAAGCGTTCTCCTCTCGGTCGCGGGAGCCGTCGCCGGAACTCTGCTCGCGTTCTGGGGCGTACGCCTGCTGCGTCAGCTGCCGGTCCAGCTGTTTCCGCGCATGAACGAAACTCGGCTCGATCCGGTCGTGTTGGCGTTCACTGCGGGCATCGCCGTCGTCACGGGCCTGTTGTGCGGTGTCGCTCCCGCCCTTCGCGTCTCGCGCGTCGATCTTCAGGACGCCATCAAGAGTGGGTCACGCGGATCGAGCACGGGACAGACGCGTCGGTTGAGCGACGGTTTCGTCGTCACACAGTTCGCGCTCTCGCTCATCCTGCTCGTGGCGGCGGGATTGCTGCTTCAGAGCTACCGGCATCTGAGCACTCTCGATCTTGGATATCGGCCCGACGACGTTCTCGTCGGCAGAATCTCTTTGCCGTACCCCAGGTACGACACGAGCACCGCGGTGCGCGCGTTCTATGAGCCGCTCCTCAGCCGCGTTCGCGCGCTTCCGGGAGTCAGCGACGCGGGCCTGGCATCCCTCGTTCCCTTGAGCCGCGGCAATACGCAGAACAACATCGTGGCCGAAGGCAAGGAACCGCGTCCAGGCGAACCGGTCCTCGTGGCGAACGTCCGGATCGTGACACCGGGATACTTCAAAGCGATCGGGACGCCGATTCTCGAGGGACGCGATTTTCAGCAGTCCGACGACGAGCGAGGCCTGCGCGTCGGCGTCGCTGACGAAACATTTGCGAAGCATTTTTGGCCCAAGGAGAGCGCGATCGGCAAGCGCTTCCGCTCCGGCGGCGACACGTCCGCGGGGCGTTGGGTCACCATCGTCGGCGTCGTCCGAAACGTGAAGCACAACAGCCTCGACGAGCAGACGGACCTTCAGGTCTACGAGGTTTTCGCGCGACAGACGACGTGGAGCAACTATCTCGTCGTGCGCACGGCAGGCTCACCGGAAGCGCTGACGTCCCGGCTCCGCGAGGAGATCAAGGCGGGAGATCCCACGCTTCCCTTTTATGAAGTGCACACGTTGCAGAGTGCCGTGCGTTCGTCGCTCGCGATTCGTCGCCTGTTGAACGTACTGCTCGGCGGTTTCGCGCTCACAGCGTTGATTCTCGCCGCGATCGGGATCTACGGTGTGATCGCGTTGAGCGTCACCGCACGCGGGCGCGAATTCGGCATCCGGATCGCGCTCGGTGCGCAGACGAGCGACGTTCGTCGGCTGGTGCTTCGCCACGGCGTCATGCTCGCTGCACTCGGCGTCACGCTCGGCATTGCCGGCGCGTTGTATCTCACTCGATTCCTTCAACGACTGCTCTTTGGAGTGACTCCGGTCGATTGGGCTACTTTTTCGGCGGTCGCGGCGATTCTCGCTGCAACCGCGCTGTTGGCCTCCTATCTTCCCGCACGACGGGCCACGCGAGCGGATCCCGTCCTGGCGCTGCGATCGGAGTAGCGCCGCAGGTAGTCTTCTCGTCTGTAAGCGAAACGTCCGCTCGGTCGTCTCATGACCTGGCCCCCACACCGGATACGTTGCTCACAGACGATGAACTTCTCGAGCGCGTGCGACGCCGCGATCCGGCGGGGGTCGAGGCGCTTTTCAGGCGTTACCACGCGCTCCTGTGCGACTTCGTCGCGACGCTGTTGCCGAGTCATGCCGCCGCTGAAGATGTCGTTCAGGATCTCTTCTATGTGATGTGGACCGAGAGCTCGCGGTGGCAGATTCACACCACGGTGCGCGCGTATTTGTTTGCCGCCGCCCGCAACCGCGCGCTCAAGCAGCTTCGCCACGCGACAACGGTGCGCAGAGTGGTGGAGGCGAATTGGGGAGCGGACTCCGATGACGCGCCGGGAATGTCGGCGCCGCCTCTCCCGCCGGACGTGGACCTCGAATCGGCGGAAGCGAAGCAACGTCTCAACGACGCGATCGACGCGCTTCCGGAGCGCACTCGGCTCGCCATGACTCTCCGGTGGCATCAGGAGATGAGCCACGCTGAGATCGCGGAAGCGATGGACATTTCCCTCAAAGGCGTCGAGAAGGCGCTCTCCAGCGGAATGGTCAAGCTTCGAGCCGCGATGGGGCCGAGGTAGGGTTTTCAGGCGGCCGCGGGTCGAATGAGCATGACTCACGATCCGCTGGAGAAGGCTGTCCGAGGCGCGCTCGCGGAACGCCGAGCCAGTTGGCATACCGACGCGGCATGGCAGCGGCTGGCGGAGCGGATGGCAAACGCCCCGGGAAGTCGCCATTGGTCGCGTCAAGTCTGGGTGTACGCGGCCGCAGCGGCGGTGCTCATTGCCGCGGGAATAGCGGGCGTTAGAACACTGAGACCGGCCGGAATCGTGGAGCGGACCGGCGCCGGCGAGCGTCGGACAGTCCGCCTTGACGATGGGTCGTCCGTGACGCTCGGCCCGCAAAGCACCCTGGGTTTTCGTGCGACCGGCTCGCAACGGGTCGCGGAGCTGGCGGGGATGGGGTACTTCACCGTGCGGCACGATGCGCGCCGTCCTTTCGTGGTGCGATCGCGGGACGCGGAGGCAAAGGACATCGGTACGGAGTTCCTGGTCCAGGCGTTCGCTTCTGACAGCCAGAGTGTGGTCGCGGTCGTATCCGGATCCGTGGCGATTCGTGCACGCTCCGGACAACGATCCGCGACGCTCCAACGCGGTCAAGTAGGCAGTGTGTCGCGCAGTGGCGCCATCGATGTGCGCACCACAGCGGATGTCGAGTCGCTGGTTGGATGGACGCGTGGCCAGCTGGCGTTCTCCAATGAGCCGCTCTCAGTGGTGGCGGGTGCGCTCGGCCGCTGGTTCGGCGTCGACATCGTGGTCGCCGACTCGATGCTCGCGCGCAAGCGCATCACCGCGGTGTACAACAATCCGGCGCTCGAGCCCACGCTGGATGCACTCGCGGCTATCGTCGGCGCACGGCGCGACAGGTCCGGCCAGCGAATCACGCTTTCGCCGAGATCCCGATGATCAGGCGGGCCTGCGCGCTTGCCGCTGCGATGGCCATGAGCGCGGCCCCGCTGCATGCGCAGTTTACTCCGCTGCGCGCGGACGGGAATGGCGTCGAGGCTTTGCGCACTCCGGTCGTCCTTTCACTGGCCAACGTGACGGTCGCCCGCGCGATTTCGGCGGTCGCCGAGCAAGCGCACCTGAACATCACCTTCGACCCATCGCTCCCCGGCCTCGAAGAGCGGACGTCCGTGGAAGCAGACAAGGTGACGGCCGCCGCGGCGCTGCTCGACATCGTGAACAATCGCGATCTCGTGATCCAGGTTTCGCCCTCCGGCCAGCTAGTCGTCACGAGGCGACTGCGTCGCGCGACAGGCGCGATTCGCGGTGAAGTGCGAGATCCGGGCGGTGAGCCGCTCGCCGACGTGCGCGTGGAGATAGCCGAAGCTCGGCGCTCGAGCGCCTCGAGCGCAACTGGCACTTATTCCATCGGCGCGATTCCAGCCGGCGCACAGGTGGTGCGTTTTTCCCGGCTCGGCTATGTGCCGCACGTCATTCGCGGCGTGATCGTGTCCGAGGACGACACCGCCGTTTTGCCGACCGTGACTTTGCGTCCCGCGGCCGTACCGCTCGCCGCCGTGATGGTATCCCCGGGTCATTTCGGCATCATGGAGCAGACGGGCGGCTCGCGTCAGACGATGACGCGTGAGCAAATCCAGAGCAATCCGCAGCTCGGCGAAGACGTGTTTCGCGCAATCAACCGGCTCCCGGGTTTGAGCGCGAACGACATGTCGGCGCGGTTTTACGTCCGCGGCGGATCGCTCGACGAGCTCTATGTGACGCTCGACGGCGTCGAGCTGTTCGAGCCCTTTCACCTCAAGGACATCGACGCGGCGCTGTCGCTGATCGACGTCGAGGCGATCGCCGGCATCGATCTCAACACCGGCGGCTTCTCGTCCGAGTACGGCGACCGTCTCACCGGCGTGCTGAACATGAAGTCTCTCGAGCCGCGGCGCGAGGCGCGCAGCGCCGTCGGCCTGAGCATCCTCAACCTTCGGGGAATGACACAGGGAACGTTCAGGGGCGGCAAGGGCGGTTGGCTCGTATCCGCGCGCCGCGGATATCTCGACATTGCGCTCGCTCTCACGAATTCCAACGATTCGATCTCGCCGCGGTATTACGACGTGTTCGGCAAGGTGCAGTACGATCTGACACCGAATCAGCGCGTCGCCGCGCACGTGCTGCGAGGGAAGGATTGGATGCGGTATCAGGCGGCCGGCGACCCCAGCATTCACAGCCTGTACGGCAGCGACTATGGCTGGCTTTCGTGGGATGGCACGTGGGATCGCCTTCGCGGCTCGACCGTCGCGTCGTTGGCACGATTGACGTGGGAGCGCCGTGGCGCCCAGCAGGACAATGCGGCAACACCAATTCTCTTCGTGAGCGACATGCGATCGGCAAACATCGCGTCGCTGCGCCAGGACTGGTCGTACTCATTCGCAGACTGGGCGCTGTTGCGCGCGGGCACGGTCATGCGCGCGGCGTCAGCGGACTACGAGTACCAGAATTGGTTGCGGAGGCAGTTCTTCGGAAACGGCGAGATTGTGCAGAGCGTCGATACCGTCACCGCGAAGGCCAATCCAAGTGGTGCGACGTACGGCGGATATCTCACACAGCGCCTGAGCTTCGGTCCCGTGGTCACTGAAGCCGGTGTACGGTACGACCGTCAGACGTACGGCGTGTCCGCCGACCAAGTGAGCCCCCGCGTCAGCATTGCCTGGTCTCCGATGCGAAGGACCACCATGCGCATCGGCTGGGGGAAGTACTATCAGCCGCAGCCAGTGTATGAATTGCAGGTTCACGACGGAGTCACGCAGTTCTATCCCGCGGAGATGGCCGAGCATCGCGTGGCGGAAGTCGAACAGCAGTTGACCAGAGAGATCAGCTTTCGTGGCGAGCTATACGAGCGGCGGATGCGCGACTCGCGCCCCCGGTTCGCCAACACGAGCAACCGCGTTCAAGTGTTTCCGGAGATTTCCGACGATCGCGTGCAATTGAACCTCACCGACGGCCGCGCGCGCGGCCTGGAGCTCTTTCTCACTGGGAGCCACGCGAACGGATATTCATGGTCGTCGAGCTATGCGCTGGCGCGCGCAGTCGACTACATCGCCAGTCGAGAGGTAGCCCGCAGCATCGACCAGCGGCACACGGTCTATCTCGACGGCGCGTATCGAGCGCCAAGCGGCAAATGGCGCGTGAGCGCTGGGTGGCTGTACCACTCCGGTTGGCCCTACACACCGAGGTATTTCCGGTTCGACACGGTCGTTAGTACGACGCGCTCGCTGATCGTCAATGTCACCAGCCAAACGGGCGCGATGAACTCTGGGCGACTGCCGTCCTATCGGCGACTGGATCTGCGGGCGACGCGATACTTCGACACGCCGAGCGGCCGGATCTCGACGTTCATCGATCTCTTCAACGCGCTGAACGCCTGGAACGCGCGAGGCTACGAATACAACGTGCGGGGCAACCCGCTGCGCCTGGCGCGCGACGTCGACCGGCAGGTTCCCCGCCTTCCTACCGCGGGCATCACATGGGAATTCTGACGCGGTCCTTCGCGGTGCGCGCGGCGCTCCTCCTCGCATCGGGCTGCCACGATTCGCCTTTCGACCCGCCGCTCGAAACGAACGTGTCGCGGGAGCGCCTACAGTTCATTGTCGACAGCATCGTCGCCATTAACCACGTGCCGGGAGCCGTCGTCGCCGTGCGCCCAGCGGGCGGACCCGAAATGATCCTCGCCAGCGGCACTGACGATCTCGCGCAGCACACAGCCATGAATCCGTCCGACCGTTTCCGCGTTGGCAGCGTGACAAAAACAATGGTTGCGACAGTCGTGCTGCAGCTCGCTGACGAGCACGCCCTTGGCCTGGACGACCTTGTTGGCACCTGGCTTCCCGGAATCGTCCCGAACGCCAGCGGAATCACGATACGGCAGCTGCTGAACCATACGAGCGGAGAGTTCAACTACACGGAGGATGCGCAATTCCTCGCGGCGCTCAGTGCCAACCCACAACATGCGTGGACGCCCGAGGAGCTCATCGCAGTCGCGAATGGTCATCCGGTGGCATTTCCTCCTGGCGCGTCGGATCGCTGGCTGTACTCCAACACCAATTACGTCCTGCTGGGCATGATTCTCGAGAAGGTCACCGGCTCTTCGCTCAGCGCGCTGCTGCAAACTCGGATTTTCGATCGTCTCGCATTGAGCAGCGCTTTTTTCGCCACGACCAGCGCGACTCCCGTTCCCTTCAGTCGTGGGTACATCGATTTCGCCGGCACGAGCAATATCGACGTCGCCTCGGTGCTCAGCCCGACATCCGCATGGGCGGCGGGAGCCGTCGCGTCCAACGCGCACGATCTCGCGACGTGGTCGGAGGCCCTCGCATCCGGCGCGCTGCTGAGCGCGGCGACGCAAACCGATCGCCTCACCGTGGTAGTCGCGAGTGGTCTCGATGGCTATGGCCTTGGCGTTCAAACGTTCGCCCGATGGGTTGGCCACGCGGGCGAGATCTTCGGCTATGAAGCCATGATGTACTCCAAGCCGCAGGTCGGCACGATCGTAGTGCTCGTCAACAAGTCGACCGGCGGCGTCGCCGCGTTCCAGCTTTTCAACGCGGTGCGATGGGCCAAGTTCGGCACTCGTTAGTCACACACGCGCGCCTTCCAGGGGCTACGTAGCCGGCGGCGCCCAGAAGCCGGTCACCCACTCGATCTTTCCCGTGGGCCCGAGGACGAACACGTTCGTTCCCCGGGCCTTTTGTTGACCGTCGCTCCCGGTCGCGGTCCAGTCAGACAACACCATTCCCTGGCAGTGACGCGGCTCGCCTGAGCGCCGCATCCGGATTCCGGGCATGAAGTGTTGCGAGGCAGTGATATGCGGCATGAGATCGTCCAGCCCATCGAGATTGCTGTACGCGTCCTGAAAGCGAATCTCGCGCGCGACGATCGAGCCGAGCAGCTGCTCGCGTTTGTGCACGTCCGGTTCGGCCCATGCCGCGAACCACGTGTCGATCGCGGCCGCGGCACCGGACGCAACCTCGTTGGCAACCGCGTTGGCGAATAGCGAGAGCTGGAACCGCCAACCTTGCACGTGCTCATCGCGCGCCGCCTTGTCCGCGAGGTCGTGTGTCAGGTGCAGGCGCGTGCCTTCGCGAACGGGCTCGAGATCGATCGTGACGCGGGATCCGCCGGCTGGAATGGGTTTGCCCGAGACGAAGCCGTATGTGAACGCGAGCCGGTGCGGCGGGCGCATCTCGAGTACTTCGCCCGCCGATTCGACGTCGCCGGGATGCTTGATGTAGACGCGCCCTCCGGGCTTCGGATCGATGGTGGAGCCCGCGCCCCACCATTTGGCCCAGCGCACCGAGTCGGTGAAGAATCGAAACACGGTCTCCGGGGTCGCGTGGATGATCACCGTGCGGTCGATCAGATACGGCAGCGACTTTGGCAGCGACGTGGTGCTCATGTGGGTCCTCCCCCGCCCCCGCGTCTCTTCGAGGTTTTGCGGCGCCGGCGCGGACCGCGGCGCGTCTGTTCCAGTTCGGCGGCCAGTTTCAGCCGCCAGAGTGCGTCGTCCCACATCCGCTTCAGCACGACGGCAATCGGACCAAGCGCCTCTCGCCTGGCGCGATAAAAACGAAACCTGCCTTCGGCCCGTGAACGCACGAGGCCGGCGTCCTCGAGCGATTTGAGCTGCAACGACACGGCCCCGAAGGTGACGTCGTCCATCGACCGGTGGATAGCGCCGGCACTGCATTCCTCATCCCACACGAGACGCAGGATCTCCTGGCGCCGGGGCGACGCGATCGCGGACAACAGGGCACTCTCCACGGTGTCATTTTAGATATAACTAAAGTATTTGTCAAGTCCCGGCCGGGCGCCGTACTTTAGGCCCATGACTGAACAGCTCCGACGTACCCTGTCGCTTCGCGACCTGATCTTCATCGTCATCGGGACCGTCATCGGCTCGGGGATCTTTCTGACGCCCGGCGCCGTCGTCCGAAGCGCGGGTTCGGGTGGGATGGCGCTCGTGGTCTGGACCGTCGGCGGCGTGCTCTCCCTGCTCGGCGCGCTGACGTTTGCGGAGCTCGGTGCCGCAAAGCCGGACTCCGGAGGGCTGTACGTGTACTTGAAGGACGCATTCGGTCCTCCGCTCGCGTTCCTTTACGGTTGGACGATGTTCCTGGTCATCGGCAGCGGCTCGCTGGCGACGCTCGGCGCCGCGTTCCCGCGCTATCTCAGCGTGTTCATTCCGCTCTCGCCGGTGGCGGCGAAAGTCGTTGCGATCCTCATGATCTTCATCGTCGCGCTCCTGAACATTCGCGGTACGCGCCAGAGCGCCGACGTGCAAGGCATCGCCACCGCGATCAAGGCGGGCGTGATCGTATTGCTATCCGCGATACTAATCTTCTCGACGCATGCCGTATCACGGTCGGGAGTTTGGTGGCCGGATCACTTTTCGCTGTCGACACTCACGGGTGCCGTGACCGGAATGATCGGCGTACTCTGGGCATACGAAGGCTGGCAGTACGTTACGTTTTCGGCGGGCGAGACGGTGAATCCGCAAAAGACGTTCGCGCGCGGCATCGTGATCGGCACGGTTGCCCTCATCGGCTTTTACGTCTTCGCGAACGTGGGATACTTCGTCGCGCTCGGTGTCGACGGCGTCGCCTCGAGCAATCGCGTCGCGTCGGACGCGGCCAGCGTGGCACTGGGGCCGTGGGCGGCCAAGGTGCTCGCGGGCGTCATTCTCGTTTCGATCTTCAGCGCCTCGAATGGGTTGACGTTGACGCTCCCACGACTGTTCTATGCCATGGCGCGCGACCGCTTGTTCTTCGCGCGACTCGCGCAGGTCCATCCGAAGTTCGGCACCCCCGCCATTTCGATCGTCGTCACTGCGATTTGGTCGTCGGTGCTCGTGCTCAGCGGCTCGTTCGAGCAGCTGCTCACGTACGTCGTCTTCATGTCGTGGCTGTGGTTTGCGCTCGCGGCGCTCGCAATCTTCGCGTACCGGCGACGCGAGCCGGACGCGCCGAGGCCATTTCGTACGCCGGGCTATCCGGTGACGCCGATTCTCTTCGTGCTCGCTGCGATGGTGATCGTGATCAACACGGTCGTGGCGCAACCAGTGCAGTCGCTGGTTGGACTCGGCTTGGCGCTCGTCGGCGTACCCGCCTACTTCTGGTGGCGGCCGAAAGCCCCCCGGGCCGACACTACTGCCGACACTACTATATAGTAGGGCCCGTGGTGTGCGCGGCCGTGGCTGGTTTTGGCCAACCTTCAATCGCCCGCACATTGCCCGGCATCTCGGATTCCTTCTCGAGCTCCGCGGCGATCTCGGCACAGAGGGCGCGCACTCGCTCTATCGTCGGATCGGGCGTGCCCGCGGCGCCTGCCGGTGCGTCGCAGGCAGCGCGTAGCTGCGTCCATAGACCGCGGAGCAGGTCGAAGAGATGCGCTCGCTGTTGCGAGAGAGCTTCATGTCGCGCACGCATTCGACGGACGACCTCGAGCTGGTGACGCACCAACTCGCGCAGCTCACGCCGCTCGCGGCCTTCCGACGGCGCGTCGCCGCCGAGCGTCCCGAGCTGAGCCGAGAGGCGGTCGAGCTCACTGGCACTCGCATCGCGCGCGAGCAATCCGAGCTCCTCGTCGCGCTGTTCGATGGCGCGCAACACGCGATGGGCCAACGTCGCCGCGGCGGCGGAAACGTCGGTCTGAACCGACAACAGCAGCGGCAACAGCTCGCCGATTGCGCGCAGATGATCCGCGGGCGCGTCCCGGTCGGGAGGACGGACGCGGCCGACGGCTGGCGCCAGCAATCGTGCGATCTTCGGCTCGTTCCAAGAGGACGACGCCGTCGTCGCCCCGAAGAGCACGCGCACCGATTCGGCCGTCGACAAACCTCTGCGTCGCGCCCACCACAGCGCGGCAGCGATCACGGATGCGCTGCCCAACACGATCGTTCCTTCGGCCATGATGAACCAGTTATCCGAGCCAGGCGCGAGTCGGCCTCGTTCGGCAAACCATTGTCGCAGAACGATCGTCCCGGGGATCGCGACGAAGAACGCGCTCAAGGCGACGCGCGACGCGCGCGCCGGCCATGGCAATCGCCTCCATAGATCCGAGGGCCGACGCAGCGCGCGCGGCCACCACATCCCCCACCACTCCGGCGGCCATGACGCCACGCGCGCCAACTCCAACGGGCCGAGCCCGTGCCGTCCGACGTTCCAAACGTGGAGCACGAGACCGATAGGAACGAGGAGCGCGATGAGCAGCAGCAACGCGCGTTCGCCCGGAGAGCGCAACGTAAGAAAGGCGATGGCGCTCCACGCGAACGCCCACAATGCCGCGTACGGCGCGAAGCTCGGTAGATCGCGCAGCGATTCCGGCAGCGTCTCCGACGAAAGCCCGCCGACTCGCGCGAGCGCCTCCTTCAGAGTGCGCGCGTCTCGCCACCGCTCATCGCGGTCGCTCGCAAGGCACTTCATCACGACGGACGCCAACTCCTCCGGAACCGACGGCGCCACCGATTGGAGCGGCGTCGCCTGCTGCAAGGGACCGCGGTACCGCAATTCGGACGGTGCGTCGCTGGCAAATGGTCCGCGTCCCGCGAGCATCGTGTAAGCGACTGCCCCTAGCGAAAAAATATCGCTGCGCTCGTCCACGTCGGACCAGCCGAGCGCCTGCTCGGGTGACATGTAATCCGGCGTCCCCATGACCACGCCTGTCCTCGTCAAACTGTCGCCGAACGCAGCCGACTTTGAAATCCCGAAGTCGGCCAGCACCGCGTGGCCGGTTTCCTCGTCGAGGAGAACGTTCGCGGGCTTGATGTCGCGATGGACCACGCCGTGACGGTGCGCCCACTCGAGCGCGTCGGCGAGCTCGCTGAGAATGCGATGCGCTTCGGGCCACGCGAGTCGGCCTTCGAGACGCAGCCGTTCGGCGAGCGCCTCGCCGCGCACGTAGCCCATCACGAAGTACCACACGCCGCTGACTTCGCCGAAGGTATGCAGCCGCAGAATGTTCGGATGCGTCAATTGCGCGGCGATGCGTGCTTCGCGGCGAAACCGCTCGCGACTCTCCGGTGCGGCGGCGAGGTCCGGACGCAGCACTTTGATGGCAACCAGGCGCTCGAGCGCGCGCTCGCGCGCGAGATAGACGTCTCCCATGCCGCCCCGTCCAATCGCTCGGAGAATCTCGTATTGCAGTCCGAGCGCGGTCTCGAGAAACGAGCGCGCCTCCGAGTCGCGCTCCGCGGTCATCGCTTTTGTCGCGGAGGCAATCGCCTCGCGCATTTGGGGGATGCTATCCGCGCCGTCGCCGGCAACGAGCAACGAGTCGGCCTCGTGCCTCAATGCCGCGTCGTCTCCACACGCCCGGTCGAGAAACGACGCACGGTCAGCGAGTGGCCTCTCCATCGCGTCCGCTACGACCGCCTTGATCCGCGCCCAGCGCTCCGCGTTCACGACCTTTCCAGCTCGCGACGCAGCCACGCGCGCGCGACCGCCCACTCACGCTTGACGGTGGCGGGCGAGATGTCGAGCGCCACCGCGGTCTCCTCGATGTTCAGCCCGGTGAAGTAGCGCAGCTCGACGAGCCGGGCCTGGAGCGGATCGAGTGTGGACAGCGCTTCGAGGGCTTCGTGGAGCGCGAGCACGTCCATCCCATCCGACGCTTCCGCGGGCGCGTCTACGTCGCTGAGCGTCAGGCGTTGCATTCCGCCGCCGCGTTTGGCGGCATGCCGCCCACGTGCATAGTCCACGAGGATCCGTCGCATGGCCTGCGCTGCAACGCCGAAAAAGTGCGCGCGGTTGCGCCACTCGACCCGGCTTTGGTCGACCAACTTGAGATAGGCCTCGTGGACGAGCGCGGTCGCCTGCAGCGTGTGTTCGATGCCCTCTCGACGCATGGCGCGCTCTGCCTGCCGGTGGAGCTCCGCATAGATCGCCGGCAGCAACCGCTCGCCAACGGATTGATCGCCGCCGCGCCACGCTAGCAGCAATTGGGTCACGTCGGAGGGAGCCGCCCCTTGGGAAATGGGGGAAACGGGGGAAACGGGGGGCTTTTGCGAAGGCGTCGTCATGTCGCCTGCCTGCGAGATACGAGGGCGACGCTTGTTCGCCGCCCTGTGCGACGATAGGGGCCGGCGCACAGGCCGTCAAGAAATCAAGGCGAGTGTGGCTGGAAGGCGTGAGCCACATCCGAGGCGGTTTGCGCGTTCCTATCATGCACAACCTTATCTCGGCGGACGTCTCGCCACTCGGGATCTACGCGGTGACAGTCGTCGCCTCGGTGACGGGCGGACTTCTGCCCTTTTCACCACTCGAACCGGTGTTGCTCGGCATTGCCGCGGTTGCGCGTCCTTCGATGTTTCTGCCCGTGGTGGCGCTTGCTACCGTGACTCAGATGGCATCGAAAACGGCGTTGTACGCTGCCAGCCGCAAGGCGAATCACGCCCTGTCGCCGCGCAAGCGCGCATTCCTGGATCGCATGCGCATCCGTCTCGCCGGCCGCCGTTGGCTCCAGATGCTGATGGTGCTCGGGAGCGCAATCTTCGGGCTGCCTCCCTTCTATATGGTCACGGTTGCATGCGGCGCCCTCGGACTGCCGCTGCGCGACTATCTCGTGGCCGGGAGCATAGGCAGAGCGACACGCTTTACGGTCCTCATGATGCTGCCGCAGCTCTTCGCCGCGGCGCACCGCTAGTCATCTAGCCACCAGCCTTCGATCTCAGCATCCGCGGCGCGAGCGCTACCGCCAGCAGGGTGACCGGAACGATCTGCACCACCTGCAGCAGCAACGCGCAGGCGACCGCGGCCTCCGTCGGAACACCGAAGCGCGCGGCGGCGACAGCGTACGCAAACTGGAAATAGCCCACATTTCCCGGCGTCGCCCGCAGAACCAGTCCCGCGTTGGTGAGCAGCATCGCGGCGACGGTCCCCGCCATCGGCAAGGCGATTCCCACGGAGCGCGCGACGAGCGCGAACGTCGCGATCTGGAGTGTCCACACGCCGATGGCTACCAGCATCGCGGGAATGAAACGGCGAGCGGTTGCGAGACCAACGGCCTGCCGGCGAAAGGCGCGTACTCGCGCGCGCCATCCCGGGTCGCTCTCATCGACGTCCACGGCGCGCTCCGGCGCTTTGACGAGCGCCACCAGCAATCCGAATACGATCACGAGCGCAACGGCTGCGACCGGACGAGCCGCCGACAGCTGCGGCGGAAGCGGGATCACGAAGGTCGCGACGAAGAGCAGTAGCCCGAAGCACAACGGATCGAAGAGCCGGGCCAGCGCGAGCGTCGCGAGGACGGACGTGCGGGTCGCCCCCGAGGTGCGCGCCACGAGTAAAGCGCGCGCAGCGTCTCCACCGTTGGCCACCAGGAGATTGTTGAAGCCGGCGCCGACGATTTCGCCGCGGATGGCGAGCGCCAGCGAGTTGACACCGATGCGTCGCAGAAAGATCCACCATCCCACGCCGCGAAGCGCGAGCGAGAGAATGTTGATCGCGATCGCGGCCGCAAGGGGCGCGAGAGTAGCGCGACTGAGAATCGTGGCCGCGGCTCGCCAATCGACCCTGCGCGCGGCGAAGACGAGGAGAACGATGACGACCGCGCTCACGATCCAGTGGCGGCGCTTCATACGACCCCATCGGTTTTTTGTAGCACCGTGACGAACTGCGGGGTGAGCAGCAGTTGCAGCGAGCTCCGCACGATCCGGAGCGACGTTCCGGCCAGGTACGGACGCAGCACGCGCGGCGAGAGCTTGTGAATGTGGATGTCGCGCGCACGCCACGGATTTCCGAAGAGGATGATCGCCGTGGGTATCACGTAGAGGCCCCGGATCGGCTCGGCGGGATACACGAGTAGGACCGATCCGTCAGGCTTCAACACGCGATCCATCTCGGCGAAGACGCCCGCGAGATCGGGAATGTGCTCGATGGCGTGGAACGAATAGATCTTGTCGAACGACGCGTTCGCGAAGGACAACTTCTGCGCGTCCATGACACGCAGTCCCGTGGTGACGCCGTTGCAGACCGCTTCGGCGTTGAGATCGATGCCCGTCGTAGCCGGCGCGAGACGTTGTACGCCCTGCGTGACGAACCCGCGACCGCAGCCCACGTCGAGTATCCGGTCGTTTCCTCGCGGCTGGAGGTATTTGCGCACGCGCCGGACATGACGGTCCACTTCGATCGGGGAATTCAAGAGCGCGTATTTGCGCGACTGATAGGTCATCCGCACTGAGGCCTCGTTGGCTGGGGATGCCTGGTAACGCGCAGGAGCGCCGGAAACCGGCTCAGGCTTCGGTGCCCTGAGCCGATTTCGTTGGATATGCCGCGTTCCAGAGAGGAGCAGGAATCCTCTTCAGGAGCGCACCATGTCGATCTCAGCTCGCGTACTGCTGTTCACCGCACTGGTGGCCGCCGAGGTTGCGCCGCTCGGCGCGCAGCAGATCGCGCGCGTCCCCGCCGTAACCGTCGCCGGCAGCGGACCGGATACCTATGTGCTGGTCAGCGGCATCGTCGGCGGCGTCGCGGGTTTTCGGCGGTTGGAGACGCGGCTGCTCGAACGCGGCAATCGGGTCATCGTCATCGACCCTTTCTACCTGTCCATCGACTCGAGCGACGTCACCCTCGCGGCGCTCGCTCGACGTGTGAACGGGGTTCTCGCCGAGCGCGGAGTCACCGGCGCGCGCGTCGTGGGACACGAGCGTGGCGCGGGAGTCGTAATACGTCTGGCGGCAGCCAATCCCGAGCGGGTGAGCGAGTTGTACTTACTCGACGCCGGCGCCCTCGCGACAAACGCTTCGCCGATTCTTTCCGCATCGCTGCGGCTCGTTCCGCTGATCGCCCGCATTCCCGGCGGACGCGACTTCATTCGCAAGCGGTTCGTTCGTGGCATACGCGAGAACGCCGGCAGTCAGGAGTGGCTCGACGCCGAAACGCAGCGTGCCTACACGGAACCGATGCTCGACGGTATCGGCCGCGTTACCGCGTTGGCGATCCGCCTGGGCAGCAGTCAGGAAACCGATTCCGTCGCCACGATCGTGGCGCGCATTCGGGTTCGCGTGACGGTGATCCTTGGCGACGCGCCACATCAATCGGGGCCTGGCGCCGAGGAGATGACCGCGCTTGCACCGCTGGGCGCGATGGTTCGCATCGAGCATCTCGCCGGTGTCGGCCACTTCCCGCACGAGGAAGCACCTGACGCAGTCGCAGGGTTGCTCCTCGCGCGCACGGTCGCCGTCGCGCGCGCGACCGGGGGTGCGCGATGACATGGGACGCGATCGTCATCGGCAGCGGCTTCGGCGGCGCGATGGCCGCACACACGCTCGTGCACGCAGGGCAGCGCGTGCTGATGCTGGAGCGCGGTGGTTGGGTGGGGCGCGGGCCGGACAGCTGGGGCCCACGCGGCGCCGGACTCGTCACGCCGCATTACACGATGGACTCGGCGTACGACGTCACCGCCGGACGACGCCACTACCAAGCCGGATCCTGGAACTGTGTGGGCGGGCAGTCCGTTTTCTATGGCGGAGCGTCGTATCGATTCCGCGAAAGCGACTTCGAGCATCATGAAAAGATCGTTGGGACCTCCGGGGCAGAATGGCCCTTCGGGTACGACGACATCGAGCCCTTCTACTCGAGGGCAGAGATGCTGCTCGGCGTCGCCGGCGAGAGTGGACGGGGGGGGGATCCAACGGAGCCGCGCCGCAGCGTCGCATATCCGCAGAGCCCCGCGCCGCTGGCGCGCTCCGCGCGCAGCATTGCCGACGCGGCGACGCGACTTGGACTCACCCCATCGCGGATTCCGCTGGCGATCTCGTATACGGCGAAGGAGGGGGGGACGCGCAGCAGCTGCATCATGTGTGGCAGCTGCGACGGCTACGCGTGCGCGGCCGAAGCGAAAAACGACCTTGCGAGCGCGGTCATCCCCGAGTTGGTGCGACAAGGGATGACGCTTCGAACGAACACGGTCTGCGTGCGACTGGTTCGTAGCGGCTCGCGTGTCACCGAGGTGGAGTGTATGAACCGGGTCACCGGCCAGCGCGAGCGCATGTCTGCGGATCGCATCATCCTGGGTGCGGGGACGCTCGCGACGCCACATCTCCTTCTCGCGTCGAACCTCGCCGTCGTCAATCCAGCCGCGGGTGCCGTCGGGCGGTATCTCACCCGGCATCGCAACGCGGTCGTCTTCGGTGTGTATGCGCGGCGGCCAAACCCGACGCATGAATTCGACAAGCAAATCGCGATCTTCGACTTTTACCGGACGGCCGGCTGTATCCAGCAGATGACGCCGCCGGAGGGCCTCGTGCGCGCGTATCTGCCGCCGATCCTCCGCACGCCGGCGGCGATGGTGTTGTCTCGGGCCTCCGGGCTGCTCGTCATCGCCGAGGATCAGCCCAACGCCGACAACAGTGTCTCGGTCGATTGGTCACAAACGGATCGCTATGGATTGCCGCGGCTCCGGATTCGGCACCAGTACAGCGCTCACGACGAGCGTGCCGCGGCGGAGCTCATCGTACAGGCCAAGCGGGTGCTTCGGGAAACCGGCGCGCGTTTCACCTTCGTGCGCCCGATCGAAACGTTCTCCCATGCACTCGGCACCGTGCGCATGGGTGTCGACCCTCGTACGGCGCCGCTGGACGAAGATGGACGGTTTCGCGGCCTCGACAACGTGTACGTCGTCGACGGAAGTGCGCTCCCGCGTTCCGCGAGCGTGAATCCCAGTCTCACCATCGCCGCCAATGCGCTTCGCATCGGCGCCAGCATCGCCCGCACTGCC
>DATBRO010000049.1:0-12095 GCA_036560265.1 Gemmatimonadaceae bacterium | reverse complement strand
TCGCTCATGTCGACCCGGATCAGCGCGGACTCGTCCGCGAACAGGAACTTGGCCAACGCGCGCGCGAGCTCCGTCTTTCCGACGCCCGTGGGGCCGGAGAAAATGAACGAGCCGATCGGGCGACGCGGATCTTTCAGCCCAGCGCGACTCCGTCGAATCGAGCGCGCGATCGCGGCGATCGCTTCCTGCTGCCCGATGACGGTGTTGTGGATCTCGTCCTCCATTCGCAACAGGCGCGCGGTCTCGGCTTCCTGGAGCCGCGTGACGGGGATGCCCGTCCACCGGCTCACGATGAAGGCGATCTCTTCTTCGCCCAGCTCGGGCCGGTGCGACTGGCGCCGCTTCTCCCACTCTTCCTGCTTCTTGCGAATGTCAGACTGCAGCTCGCGCTCGCGGTCGCGTAGCGAGGCGGCGCGCTCGAAGTTCTGATCGCGGACCGCCGCTTCTTTCTCGCTGTTCACTTTCTCGAGATCGGCCTTGAGCGCGGCGACTTCCGGCGGCGGCGCCTGCGCTGCCAGTCGCGCGCGGGCGCCGGCCTCGTCGATCACGTCGATCGCTTTGTCCGGGAGGAAGCGGTCGGTGATATAGCGCTCCGAAAGCTTGGCCGCCCAGATCAGCGTGTCGTCCGGAATAGTGACCTTGTGATGCTCCTCGTACTTCTTGCGGAGCCCTTTGAGGATCTCGACGGTTTCGTCGACAGTGGGAGGGTCGACGATGACTGTCTGGAAACGCCGCTCGAGTGCGCCGTCCTTCTCGATGTATTTGCGATACTCGTTGAGCGTGGACGCACCGACGCACTGGAGCTCACCACGCGCCAGCGCCGGCTTCAACATGTTCGACGCGTCGATCGCGCCTTCGGCCGCGCCCGCCCCGACGAGCGTGTGCAGCTCGTCGATGAACAGAATGATGTTCTTGTTTTGCGCGATCTCGTTCATCACGGCCTTGAGCCGCTCCTCGAACTGACCGCGATACTTCGTTCCGGCGATCACCGCGGCCATGTCGAGCGAGAGCACGCGATGGTCGCGCAGCGACTCTGGGCACTCGCCGTTCGCGATGAGCTGCGCCAGTCCTTCGACGATGGCGGTCTTGCCCACGCCGGGTTCGCCGATGAGCACCGGGTTGTTCTTCTTGCGCCGCGTCAACACTTCCATCACGCGCTCGATTTCCTTCGATCGGCCGATGGTCGGATCGAGCTGTCCTTCGCCCGCGAGCTGTGTCAGGTCACGGCAGAAGTGATCGAGTGCGGGAGTCTTCGACTTTTTCTCGCCCTTTTGCGGCGCCGCGGGCGGCGTGCCCGCCGGCTGCTGCGTACCGCCCGATCCCTGCGCTTGCACGTCCGTTCCCAGAATGCGGAGCGTCTCCGCGCGCGCCGCTTCGAGGTTCACGCCCGCGTCGGTCAGTACCTGCGCGGCGATGCCCTTCTCCTCGCGAAGCAGTCCCAGCAGCAGGTGCTCGGTGCCCACGTAGCTGTGTCCCAGCTCGCGGGCCTCGCTCATGGCGAGCTCCAGCACCTTCTTGGCGCGTGACGTATACGGCAGATCCGGTCCCGTCGCCTGCGCGGCTTTCCCCTTCTTTACCGTCTCTTCGATCTTTTGCTGGATCTCGTCCAGCTCGACGTTCAGGTTTTGCAGGACGGTGGCGGCCACGCCCTCACCCTCGCGGATGAGGCCGAGCAGAATGTGCTCCGTCCCGACGTATTCGTGATGGAGACGGGCTGCCTCCTCCCGTGCCATCGCGAGGACTTTTCGGACTCGCTCGGTGAAGTTGTAGCCGTTCATGATGCCCTCAAGTTCGGGATCGTCTTGGAGTTACCCGGCTGAGCCCGACTCCTTTTCCAGGGTGGTACGCACATAACGTGCGCGTGCCAGATTGGTATCGCTCTCTGACAGCGTACGCCCCTCAGCATAGGCTAAGTGCGCAGCCTGTGAGAATATCAGGAGCTTGTTGAGGGTGTATACACTCAGGCCGTCGATCAGTTTCAGCCCGACAGCCAGGCGCACGCCGCTGAGGTAGTTCATCGCCTCGTCGAACGTGAGGCTGCGAGCATATCTGAGCGTTCCGTACGCGCGCCAGAGCTTGTCTTCAATAATATAGCCTGCATCCCGCAGCAATACTTTTCTTGCCTCTTCCTCACGTTCAATGACGTGCGCCACAACGCGAAGCAACTTGTCGAGCAACTCTTCCTCCGCGCTGCCGAGCGTCGTCTGATTCGAGATCTGGAAGAAATTCCCGACGACTTCGCTCCCCTCACCGTACAGCCCGCGATAGGTCAGCCCCATCTGTTGCAGCCCCGCGAGCACTTTTCCGATCTCCTTTGTCAGCACGAGACCCGGCAGATGGATCAGCACCGATGCGCGGAGTCCCGTGCCCACGTTCGTCGGGCACGCGGTGAGAAAGCCGAACTCCGGATGGAATGAAAACGGCACGCGCTCGCCGAGCGCGCGCTCCACTTTCTCGAGACTGGCGTACGCCTGCTGCAGCGCAAACCCGGATTGGAGCGCTTGCAATCGCAGATGGTCCTCTTCGTTGACCATCACGCCCAGCCTGTCACCGAGAAACACCGCCGCGCCCGTTCGGAGCGGATGCTGCGCATCGAGCCCAGCCAGCTCTTTGCTCACCAGGTGACGCTCGTGCAACAGCGCCCGATCGACGGGCGACAGCTCGTCCACGCGAAACAGGACGTTCTCCGCCATCCCTTCGATCCCGGGCAGCGCCTCGCGCACCTGCGACAACACCCTCAGACGCTCGCCGTCGCGCGCGCGACCGGTGAACGCGAATCCCTCGATGTTGCGAGCGAGACGCACGCGAGTGGACAGCACGATGTCGCCATGCGGGCCGGACGCATCCAGCCAGCGAACGCCACCATCTGGTAATAGCGACAGATCTATCATCAGATACTCCAGACGTCTGACGTCAGACGTCTGACGTCAGGAGTGATCGCGCCGCAAGGAACGCTATTACTTGTAGCCATCACTCCATCACCCGGATTCTATCCCGCAGATCCGCCGCCAGCTCGAACTGCTCGCTCTCGATGGCGCGCCGCAGGCGATCTTTCAGCTCACCGAGAATCGTCGCGCGCTCGTCGAGTTCCGGTTGCGGCGCCTGGTACGAGCGGCCGCCATGGCGTGAGTTTCCGTGCACCCGCCGCAGCAATTCGCGCATGCTCACCTCGAACGCGGTATAGCAGCGCGCGCATCCCCAGCGACCGGTGGACCGGAAATCGTTCATGGTCGCGCCGCAGAATGTGCATCGGCCGTTTTCGGTCGAAGGCGTCGCGAGCTGTTGCTGTACGGCGTGGAGAAAATCGCCCAGCGGATGCTTGGGCACCGAGACCGTCGTCTCGACGCCGCGCTCCGCCGCGCACTTCTCGCAGAGATGCTGCTGGCGCACCTCGTTGTTCACGATCGTCGTGAGGTGCACCGCCGCGTCACGCTCGCCGCAATTGTCACACAGCATCAGGGCACCGCCTCACTCACGTTCGTCTCCGAGAGCTTTCCATCCTCCAGCAACAATACGCGATCGGCACGCGACGCGAGCGAGCGATTGTGCGTCACGATCACCATCGCGATCTCGAGATCGCGCGAGAGCTCCTCGAACAGGTCGTGCAGTCGCTCCGCGTTCGCGTGATCGAGATTGCCGGACGGCTCGTCGGCCAGCACGATCGCCGGATCGAGTGCCAGCGCGCGAGCGACGGCCGTGCGCTGTTGCTCACCGCCTGAGAGGGCGGACGGCCTGTGCGTCATGCGCGCGCCGAGCCCCACCCGCTCCAGCAGCTCCGCCGCGCGACGGCTCGCCCTGGCGACGTCCCATCCCGCAATCCGCAGAGGGATCGATACGTTCTCCTGCGCGCTGAACTCGCGCAGCAGATGATGGAATTGGAAGACGAAGCCCACGCTCCGATTGCGCAACCGCGCGAGCGACTCGTCGTCGAGCCCGTCGAGCATCGCGCCCCCGATGGTCACGTGTCCGCGGGTCGGCCGATCGAGCGCTCCCAACAGATGGAGGAGCGTGCTCTTGCCGGCGCCGCTTGCGCCAACGATGGCGACCATCTCTCCCTCCTCGACTTGGAGGGACACGCCGTCCAGCACCGTCAGCAGGCCGCCATCACCGCCGACGAACGTCTTCGTGAGATCGATCGCTTCCAGCACCGTCATTCGTGTCGGATCGCCTCGACGGGATACAAGCGCGCCGCCTGCCGCGCGGGATAGAGGGTTGCGACGGCCGCTATCGCGAGACTGGCGACGATGATCAGCGCAACATCCAGCGGTCGGGTGTCGATCGGCAGGTGGTCGATGAAATATACCGCCGGATCCAGCGGGATCAGCCGTAGCCGGTCCACCGCGATCGCGGCGGCGAGTCCAAGAACAAGTCCGCCCAGCGTGCCGACCAGTCCGATCACGATCCCCTGCGCGAAAAAGATGCGTTTCACCGAGCGGGCCGACATGCCCATCGTCTTGAGAATGCCGATCTCTCGCGTCTTGTCCGTCACCACCATCGTCAGCGTGCTCACGATGTTGAAGGCGGCGACGAGCACGATCAGCAGGAGAATCACGGTCATGCCGAGCTTCTCGAGCTTTAGCGCCTGAAAGAGCGACGAATTCTGCTGCTGCCAGTCCTCGGTCCGATACGGAAACCCGAGCGTATCGGCGAGCAGCCGCGCCACGCGCGGCGCCTCCCATCGATTGACCGTCTTTACCTCGATGCCGGTCACCGCTTTCCCCAACTGCGCGAGATCCTGCGCCGCGGGCAGCGCCATGATGACGTACGAGTTGTCGTACTCGTACATCCCCGTCTCGAATATTCCCGTCACCTCGTATTTGCGGATGTTCGGCACGAACGTGCCGGTCACTGGACTGATTTTCGCTGAACCCAGCGACATCAACGTGACGGAATCGGCGCCGACAGCGATGTTCAGACGCGTCGCCAATCGGCTGCCGAGCACGACGCCTTCGCGACCGCCATGCGCATCGCGGAAGCTGAAGTCGCCGCCACGCGCGGTCTGCCGTATCGACGTAACCTCGCGCAGGCCGGGCTTGGGCTGCACGATGCCCATGACGAACACGCCTTCGGCGTAGATGTGTCCCGCGCTGATCCCGGCCTGCGTGTGAACGAACGGCGCCGCCGCCACGACGCCCGGCGTCTTCTCGACGATCTTCACGACGCTGTCCCAACCGGACATTGCGAGGTCCTCGCCGTACGTCAACACGCGGACGTCGGGGCTGCCGATGAGGATCTTCTCGCGAAGATCCTTCTGCAATCCGTTCATCACGCCAATGATCAGGATCAGCGCGCTCACACCGATGATCACGCCGCCGATCGCGATGAAGCTGATGAGCGACAGCAGCTTCGATCCCCGGCGACTGCGGAGATAGCGCCACGCGATGTCAAGCTCGAGGCGGCTCATCATCACTCCGGACGCAGCGTCGGAAAAAGAATCACGTCGCGGATGTTCGCCGTGTCGGTGAGATACATATAGAGCCGGTCGATGCCGATGCCAACGCCTCCCATCGGCGGCATCCCGTACTCCATCGCGCGCAGATAATCCTCGTCCACGCCGGGCTGCTCGTCGTCACCCGCGGCGCGCATCTTGGCTTGCGCCTCGAACCGGCGCCGTTGGTCTATCGGATCGTTGAGCTCACTGAACGCGTTCGCAAGCTCCTTGCCGTTCGCGAACAGCTCGAACCGCTCGGTGAGCGCGGGATTGCCTCGCTTGGGCTTCGCGAGCGGCGAGAGCTCGAGCGGATAGTCGATGACGAACGTCGGTTCCTGCAGGCGACGCTCCACCACCGCCTGAAAGAGCTCGTCGAGCAGCTTTGGGCGGCTCAGCGTATCGACGTTCGCGACTCCGTGACCGCGCGCCGCGTCCCTCAGCCACTCGTCATTCTGCGCCATGACGTCCATTCCGATTGCCGCGTTCATTGAGCCTACCCATTGAATACGCCGAAAGGGTGCTTGAAGTGCCGGCACCCCATCTCGCAGAGCGGGATCGCGAGCGACGGACGTCGCGGCGTCGATGATCAGCGCTTCGACCACGTCCATCATGTCTTCATAGTCGGCGTACGCCTGATAGAACTCGAGCATCGTGAACTCGGGATTGTGCGCGCGATCGATGCCTTCGTTCCGGAAATCATGGCCGATCTCATAGACGCGCTCGAATCCGCCGACGACGAGCCGTTTCAGATACAGCTCGTCCGCGATACGGAGATACAGCGGCATGTCGAGCGCCCGATGCCGCGTCACAAAAGGGCGGGCAGCCGCTCCGCCGTACTGGGGCTGGAGAACGGGAGTCTCCACCTCGAGAAAATCGCGCGCGTCGAGAAAGGCGCGCATCGCCGTGATCATTCGCGATCGCCCACGGAAGAGCGCGCGAACTTCCGGATGCACCGCGAGATCCGCGTAGCGCTGGCGATATCGCTGCTCCGGATCGGCAAACCCGCTGTGACGCACGGTCTGGCCGTTCACGATCTCCTCCTTCCCGAACGGCAGCGGCCGCAGCGATTTGGCGAGCAACGTGTAGCGCTCGGCGCGCACCGTCACCTCGCCGGTCTTCGTGCGAAAAAGGCGTCCGTCGACGCCGAGCACGTCACCGATGTCCAGGAGCTCGAGGGCGGCCCAGTTCTCGTCGCCCAGCTCGTCGCGGCGAAAGTACAGCTGAATTCGGCCCGAATCGTCGGCGAGATGCGCGAACGCCGTCTTGCCGTGGGCGCGCCAGGCGACCAATCGTCCCGCGACTCGAACTGTCGGACCGTCTTCCGCGCCCGCACCCTCGCGCAGCGACGCCACCGCGTCGGCCGCCTTGTGCGTGCGATCGAAGCTGTACGCGTAGGGTGCGACGCCGCGCGCCGCTAGCTGCTCCAGCTTCTCGCGCCGCGCGCGCTGGACGAAGTTGAGCTCGTCCTCGGTCACGCGGCGGCTCCCCCTCCGCGAGCTCCCCCCGCTCCCCCCGCTGCTCCAGCTCCCCCGCCATCGCCGCCGCCGGTTGCCGCCGTCGTTTGTCGTTTCAGAAATGCCTCGATGAACGGATCGATGTCGCCGTCCATCACGCGCTGCACATCCGGGATCTTCAGCTCGGTGCGATGGTCGTTCACCATCGTGTACGGCTGGAACACGTAGCTGCGCGCCTGGCTGCCGAAGGAGACGTCCTGCTTCGCGGAATCCATCTCCGCCTTTTTCTTGGCCTGCTTCTCCGCCTCGAGCTGGTACAACTTGTTTTTGAGAATCTTGAGCGCCGTCTGCTTGTTCTTGTGTTGCGAGCGCTCCTGTTGCGACGCGACCACCAGTCCGGACGGAATGTGCGTCAGCCGGACCGCCGAGCTGGTTTTGTTCACGTGTTGTCCGCCGGCACCCGAGGCACGGAACACGTCCATCTTCAAATCTTCGTCGCGAATCTCGATGTTGATCTCGTTGTCGACCACGGGATACGCGAAGACTGACGCGAAGCTCGTGTGACGCCGCGCTTGCGAATCGAACGGCGAGATGCGCACGAGCCGATGCACGCCCGCCTCCGCCTTGAGGAATCCGTACGCGTAGGGACCTTTGATCTCGAGCACTGCGCCCTTGATCCCGGCCTCTTCACCCTCGCTCATGTCGAGGATCTCGACGCCGAATCCCTTTCGCTCCGCCCAGCGCGTGTACATGCGCATGAGCATCTCCGCCCAATCCTGCGCTTCCGTTCCGCCCGCGCCCGCTGCGATCTCCAGCTGGACGTCGCGCGCGTCGTCCTGCCCACTGAGCAACGATCGCAACCGGAATGATTCGAGATCCGTTTCGAGTTTCGCGACGTCACGATCGAGCTCGGCCGACATCTCGTCGTCAGGCTCGACGTCCAACATCTCGGCGAGCTCTGTCGCGCTGCGAAGGCGCTGCTCGATCGCGCCGAACGAGTCGACCCAGGATTTCAGAGATTTGACTTGCTGCACGACGGAGCGGGCTTGCTCCTGATTGTTCCAGAAGCCCGAGTCCGCCATTTGCGACTCGAAGCGAGTCAGCGCGTCGCGCTTGGCGGGAATGTCAAAGGTACCTCCGCAACTCCGCGAGCTCTTCTTCGTGCTGACGCAGCGCGCGCGTGCGTTCGCTTTCGGCCATGTACGACTCCGGTTATGAGACGAGCCGTCGCGCCGATTGGCCGACGGCTCGTTCTTACGTGCTGAAAGATAGCAGGCGACGCCCGAGCTACTCTACCCCGCTGCCACCGCTGGTGAAGACTTTCTGACCGCCAGCGAGAATGTCGTTGAGCGCATCTTGGAAATGTGTCGTGGTCTCGGCGAATTCCTTGCCGATCTGATCGACGAACTCTTCGTAGCTCTTCTTGATTTCTTCTTTGAAGAGCTGCTTGAGAGTGCCGTCGCGCAACCCTTCTTCCTTCTTCTGTGGAAAGTATGAGATCAAGTCGGATATCAGCGCGCGCGCGAGCCGCCTCGCCTTCGCGTTGGGATCGTTCGCGAGAAACGGGTTGATGGGCCGAGGCCCCGAGGTCGATCCAGCCGTGCCCGGAGCGGCTGGCCTCGACGCGGGCGCCGGCGGCGGCGCCATGGGCCGCGGCGGTGGAGCCGGAGGAGCTGCGGCCGGCACAGGTGCCGCAGGCCGCGGGGGGGCGGCTGGTGCAACAGCGGCCGGTGGCGCCGGCGGCATCGGCGGGCGCGCAGGCGCTGGAGTCGCCGGAACAGCCGGCGCGGCCGACGTCGGCGCGACAGGCCTGGGCGGCATCGCTGGAGTGGCGGGGCGCGGCGGCATGATCGGCGCGGCCGGCGCTGCTGGTGCGGCGGCCGGCTTTGCAAATGGCGACGGAACGGCCGGACGCGGTGGCGGTTGAGGCGTCGGCGCGCCTGGCGCAGCGGGGCGCGCAAATGGCCCCGTTGTTGGGCTACCGCTGACCGACGGAGTGCCCGCGCCAAACGCGGGCGGCCGCGGCGCGAAAATCGGGCGCGGAGCGGCCGGGGGCGCGGGGGGCCCGGGGGGAGCGGCGGGTGCCGGCGGCCGAGCTGTGGCCGCGGCGGACGGCATCGGCGGTGCGGGTCGAGGAGGAACTGGAGGTGGTGCCGCGGGACGCGGCGTGACTGCTCTCGGAGGCGGTGGCGGCGGCGGCGTGATTTGAAACGGAATGACGGGCGTCGGAGCATTACCGAAATTGAGCGGCGCTGCCATGCGTGGCGCGGGCGACGCCGGAGCGGAAACCGCGGCCGTTGCGACTGGAGTGAACTCATCGGCTGCGGCTTGAGCCCCGTCGCGAGACACAGTGATGACGCCGCCGCAGACGGCGCAGCGCGCACGGACCATCGCGCCCGGAATCTTGGCGGGATCTACACGAAAAATCGATCGACATTCAGGACAGGCGACGTTCACCGCTCTTCCCTTCCGCCGTACGCGCCGGAGCGCGCCACGCTGTGTTCCGGCTCAGCGCCGGGTGTGTCGGTGCGCCGATCGATGGTGAACACCGATCCGGGCAGCGTCTTCGCATAGCTCTTCATTTCCGTTGCCAGCTCACTCACTTGCGCGGCATGGGTAAAGTGCCGGCGTTCATTGGTCACGACGCCAATGGACAGCGTCATCAGCGGCACGCGGTGCAGCTGGCCGCGTCTGTCCTTACCAAAAAAATAACCAGCGCGTCGATCCTGCTCGGAGTACTGGAACGGAATCAATGTATCGAAGACCTCTACGATTTCAGCGCAGATATCGTTCACGGCGGACACTGGAATGACAAAAATGAAGTCGTCGCCACCGATATGGCCGACGAAGCCTTCCTCACCGGAGAGCCCTTTGACGACGTCATGAAGGATCTTTGCCAGAATCCTGATGACGCGGTCGCCTTCGTAGTAGGAGTAGCGATCGTTGAATTCCTTGAAGTGGTCGAGGTCAGCATAGCACATCGCAAACAGTTCGCCGGCTGTCAGACGTTCCTGAACCGTTGCTTCGATCTCGACGGCTCCCGGAAGTCGCGTCGACGGATGCACGGTCAGGTCGCGGTCCGACCGTCTCAACATGGCGTCGAGCCGCGTGATTATCTCTTCGCCAGAATCGGTCGGTCGCACGACTTCATCGGCGCCAGCTTCGAAGGCTCCCTTGAAGTCTGCGCGCTCCGAACCGACGACGATGAAACACGGAACGACGCTCGTATAAGAATCCGCTTTCAATCGCTGGCACCCTTCCCATGCGGGACCCGTGGTGTCGCGCGCATCGAATGCAACGACGCGTGGCCTTCCACGCAGCGCGATCGACATGAGCTGATCCGCGTTGACGACGCGCACGATGGGCAGATCCAAACTGACAACCCAACCGTTCACCGCGTCAGGCAATGGTTGATTGAGGGGTGAAAAGACGACGGAAGTGGGCTTGGCCAGGCTCACAGACGAATGCCAGGGCTCAAGGACGCTTGAGGCACGGTAGGCACAGGGTGCTGCACAAGGGGCACAGGAGGCACAGGAGGCACGTGCGGCGCCACCGGCGCGTGAGCCGCCAAGATATGGGTCGATTCAACCAGGGTCAAACCTTGGTCCTACCGCGACTTGCGCCTGATCACGTCAGCGGAGTCGCTTCGTCGATCAGCATTATAGGAATACCGTCGCGCACCGGATAGCGAAGCTTGCAGCGATGGCACAGCAAGGCCGCCTCCTGAGCGCGATACTCCAGGTCGCCGCGGCATTTAGGGCAGACCAGTATCTCCAACAGCTGACTGGGCACCGTCATCCTTGTCGCTCCTCCTGTACGTGATAGCCGAACCGCGCGAGCGCGTTTGTGTTCTTGCGCCAATTCGGTAGCACCTTCACCCAAAGATCGAGATAGACGCTCTGCTCGAGTAGCGCTTCGACTTTCTCTCGCGCCGCCTGACCGATACTCTTGATGCGCTGTCCTTTCGCGCCGATGAGTATCCGCTTTTGGCTCTCTCTCTCGACGTGTATCACCGCTCGAATGTACACAGGCTTTCGGTCCTCGCGGAACTCGTCGATCTCGCACGCGACGCTGTACGGAACTTCGTCGCCAAGTTGCTCGAGCGCGGTCTCCCGAACCAGCTCACCCGTCATGAATCGCAGCGTTTGGGTGCTGATCTCATCCTCGGGGTAGAGAAACGGGCTTTCGGGAAGTTGTCGCGTCGCGAGTGCGAGGAGCTCGGGCACGCCTTCGCCGGTCGCAGCCGAAATGAATTGAGCGTTGGGTGTGGCGGCGGCGAGTGCGTCTCGCCGTGCCGCCGAGAGTAGATCCGCCTTGTTGAACGCGGTGATGACTGGAGCTTTTGGGGGCGAAGCGATCGCGGCGGCCAGGTGCAGCGGCTCCGGCGAGCTTTCTGTCGCGTCGACGACATAGACGATCACGTCCGCGTCTCTGAGCGCTTCGAGTGCCGTCGCGCGCATCGCGCGCTGCAGCGCGTATTTCGGATGGAGGAGCCCAGGCGTATCGAGGATGACCATCTGCACGTCGCCCGCGCTATGGATCCCGACGATGCGATCGCGGGTCGACTGCGGCTTGGGACTGACGATCGCGACTTTCTGGCCGATGATGCGGTTCAGAAGCGTGGATTTTCCCGCATTTGGTTTTCCGGCGACTGTGACGATCCCCGCGCGACTCATGACTAACACTACAGGGAATTGGGATTGTGGATTAGGGAATAGGGCAACTACAACGGCGGGAAAGGAATGGGAAAGAGAATAGGGAATCGACTGATCCCAGGAATCTTTCCCTTACCAATTCCCATCGTTGGGGTTCAACCCTTCCCCTGTCCCGCATCCCTATTCCCCAAAAGAAAAACCCCTACCAGGTGGTAGAGGTTTTTCAAAGGAATGCCGGCGACGGCCTACTCTCCCGCGCCCTCTCGGGCGGAGTACCATCGGCGCTGCAGGGCTTAACGGCCGTGTTCGGGATGGGAACGGGTGTGGCCCCTGCGCTCTAGTCGCCAGCGAAGTTCGATTGTCAAAAAAAAAAAAGACAGCGGAAGTGTGATAGATCGTGAAACTGCGAATCCTTTTCAATGCAATTGCGTGCTCTGTTTGGATTACTCCAGCAAGAATCACTGGGAGTAGTCAAGCCACACGGGCGATTAGGACCGCTTCGCTTGGAGCGCTTTGCAGCGCGTCCACGGGCGGCCTATCGACGTGATAGTCTCT
>DATBRO010000048.1:0-8742 GCA_036560265.1 Gemmatimonadaceae bacterium | reverse complement strand
GGCAATTCTCTGGTCGCGCGGCTCGCCGTATCCGCCCCAGGGCGACATCCACACGCCGGGAGCAGCGCCGTAGCGATGCGTCGCCTCCGCCACGTTTGCGAAGCCGGCCGGAAAGCCGGCATTGAAGTGCCAGAGCGTTTTGGGATCATCCCAGCCGTCGTCGAACAGGTAAGAGTCAAGCGTAACGCCGCGCTTCTGGTGCAGCTCCGTTCCGAACGCGGCAATCGCCGCCAGCGCCGCGGCCTCATCGTACCCGCTGAAGTAGCCGAGGTCGTACCAGGAGTTGTAGTGCAGAAAGGTGCGAAACGGGTGCGCCCGTTCGCGCTCGACGTAGGTGAGGAAGTCACGCCGCATCTGGCCCTGGCGTGTGACGCCGGTAACCGAGCTCACCGTGAGCGCGGTACCGCGTCTGAGCGGGAGCGTACGCGACATGCGGCAGCGCACCCGATCCGCGTCCAGACCGTTGGTCGCCAGTGGGTGCTCGAAGCCAAAGAATGCGTTCCCCACTACGATCGGTGTTCCGGGCCCTGTACCGGTTACAGTTGCGTTCGGTGCGTTGAAATCGAGGAGCGTGATCTCGCGCAACGGTACGTCGGCGCCGAGCGCTCGCAGCGTCAGCTCCTGTCGGATGTAGCGTGACCCATCGCGCAGGAGTGCGCGCCACACAGCCTCGACGCGCCCGGATGCATCCTGAAGTGTGAGCGTCACGCTGCGACCCATGCTGCGCTCCGCCAGGCGCGACGCGCGTGGATTGGCAGTGAGCGCTTCCATGCGCGGCAGCGTTGTGATCCGCATGTCGCCCCCGGCGATGGTGCTCTTGTCGGCCAGCGTGACAGTGAACGCGTGCGCGGGCACGGGTAGTGCCGCCCCGTTCAGTCCATCGCTGATGCGAACGGGGCGGAATACACCTCCGGCGATGCTCCAGGCTGCGGTGATCGCGTCGTTCCCGAGCGCGAACTCGTCGGCCGTGAGCACAACGCACGCGGGAAGCGCAGGTTTCTCCACAAGGTCGGGAAGCCGGAGCCAATTCGCGAATGCCAACCGACCCATGCCGGCCTGCAATGCACCAACCCCCAGCGCCAGATGCGCGCCATGATCGAGGAACTCGCGCCGCGTCATGGAGCTTAGCCGGCGTGTGGAGTTGTCTCGGTTATCCGTCACTAACATTGACTTCAGCTTGCAATGCTAGTGTCGTCGCTGTCAACGCTTGGATGAGCGGTCCAGTCCCCTCGCGTCAGCTTCCCCGGCGGCGCAGCCCTAGAGATCTCTCCAGCAATACGCCCGCGACGGCATCGAGTGAGCTTCCAACGGCCTCCAGCGCTACTCCGATGTGATAGATCAGGTCAGCCGCTTCTTCGGCGGAGCGAGCCGCGTCTCCGTCGGCGCATACTGTAACGAGCTCGGCGCTTTCTTCCCCGATTTTTTTGAGACGGAGGTTCCGGTCTAGCAGAAGTTCGCGGGTATAGCTTCGCGACTTCCTCGCCTGGTCGGGCGATCTCGACTCGGCGCCAGCGCCGAATTCCTCCTTCACTGTCGCGTGCCGCGCTGCAAGCGTCGCCGACAGCGCCGACCAGACATTGGGCGCAGCGCTATCGTCGAAGCACGCAACCGCGCCGGTGTGACACGCGGGTCCGGCAGAGACCACGCGCGCAAGCACCGTGTCGCCGTCACAATCTAGCGTGAGCGACACGACTCTTTGCACGCTGCCGCTGGTCGCGCCCTTTCGCCACAAGCCGCGACTGCGAGAGCGGTAATGCATCTCACCAGTCTCGATCGTGCGCTCCAGCGCTTCCCTGTCCGCGTTCGCCACCATCAGCACCCTACCCGTAGTGGCGTCCTGCGCCACGACGATGACGGTGCCAGTATCCTTGTCGAAGCGCACCGCATCGAGATCCAAGCGCGCGCTCACGAGTCCGCTCCGGCCGAAGCGGCGGCTCCCGCGGGAATGAGAATCTCCCGCACGATCTCGTCGAGATTTGCGTTCGTCGCGATGGCATCGCCACCAAATGCAGTCGCCCGCCCCTGCCAGTCTGTAAAGACTCCGCCCGCCTCGGCGACGATAGGCATCAGAGCGGCGCCGTCCCAATCCGCGATCACATCGTCGACCATGATGTCGGCGCGCCCGGTCGCAACGAGAAGGTACCCGTAGCAATCCCCCCACGTTCTCATCGTGCGTGCGCCTTCCTGGAGACGCGTCCATCGCTCGCGCCTCGTCGTATCGCGCATGAAGCGCGCGTCCGACGTGACGAGGCGAGCCTCTGCAAGGCCCGCGACGGTGGATACCTGCGCGCGTGACCCGTTCCACCAGCATCCTTCACTGCGAGCAGCGACGATTTTCTCGCCGAGCGCGGGAAAATACGCCGCGCCGGCGATCACGCTCTCTCCTTCGGCGACCGCAACGAGGGTTCCCCAGAGCGGGACCGTCTGCAGAAAAGTGTAGGTGCCGTCGATCGGATCGAGTATCCATCGTCGCGCCGCATCTGGCCGCACAGATGGCAGCTCTTCGCCGACGATGCCGTCGTCCGGAAATCGCAGCTGGATCCACTCGCGCGCCGCCTGCTCGGCGCTGATGTCGGCGACGCTCACCGGCGACCCATCCATCTTGGTGCGGGTATCCGGGTTGTTTCCGTAGTAACGTCGCGCGATATCACCCGCGATGCCCGCGACTTCCGCGACCGCGTCCATGTAAACCCCGATGCCGGTCACGCGGCAGTTCTCACCGGAATCCCGGCGCTTTGCAGCACCGATTTCACGCTCCTGATGTTCGTGGTGCCATCGTGCAGTATGCCGGCAAGCAGCGCCGCGTCGGCACCGCCGCGAATAAAAGCATCGGCCACGTCGCGCGCGGATCCCGCGCCGCCCGATGCGACGACTGGCACACGCACGGCGCGTGATACTCGCGACACCAACTCGATGTCATAGCCGGAACGGGCGCCGTCACGATCGATGCTTGTCAGGAGTATCTCGCCGGCTCCGAGCGCCGCGCATCGTTTCGCCCATTCGACGGCGTCCAGTCCGGTCGGCTCTCTGCCGCCATTTACATAGACTTCCCAGCCGTCGTCCGTTCTCAGAGCGTCGATGCTCGCCACCACACACTGCGATCCAAACCGGCAGGCCGCTTCGGTCAACAGCTTCGGGTGGCGAACGGCAGCGGAGTTGATGGCGGTCTTGTCGGCGCCGGCGCGCAATGCATTCGCAATGTCCTCGACCCTGCGCATTCCGCCGCCGACCGTGAGCGGAATGAACAATCGCTCGGCGGTGCGGCGAACGAGGTCAAACAAGGTTCCGCGCCCTTCATCGGTAGCCGAGATGTCGAGATAGACGATCTCATCCGCGCCCTGCGCCTCGTAGCGCTCCGCGAGCACGACCGGATCGCCGGCGTCGCGCAGATCAACGAAGCCCGTTCCCTTGACGACTCGACCGTCCATCACGTCGAGACAAGCGATGATTCTATTGGTCAGCATCACTCACCCTTAGCGATACCGGTCCTTTTGTGCTGAACGTGTCGCCCGTATCAACGAGGGCGTCACGGAGCGCCAACCCAAGCGCCTTGAAGGCGGCTTCCACGATGTGATGCCGGTCGCTGCCGCGCAGCACGAGGATATGGATCGTCGCTCGCGCCTCGTTGCTGAACGATCGCATCCAATGATCGTAAAGACGGCTCGGTAACGGCCCCTCGTAATACGGTCGTCCACCGATATCGACCGACACCTGGACGAGAGCGTCGTCCATCGGCACCACGCGATTACCGTATCGCGCAGCGCCGGCTGGAACGATCTCCCTGAAGGCGCGGCCCAGTGTCAGCGCGACGTCCTCGACCAGGTGATGTGTGAGATCGCTGCGCGCCGTCACGTCGAGAGTAAGCCCCGAGTAGCGCGCAAATGCGTCGAGCATGTGATCGAGAAAACGATTCCCCGTTTCGCTTCTGCTCCCCCTCGCCCTGCCCCTGCTTCCAGCTTCAGCTCGAAGCTCGACGCGGATGGACGTCTCCCTGGTCTCTCGCTTCGCGACGCTCATGCGGGGAATTCCTCGATAATTGTTTGCGGATCCAGCGCGCCTGTGTAGAGCGCCATTCCCACGATCGTCGCGCTCACACCCTGCTCGGCCAGCCCGCGGAGATCACCAATGCCTCGCACTCCGCCCGAGGCCTGAAGCGGGAACCGCGAGCGGAGCGCAATCTGTTGCATCAGCGTTAGATCAGGACCTTCCATGCGACCTTCTCTCTCGACGACGGTGACGAGAATCCCCGCAAGCGGCAGCGCAGCGAGCTCGTCGATGAAGTCGATGACGTTAACGGAACCGGTTTCTGACCACCCGCGCGTCACGAGCTTGCGCGCCCTGGCGTCGGCGGCGACCACGAGCCTGTTCGGGTAGCGTGATACTGCCGTCTCGAGCCAGGGGCGATCCTCGATCGCACGCGTGCCGACCACGACTTCGGATGCGCCAGCCTCCAGCAGTTCCGTGATCGTCTCGAGATCACGCACTCCGCCGCCGCACTGTATCCTGAAATGATTCTCAGTCGGCAGCGCGCCGAGTATCGAGGTTATCATCTGCCGATTGGATCCCCGGCCTGTCGCGGCGTCGAGGTCGATCAAATGAAGGCCGCCAAATCCCAGGCGCGCCCATTTTTTCGCGACGGCCACCGGATTTGGAATACGCACGCGCTCGTGGAAGTACGAGCCGCCCACCAGCTGCACGCACGCGTTGTCGCGGAGATCGATCGAGGGAATTACCTGCACGCGACGAGATCCTCGATCATCGCGTTGACGAAAGCGCGTCCGGCGAACGAGCTCTTCTCGGGGTGAAACTGCACACCGACCGTATTCGCTCGTCGAACTATCGATGCGAACCTGGCATCCTGATGCGTCGTCCAGGCGAGGATCGGCGATTCGTCCTCTGACTGGCAGATGTAGGCGTTGGCGAAATACGCGGTCGTGAGACCGGCGCTTTTCTGACCGTTGCCGTCGGCGCGCCACTCGATGTCGTTCCAGCCCATGTGCGGCACTTTCGAAGTCCGGAGGCGCGTGACGTTGCCCGGTATGAAGCCGAGTCCCCTTCCCGCCGATTCTTCACTCGCATCGAAGAGCAGCTGCATGCCGAGGCAGATGCCTAGACACGGCAGTCCATCGGCGAGTGCGGCCCTCAGATCCGGTTGTGCGCCCTGCATGGCGGTGGTGGCGGCGCCAAAAGCTCCGACGCCCGGAAGAACGAGGCAATCGGCTTTCATCGCCACGCGCAGATCGCTCGTGATGCGAACATCCCTGTCATCCGAGGCGATCGCCTTCAGCAGCGAGTGGAGGTTGCCGGCGCCATAATCGAAGATCACGAGGCGTGTCATGTCGGCTCCGGGAGCGAGTCGAGGCAGCGCTGCATCATGTCCCACGGTCCGATGGCGATCCGTATAGCGTCGCCGACGCCGGGAAGGTTGGGCAATGCGCGGACGCGGACTCCTGCGCGCTCGAGCCGCCCGGCTACCGCGGCGCAATCGCTGACCGGCACGAGCACGAAATTGGCCGACGACTCCAGTGATGCGATGCCCCGCGTCGCCAACTCAGCGCCGAATCGAGACCGATTGGAGACGACATCGTTTACGCGTTCGGCAACCCACGCCCGATCATTTTCCAGAGCCGCGATCGCCGCGCGCTCCGCCAGCGCGTTCACCTTGTAAGGGCCACGCGCCTTCAACACTTCAGCGATCAGCTGGGGCGAGCCAACGCCGTAACCCAGTCGCAGTCCGGCGAGTCCGAACGCCTTGGACATCGTTCGCGTGACGAGCACCGTACTAACGCTTGAGGCAAGATCGGTGAAGCTGTCGCCTCCGAACTCGACGTACGCCTGATCGATGATCACGAGACCATGCGCTCGCTCCACTATCCGCTCGACGGTCTTTCGGGACAGTGCTCCGCCGGTCGGATTGTTGGGCGAACAGAGGTAAATGATGCGTGCGTCCGTCTCGAGCATCGCACCCGCATCGGCGTCGAAGGAACGAGTGAGTGGAACTGCAATCGGGCGCAGTCCGTTCGTCCTCGCGAAGACGGGAATCATGCTGAACGACGGCTCGGGGAGACATAGCACGTCACCGGGCTCGCCAAAGGCGCGGATGGCCGAATCGAGAACATCATCCGATCCGCAGCCGCACGCAATCATACTCGCGCTCACCCCGACGTAATCGGCGAGTGCGGTGACGAGCGCGGGCTCGTACGCAACAGGGTACCGCGCGACATCTTCGTCTCGCGGATTAGCAAGCGCGCGCAAGGCGGCGGGTGGCGCGCCCCACAGATTCGTGTTGTCGCTCAGATCGACGGCGGATCTGCCTGGCAGTGCCGGGTAAAGCGCGATCTCGCGATAGCTATCGCGCGTGAGAGCGGAGACCGGATCGACACGCTCGCGGACAGTCACCGTCAACATTGGACGCTCCGGCACAACGCGGCCGCCGCATGCGAGGGCAGACCTTCCGCGGCAGCTAGAATTGCCGTGTCCGCGGCGAGACGCTGCGCCGCCGCGCGAGTCACCTTCTGGTACGATGTCCAGCGAACGAAGTCGAGCGTTCCGAGTCCCGAATAGCTCCGCGCCAATCCGCCGGTAGGCAGCACGTGATTGCCTCCAGTTATATAATCGCCGAACACCACCGATGACGGCTCGCCGACGAACACGCAGCCCGCGTTCCTGATGTCGGGCAGCACACGTTCCGCATCCTCGAACGCCAGCAACAGGTGCTCGGGAGCAAACTCGTTCGTGAATTCGACGGCGTCGCTGATGGAATTAGCCCAGAACAGGGCGCCATTCTGCTCCAACGCCTCGCGAATAACGTCGGTGCGCGGAGCGTCAGGAAGGCTTTGCTCGATGCCTGCAGCGATCGCCAATGTGGTCTCTTCATCGAGACAAACGACGACAATGCACGCGTTCGAGTCGTGCTCGGCCTGAGCGATGACTTCACGCCCGATCGTGCGCGCGTCGCAGCCTGCATCACAAAGCACCAGCAGCTCGCTGGGGCCGGCTGGCGAGTCGATTGCTACATCTCTACTCACCTGAAGCTTCGCCTCGGCGACATAAGCGTTCCCCGGTCCGACAATCTTGTCGACGCGCGGAATGCTCTCGGTACCGTAGGCCATCGCCGCGATCGCGCCGGCGCCGCCGACCGAGAAGACGCGATCCACTCCAGCGATTTCACACGCGGCAAGCACTACCGGCGCCGGGTACCCATTTTTCTGCGGCGGAGAGCAGAGAACGATCTCGGAAACCCCGGCAACGCGCGCGGGGATTCCGCACATCAGCACGCTGCTCGCGTATGCGGCCCGGCCGCCCGGCGAGTAGATGCCCACGCGCTGCAAAGGATCGGGGCGTCTCCCGACCATCACGCCCGGCTCGGTTTCGACTTCTACAGTCCGCGGTGGATCAGCGGCGTGAACCATCTCGATGTTCCGCGCTGCGCGCTCGAGTGCTGCTCGCAGCGTTCGATCGATTCCCGCGAGCGCACGCAGCCGCGCCGCTCGCGGTACCTCGACGGAATCGAGCAACACGCCGTCGTATGCACGAGCCATCTCACGCAGCGCACGGTCACCTTCGAGGCATACACGACGCACGATTTCCTCCGTCCGCTCCCGCACCAGTGAGCTGCGTGCACCGGTTCTGTGTAGGAGAGAAGTGCGCTCGCTTCCTGACAACGCAGCGAGCGGGCCTGTATACCTCCAGTGCGTTCTCTCGATCGTCTGATTCATGGCAGCAGACGCTCAACGCGCGTTACGAGGATACCGGTCGCATCCAGGCTCTTGAGCGCGCCGATCGTTTTATAAATCGCGCGCACGTCCACCACCGCGTGCACTGCGACGCGGTCGCCGCCGTTCAGGATGTCGATGACGGTCGGGCCGTTGATGCCGGGAATGATCTGCTTCACGGCGTCAAGCGATCGCCGGGGCACATTCGCCATGAGGTACCTCTTGCCACGGGCCCTGACGACGGAATCGAGCGCCATCACGAGCGAGTCGAGCGCATCGCTCTTGTCACGGTCGAGCACACCGTCGCATCTGGTTATCAGCTGGGCTCGGGATGTGAGGAGAGTTCCGATCTCGCGCAGACCGTTGACCTTGAGCGTCGAGCCCGTCGACGTGATGTCGACGATGACTTCGGCGATGCCGAGCAGCGGCGCGATTTCCGCAGCGCCTGAGATCGGCACGATTTCGACATCCTGGCTGCGCGCTTCGAAGAAGCTGCGCGTGATATTAGGGTAGGATGTCGCGATCCGGCTCCCGCCCACGATCCCGTCGATGTCGGTGATGACACTGTCGTCACGTGCGGCGGCCACGAGGCGGCAGTCGCCGAAGCCGAGATCGAGTCGCCGCTCAACCGGCCGCTCCGACTCGCAAACCAGGTCCCAGCCTGTGACTCCGACGTCAGCCACCCCGTCGGCAACGAACTCCGGTATGTCCTGCGCGCGGACGAACAGCGCTTCGAATTCGTCGCCGAGCGATGCGGACAGCGCGCGATCACCCTTCGTGAGCACCGGTAGTCCGGCATCGCCGAAGAGCTCGCGCGTGTCGTCGGCAAGCCGACCCTTGTTTGGTAGTGCGATCTTGAGCATGAGATGATTGGTGGAAAGCAAAAAGCCCGTCCAGGAATAGGACGGGCTGCGGAGGCTCTGTGAGTGGAGTCTGACTAGTCGACTATAGTCTGACGTGCACGCGCCAAAGCGCCCCGCGGCCCGTGAGGCCGTGGTGGCTGTGCGCATGGCGAAGTGAAGTGAAC